>JBBSEZ010000375.1:0-9899 GCA_038239195.1 Gemmatales bacterium
CCGGGCTTCTGGGGGCTGTTTTCCAAGCTGCGGACGAGGTGAAAACCCCGGCAAGAAGCCCGATGGAGTCACCACCGGAAATCGGGGCCCTCGACGAGCTCCATCGTCAGGAACCACTGTTTGCCATCGGACACGAGCTCGTGAAGGCCCACCAGATTGGGGTGCGTCACGTCCGCCAGGACGCGAAACTCTTGTTTGAGGCGGTACAGCGCGGCAGGGCTCGCGTGCTGCAAGGTCTTCAGCGCAACTACCTCCTGCCGCTTGCGATCGAACGCCTTGTAGACGACGCCCATCCCCCCGCGCCCCAGTTCCCCGATCACCTCGTAGCCCGCAAACTCCGGCCCGCCCGCAGGCACGGAGTCGTGCGGCCTCGCGCTGGCGGAACGTTCCCTCGGCGTGCTGGACAAGCTCGTCAAGGTCTCGAAGGCGTCGATCCGCCGTTTCAGCTCGTCGAGCAATTCGGGGCAGTCGCGGCACAGCTCTTCTGGAGAGATGGAGCCTCCCCCCTTGCAGATTTGCCCCCAGCGCAGTAGCAGGCTGCCTAACCGCGGGTCGAGGCTCATGGCCCACTGTCTCCCGTGCCGTTTCCTCTCCCGTCCCAGGAAGCTCGTCCCCAAGCGCCCCGGCCTCGTTGCCGCACCGGGCGCTCTCTCCCCGTCGGTGCGCGATCTCTTCAGGCGCCTCCCTTGCGGCGCTTGACCAGCGTGATCTCGTTACCGGTGGCGTTGAAGGTCACTTCGTCCATGAACGTGCGAATGAGCAGCAGCCCGCGGCCGGTCGTCTTCTCCAGGTTGGCCGGGTCGGTCGGGTCGGGCAAGGTCGAGGGATCGAACCCCGGCCCCTCATCGCGGATCGCGTAGGACGCCTCGGCCCGCGAGATCCGTGCGGTCACGAAGACGCGGCGGTCGCCGTAGGGGGGGAGCCGGCGGCGCTCGTCGCACAGCTTGATGTAGGCCGACCGGTCGCCCGCCTCGCGCAGGTCCGAGCCGAGCTCGAAGTTGCCGTGTTCGATGGCGTTGACCAGCACCTCGTGCAGGGCGGTGCCCACGCGGATCAGCCCGCTCTTGTCGCATAGCTTCAGGTGGGCCATCTGGTCCTGGAGGTGCCCGATGAGGGGGGGCAAACAGGTCGGGTCATTGGGCAGGGTGAACCGCGACGCCATTTCCTCCAGGCATTCCCAGACCCTTTCGTGGTTTCGACCGGCGCGGGAAATCGCCAGGACTCGTTCGACCGTTTCGACGAGATCGTGCCCGAGGTTCTTCTTGGGGACGTAGCTGGCGGCCCCCGTCCGCAGGGCGCGCACGGCGATGTCTTCGCTGCCGTGGGCCGTCATCAAGATGACCGGCACGGACGGATAGTTGCGCCGAACGGCCTGGACCAGTTCGAGCCCGTTCATCTCCGGCATCTGCATGTCCGTCAGGACGAGGTCGGGCAGGTCCTCGCCGATCGCCTCCAGTGCCGCCCGGCCATCCTCGGCATAGGCGACGGTCAAGTGGGGAAGCGCCTCGAGGAGGGACCCTGCTACGAAGCGGTCCACCGGCGAGTCGTCAACCACAAGCACCTTTGCTTTGATCTGTGCCACCGCGATCCTCCGAGCGTCTCGCGCACGTGCCCCGGGATCGGGCGCCCCGGGAGCTCCCCGCCGGATCCTCCCGGCGGAGCGCGAAAGGGTTTGGGGAGGGCTCAGGGTATCTCACCGCGTGCGCAAACCGTCAGCGCCGGCTCGATCCGTTGAAGTTCCTGTTCGAGCGCGCTGCGCGCCTCGCTACCGCCTACCAGATTACCATTCTGGGCCAATCTTTCCAGTCCCCAGGCGGCGGCGACGGCCGCCCTGGCGCCAAACCAGTCGGCCGCGCTCTTGAGGGTGTGGGCCAGCCGCTGCACCTTGGCCGCGTCTCCCGCAGCGAGAGAGGCCTCGATCTGCGGCAGCAGTTTGGCGGACTCCTTGAGGAAGAGCCTGGCCATCTCGCGAAGCAATTCCTTCCGCCCGCCGAGCCGCTCCAGCGCCCCCTTCCAATCGACGCCCTCCGCCGGAGGCCCTTCCAGAGCGGGCCGCGGCCCAACTGCCTCCTCGGCGGGCTTTCGGGCTGACGCAAGCCCCTCGACCGCTTCGTACAGGGCCCTGGACTGGATCGGCTTGGACAGGTAGCCGTCCATGCCCGCATCGAGGCAGCGCTCGCGGTCGCCTTTCATGGCGTGGGCGGTCAAGGCGATGATCGGGACGTGTCCTCCCGTGCTCTTCTCGCGCTCGCGGATGGCGGCCGTCGCCGCGAAGCCGTCCATCTCGGGCATCTGCAAGTCCATCAGCACGACGTCGAAGTCAGGAGACAGAGGAGCATCCCCCCCTGCGCCCTGCGCCCTGGCTCCTGGTTCCTGACCGAAAAGGACGGCGAGGGCCTCTCGGCCGTTGTTGGCGATTGCGACCGCGTGGCCGCGCAGTTCGAGCAGCCGCACAGCCACCTGCTGGTTCACCATGCCATCCTCGGCGAGAAGGATTCGCAGTTTGCGACGCTGTCCCGCGGCCTCGGCCCCGGCGCGAGCTCCGACTGGCGTGTCCCGGGGGTGGCCTTCCTCCGGGGCGAGCGCCCGCAGGATGGCGCCCTGCAAGTCGGACTGCTTGACCGGCTTGAGCAGACAGCGCGCGATGCCCAGTTCGTGGCAGTGGTCGGCGTCCTGCAGCTGCCCGGCGGAGGAGAGCATGAGGATCGGCAGCCCTCTCAGTTCGGGAGCGGACCGAATCCGTTCGGTCATGTCGAAGCCGTCCAGGTCTGGCATCATGGCGTCGAGGAGCAGCAGACGGAACGGTTTCCCCTGGCCCGCGGCTCGGTGCATCTCGGCCAGGCCCGCCTCGGCGCTGTCGGCGAGCGTCGGCGTCATGCCCCAGGCGGCAACGACCTCCTTGAGGATGCGGCGGTTGGTGGCGTTGTCGTCCACCACCAGCACCGGCACGCCCCGCAAGGCCTCCGGGGTTGGGATTGCCTCGCGGCGGGGACCGTCTTTCTGGAGCCCGAAGCGAGCCGTGAAGTGGAACGTGCTCCCCTTGCCGGGCTCGCTCTCGACCCACATCTTCCCGCCCATCAAGGCCGTCAACTGGAGCGAGATCGTCAGCCCGAGCCCTGTCCCCCCAAAGCGGCGCGTGGTGGAGCTGTCCACCTGCGAGAAGGCCTCGAAGATCAATTGTTGTTTCTCGACCGGGATGCCCATGCCCGTGTCGCGAATGCTGAAGTGAAGAGTTGCCTCGTCGGCGCTCGAGGGGCCCGTTTCCACGCCGACCACGACTTCTCCCTGCGCGGTGAACTTGAGGGCGTTGCCGACGAGATTGATGACGATCTGGCTGAGCCGGCCGGGATCGCCCAGCAGCGCGTCGGGGACCTCGGGGGGCACGTGACAGGCCAGCTCCAGCCCCTTCTCGGCCGCGCGGGCGCCGAGGGTGTGCATCGCATCGCCCAGGCTGTCCCGCAACTCGAATGGGATGAGCTCCAGCTCCAGTTTGCCCGCCTCGACCTTGGAGAAATCGAGGATGTCGTTGAGCAGGCGCAGCAGCGAGTCCGCGGACTGTAGCACGATGCCGAGGTAGTCGCGCTGGTCCGCGCTCAGCGTCGTGTGCAAGGCCAACTCGGTCATGCCGATGATGCCGTTCATCGGGGTCCGAATCTCGTGGCTCATGTTCGCCAGGAACGACGACTTGGCCCGGTTGGCCGACTCCGCCGCGTCCTTGGCCAGCCGCAGCTCGTCCTCGGACCGCCTCAACTCGGCGGCGGTCTGTTCAAGCTCGGTGTTGGCCAGGGCAAGTTCGCCGGCGCGTGCCTCGGCCGCGGCGGTCCGCTCGCGCACGCGCTGCTCGAGCGTCTCGTTCAGGCGTCGCAGGTCGGCGAACCCTTCCGCGTTCTCCAGGGCGGCCCCGGCGATGGTGGCGATGAATTCCGCCAGGCGCTTCTCGTCCTCGCCGAACAGCCCGCTCACGTGCCGGTGGGCGACGTAGAAGCAGGCGGCCGGCTGCCCGCGGACGAAGATCGGGGCGCACAGGGCCGAGCGCACCCCGGCCAGCAGGGCCGTCTCCCCGGTCTCGTCGGGCTTGCCCTCGGCGAAAACGATGACGGCCCCGGTCTCGAGCGCCCGGCGGGTGAGCGATCGGCTATATTGCTCCTCCACTTCTCCCGAAACCATCGTCAGGTCCTCGCCGCCCTCTTCCCCGGTCCACTTGATGAGGAGGCAGCGTTCGCCGCGGAGAAGCTTCAAGGCGGCGTCGCGTGTCGCGGCAAAAATCGTGTCCCGGGTGAGGGACGAGGCGATGCGGCGGCCCGAGCCCAGCACGGTGTCGAAGCGGTCGGCCAGGGAAAGCGTGGCGGGCCCCGCGGTCTCCACCACGTCCACCGCCGAGGGCTCGGCGAGGGCCCAATCGGCGCCCAGCGACCGCAGCGCTTCGCGCCCGGCCTCCTCGTCCTCCTTGGCGCCCGGCCAGCCCAGTTCCAGGCCCACCCGGCCCCGGACGAAGAGCGTCTGGGCATGCTCGAAGCGCGCCCCTTGCCGCACGGCGACCTCCAGACTGGCGCCCAGGCACTTGCGGGCGCGGGGCTGGCGGCCTTGCATGGCCGCCCGAAGGCCGCTCTCCCGGAGCGCGTGCGGCAGATCGTTCTGGAACTTCCGCGCGACCCGCAGCGCCTGCCGAGCAGCGTGGCCGGCCCGGCGCAGCAGTTCACGTCGCCGGCCCGGGTTGTAGTCGTTGGTCTCTTCGGCCTGTTGGCGGAGCGCGGTTGCCAGCCAGGGCAGCAGTGGCGTGACGTAGGTGTTGACGATGCCTGCGGTATGCGCGAGCGTTCGCGCCTCCTCGAACACCGCCGCTGCCGCGGCTGGCCGACCTTCGCCAAGCAATCGCACGCCCTCGGCTAACATCACTTGCGCGCTGCCCTGAACGTCTTCCCGGGGGCGCTCGAGCTCCCCCCGAACGACCTCGGGCGGCGTTCGCCCCCCCGACGCGCGGGCCCAGACGTCCAGGCTGATGCCCGAGGCCTGGACGTCGCCCAGCTCGAGGCCGGAGCGGTGAATCCGGCGTGCCTCGGAGACGGCGCCGGGGAGATTGCCCAGGCGGTAAAGGCTGGCCGCGATCTGGTAGCGGGCGATGCCGACCTCCCAGTAATCGCCGGTGTGCTCCAGCAACCGCACGGCCTCCTGGCACTTCTCGATACACTCGGAGAAGCGCGAGGCGGCGTACAAAACCACGCCGTAAAAATGCAGCGATTGCCCCTGCCCCCACAGGTCGCCGAGCTGTTTGCGGATCGCCAGCGACTTCTCCGCGTAGCGAATCCCCCGGTTGAAGAGAGGGACCAGGCTCATGACAGGCGCGTGGATCGAATAGGCCTGAGCCAGTTCGAGGGTTGGAGGATAACGCTCGGCCAGGTTCATGCCGCGCAGGTGCGCCCAGAGACAGGCGATTTGCCCGCGCTTGAACCAGTAGGCGTAGGTCAAGCGGTTGTACAGCCGGATGACGAGGAGCTCTTTCTCCGCCCCTCCAACGGTCCGAGCGCCCTCGGCCCTGTCGAGGGCCCTCAGACCCAGCAACGGGCCGCCCAGCAGCGTGTGCAGGGCCTGAACCGCAGCCTCCCAAAGCAGAAGGAGAAAAAACGTGACCGACCACCGCGGCACCCACTTGCCGAGCAATCGCAAGCCGCGCTCGATGCAATCGATGGCAGTTTTCATGTCTCCTTGTTTGAACGCCAGTTCTCCCAGTTTCCCTTCGACCTGCGCCCGGGCGAGCTCCCCCTCGGCCAGTTCCCGGGCGGCCGCTGTTTGCGCGGCTGCCTCGCTATACCGCCCCCGCAGCATCAGGACGTCGCCCAGCCCCTCCGCGATGCGATAGCGCGTGGCGGGGCCGACTCGGTCCTGTTCGGCCCCGCGGTTCGCGATGCGGTACTGTTGTTCGGCGAGCTCCAGTGCGTGTTGCGCTCGGGCTCGTTCCGCCCCTTTTACCGCGTAGGGGAGGGCGAGGGCGCTCTCGCCGGCGGCGTCGAAGTGGTAAGCCAGCTCGAAGACCCGGTCGGCGTCCTCTTTTTCGAGGTACAAGGCGGCCCGGCGATGCAGTTCGCTGCGCGCCTCAAGAGGGAGGCGCTCGCGCAAGGTTTGCCGCAGTTTGTCGTGGATGAAGACACAGCGCGTTTCCTGGGGCTTGACCCAGATCATGTGGCGGGCTCGCGCCTCGTCCAGGGCCCGGATTGCTTCGGCGGAGGTCTGATTGGCCAGGGTGGCGGCCAGATGGAGGTCGAACTCTTTGCCCAGGACGGCCCCCGCGGAGAGAAGAGCAGCCCCCGCCGCAGGCAACAGGTCGATGCGACGGGACAGAAAGGCGGCCGCGTGGCGCGAGGAGTGGACGTCGGCCATCGCCAGCGGCTCGACGCGCCACCCCGACGCCTCGGGCACCAGAGCGTCCGCTTCCACTAAGCCGCGCAGCACCGCCGAGGCCATGAACGGGCTCCCCTCGGCAAGCCGCTCGACCACGGCCAGCGCTTCCTCGGGCAGGGGCCCGGCCATGGATTCCGCCAGCCGCCGGACGTCGTCGGGGCCGAAGGAAGGGAGCTTCAGGTGGGCGGCGGGCAGGAGGGCGCGTAGCAGGTGATCGGCGTGGACTTCTTCCGAACGGAAGGCGACGACCAGCAGGACGTGGCGCGATCCTTCTCCGGCGGCCTGTCGCCGCTGCCAGTGTCCCAGGAGCTTCAGCGTGAGCTGATCGGCCCACTGGCAATCGTCGAGCAACACCAGCGCGGGTTGCTCCTCTGACCCGAGCAGGTCGAGCAAGGCCGTCAGGGCTTGCAGGCTGCGGATTTCCGCGAAAGTCTCGGGGCCGAGCATCTCCTCGGGCCGGGTGCCCGACACCTCCCCTAACTCGGGGATCGCGGCGCACGCCGCTGGACGGTGCTCGCCGAGCCCCTGGTGAATCCGCTCTGCCAACGCGCGATCGGCGCGGGCCGCCGCGACCACCTCTTGGGCCACGCCCACAAGCACCTGGAACGGTCGCTGCGCCGCCTGGTCCAGGCCTTGCCCGCGCAACACCCAGGCGCCCTGACATGCGCCCCGCTGTGCCAGCTCTCGCAGCAGGCGAGTCTTGCCGCCGCCCGACTCCGCTTCGAGCAGGACCAACCCGCCCTGACCAGCACGTGCCAGTTCGAGGTGGACGTCCAGCATCTGAAGCTCGCCGCCGCGCCCGACGAAGGCGGGCTCGGTCAGGGTTCGGCGGCGATCGCGCAGGCCTACCACGAGGGTTGGCTCCGCGATCCCACGGTTCAGTGCATCGGCGATAACCTCGAGGTCGGCAACCGCGGCCTCGGCCGACTGATACCGATCGCGCGGGTCTTTGCGGAGGAGGCGCTGTAGGAGCTCGTCGAGGGCGCGCGGCACGGCCAGCCCCAGGCTTCGCAACTCCGGAGGCTGCACCGTCAAGTGCTGTCGCAAAACCTCCCCGACCGTTTCCCCCCCAAACGGTGCCTGGCCCGCGAGACACTCGAAGAGGACGACGCCGGCCGAGTAGAGGTCCGAACGCTCGTCCACGTCGTGATCGAGCAGCCCTGCCCCCTCCGGCGACAGATACCGGGCCGTTCCCACCGGCTGATCGCGGATCGAGACGTCCAGCCGGGCGCTCCGAGCGAGCCCGAAGTCGATGAGCAGCGCCCGCTTCAGGGGCGCCTCTTCGTCCACCATCACGTTTGCCGGTTTCACGTCGCGGTGTAACACTCCGTGCCGGTGGGCTTCCTGGAGAGCGGTCAGGAGATCGTGGCCAACGGTGAGCGCGTCGCGCACCGACAAGGGCCCGGCGGCCAGGCGGGCATGAAGCGTACACCCGGAAATGAATGGCAGGACCAGGTAAAGGAGGTCGCCTTCGCGGCCCAGATCGAGCAGCGGCGCGAACTGCGGACTGCGGAGGCGGCGCAACACTCCGGCCTCATGCTCCAGGCGCATCCGTGCCGCGGTCGAGAAGGCCCCGGCGACCGTCGTCTTGACGACGACCGCCTCGCTCTCCGCGAGGTCCCTGCCCAGGAGAGTCTCCACCCCCTGGCCTTTCTTCAAGGAACGCAGGATGCGGTAGCGGCCGCCAAACGTTCGTTCCCCGTCCGGCTCGGCCGCCAGTGCTGGCACCAGACACGAGGTCGCGGTTGAGTTCGTGCTACTCAGCATAAAATCGTCCACAGTGCCGGCCCGGTCCGGCTCTATCACCTTCGGGAAAGCGGGGCCCGTGTCCAGCCAGCTTTCTTCACCTGCGAGGTCCGGACAGGTGTTGTTGATGATACCCCAACCTTGTCGCTTTTCATAGCTCCTGCGGCCCCTGACCGCACCTCCGCGGCCTTTCGCCCCCTGCCCCCGTGGAGGCGTTGTTACGACCTGTAGGCCCGCGACGAGGAGGATCGGGTGCCGAGGTAGGTCCCCCTCGCCCGACCACCCTGGCTGCCGAGGTCCCTTGGGGCCCCCCGTCGGAGCGCCCCCCTTGCCGCTGCCCCTGCTACAGTCGGCACATCTCCTGGTCCGACAGGCCGGAAATCGAGGAAAGCGAACCTTCGGGCTGGGGGCGCTATTGTTTTGCCTGCGGAAAGGAGCTCTGATAAACTTCGGTGACTTCTCGTTCGCGGAGACCTACGGTTGGGGCGGCCCCGGCGGCGTTCGGCCGGCTTCAGCGGAGCGAGGAGAGCGGGGAAAACCATGACCATTCCAGACCGTGCGGACATGCTGGCGTTTGAGTTGGAGGAAGTCTACGATGACTCCCTGCTCAACGAGGCATATCAGAAGCTCATCCAAGCTCAGACCACTGAGCCCGAGATCGACAAGGCCTTGGTCGCGGAGGGCATGCAAGGGCTTATCGAGGGGCTGCACGCGCGGAGGAGCAACTCGAGCGATCAGGAGTGGAACTCGTTCGTCTCGATCTGTCTCCGCCACCCTCTCCGGGGCCTGCTCCACCAGGACCCGTTTACCCTCCGCGCCTTTGCCAAGCCCCGAGGTTATGCCGGGGACGCGGAACTGCTGGACTTCATCTACGGCCGCGAGGAGCACTGGGACGTGCCGCAAGGAATCTCGGCAATCGGGAGAGCTCTCTTCGATTACACGACCATGATCCCGGCCACCGAGGGAGTTCGCGCTCGCCGCGGGTTCATCGCCGACCTGTTGGACCGGATCGCCGACGAGATCAGCCGACCTCACATCCTGTCCATCGCCGCCGGGCACCTGCGCGAGGCCGTCCTTGCCGGCGCCTTCAAGCGCCGCAAGTTCGGAAGGTTCATCGCTCTCGACTCGGACACGCAGAGCCTGGAAATGGTCGATAGCTGTTACTCCCGCTTCGGGGTCGAGGTCGCTCCGGTCAGCATCAGGCAGCTCCTCATGCAGAAAGCGGAGCTCGGCCTATTTGACCTCGTGTATTCGACCGGCCTCTTCGACTACGTTCAGCAGTCCATGGCCCAGCGCTTGACCGAGGCCATGTTCCACCTCCTCAAGCCGGGTGGGCGGCTGTTGGTGGCCAACTTCATGCCCGGCATCCGAGACGTCGGTTACATGGAGAGCTTCATGGCCTGGCCGTTGATCTATCGGACCCGCCAGGAGATGCTGGACATCTCGATGAAGATCCCCCAGGCGGACATCCGGGACATCCGGATCTTCACCGAGGAGAACCAGCACATCATCTTCCTCCAGATCACCAAACGGTAGCCAGCCTTCGTGCCGGCCCCTTCCGGCCCCTGCGCGGTTTCCATCCTCCCGGGGCCAGACCGAGGCAAGGCCCCGGCGCGCCGGGACGCGGGGTGACGCGGTCGCCCAGGCGGACTGGCCTTGTGCCGCCCTGTCCCCTTTCGGTATCAACTCGGTTCAAGGATCGAAGCACAGTTCCATGGCGGGGAGGGTGCGCCCGATGAATGCGTCGTCGGCGAGCG
>JBBSEZ010000376.1:0-9891 GCA_038239195.1 Gemmatales bacterium
AGCCATGCTCATGCTTCGCTCGTTCGCCAAGGCTGGCAGATTGCAACACCTTCACTCCCTGGCTTTTGCGGCACCAATCGTTGGTGCCCCTGTGGCCGACAAACCCTGAATGCGCCCCTTTGGGAAGGTAGCTGGTGAGTTGAAGTGACTCGGCCTTCTGCGCTTTTCGTTGACGCACTACGGATTTCCGTCGGTTTCAGCGTTTCATCGCGCAGCCCCAGGTGGTGTGTTCGTGCGATGAAACGAACGGAAAATCTCCCCTGGGAACGGCGCCAGGCCCCCGGGCTCGTTGTTGCCAGGGGCCCAGCCACCAGGAGGGGCCTCTCGTTGACTCGCCGGCCTGCCCGGGGTTGCCTCACGGCCCCCTGATGGGGAGCGTTCGCCCTCGGCTCGCACCTAATCGACAGGCTTTTCCGCCGCGTCGGCGGAGGGCGGATCCCCTGCCGCACTTTCCCCTTCGTCGTCGGCGTCAGGCTCGCCCGCGTCTTCGGTCCCGGCTGCCTTGTTCTTGGCCAGGGCGATCAGGTCGCGGAGCCGGCGGTCAACCCGCTTGAGGATCTCCTCCTCGCTGAGGTCTTACTCCTGAAGTGGGGCGCCGAGCCCCCTTCGTTCTTCAGGGGCTCTCGGGCGCTGTTGCTGGTGGGTTCGACCCAGCGCTTGAGGACGTGGGTTGCGTGTCGCTCGCAGTCGTGGGCTCGGGCTCCGCATCGGTTGAGATTTCCGCCGGAAGCACGATCGGGGCCAGAACCGGGCGCACTTCCCCTTGGGGGATGCGCTTCGCCAACTCTTCCTCGGCCACGGGATATTGCTTGCCGCGCACGTCCTTGAACGCCTTCCGGGCGCGTTTGATGTCCTGTCCACTCCGTGGGGCGAGGTGGACGTGGAGTAGGTCGCCGAGGAGGGTCGTGTTTTCCTTCCCGACGAGCATCTTCCCCCCGTCCACGCTGAAGACCGACTCCCAGGGGGGCGAGGCCATCTTCCAGTCCAGTTCGGAGAGCCGTTGCATGATCTCGGCCCAGGGCAGCGCCCCTTGCTGAGCGATCTCGGAAGCCACGCGAGCAACCGCTTTCTGGACGACGGGGCGCAGGAAGGGGTGTCCCTCGCCTTCTGCGTTCTTGGGGGCGCGGACGTCGCGGGCGGACTGGGCCGTTTCCAGCCGCTCGCGGACGTTCCCACAGTATTTCAGCAGGTCATCGAGGCGCGAGGTGAGGAAGTTGTAACTCTCCTCCAGAACCTCGTCCGACGGGCGAGTCGTCCTGGCCCGCATCGCGCCTGGCAACTCAAGGCCCAAGTAGTGGAGCACGTCGTAGAGGACCGTAAACGTGGTCAGGGCTCGCGCATCCGTCTTCGGGACGCTGCCAGACGCGAGCTTCAACTCCCCTTCATCCCCCGCGTAGATGATGACCTTGACTCGCCCCTCCTGCCTGAGGAACTCGTGCTCGTCGAGCACCCGCCGGGTGAGGATGGCGAACCCGTCGTCCTCGTCGAGCGCGACGTTCTCGGCCGTGCCGGTCTGCTTGGCGTTCCGGTTGATGTTGGAAAAGAGCCTCCTCGTCCGCAGCCGCCCCTCCGGGGTGTCCCAGTGGGTGACGATGAGGACGCAGACGTCCTCCTTGCCAATTTCCGGCTTCTGCCTGATGGCGTCCTTGATCGCCCGCAGGCGATGCTGTCCGTCGAGCACGAAGTATGTCCGTGTGCCATCGAAGGTGAGAACGCCGAGGCCCTCTTCCAGGCCATCGAGCATCCCTTTCGGGTCATCCATCGACAGTGGTGTGTAGCGAGGCTCGCCACCCCAGACAGCGACCACCAAACTCCCGAGGAAAGGGTGTACCGACTGGAGAAGGGCCTCGGTGAAGCCTCTCGTACGAGCAGTGAGGCCTCGCTGGATGAACTCGCTCAACTCCAGGTTGCGTCCGAGTTCCGAGGGGAACCGTATCTCTCGCGCTGCCTCGACGTATTTCATTCGACAGACGTAGTACCGCCAGGTATCGACCTTGCATCGAAAAGCGGGGACCAGTGTCAGATTACTCATGCGAGACCTTCTCTGTTAGCGTCGCGTGATCACTGCCAGAAAAATCCACTCTCTTGTCCACCAACCTTCGGGCTTGGAGGTCCTCTCGGGGGTCATCGGAGGGGGCGCCTTTGAGTCTCGGCACCAGGCCACCGATTTTCAACGGCGGAGCCCTGTGGATGGCCCTGGCGGGAATTAGCGAGAGGCATGGCCACTCACACCACCCGGATGCGCTCATAGTAACTCTGAATACTCCGCTGACACAGCGCCTGCACCTCCTGCAAGTCGTTTGTCGCGAGTTGCCGCCACAGGCACGGCTCAAAGCGGACGTAAGCGAGGTCCCGGTCGTAGCGCAGGAAGCGCCGGCGCTCGAACGTCTCGAACGGCTTGCCGAGCATGAGCCTCTGCAAGGCCCCCGCGTCCAGTTCGTCCACCGACTGCCGCCGGGCGCCTGGGCGCTCGACCGCGAGGCCATTCGTCCTGCGCTCCTGGTAGAACCGCCGGAACCCTTCTGCTACCTCGCTCACTTTCGCCCGCCCATCCTCGCCGACGGCGCCCAGGAGGGCCAGCAGCATCACCGGCTTGTACGACATCGTCATGTCCATCTCGCCGATGAACTCAAGAAATCGATCGCGGGCCGAATGTTCTTCCACCTTGGGCGCGCCGATGGCCAGGCGAACCTCCTCCCCGCGGTCGCGGTGGAAATAGAAGTAGGCCCGCTCGCCGAGTTGGAGTGTGTGGTCGGGCTTGACCTGGCCGCGCTCGATGGCCCCTCTCACCCGCCCCTCCGCTACGCCCAACTCGCGCTCGACGTCGGGTAGCGAAATCATGTCGGCGACTTCTTGCTGCCAGTTGAAGACGTCGATCTCCTGATACTCCCTGGCCCACAGCCCGACCTCCAACACCGTAGTCGGGCGTTCGCCGCGCCCGAGGGCCTCTTCCTCAGCCTCCAACAGGTGTTGCGAAGCCAGAGTCAGCCCCCCGCGGCGATAGCGGTTCACGCCGAGAACGCGGTGCAAGTTGAGGGACTGGTTGTACCGGCTGGCGTTGTCCACGAAATCGAAGACGATCAGGCACTCCTTGCCCGGCGCCTTGCGCGTGCCCCGGCCCAGTTGTTGAAGGTACATCACCCTCGACAGGGTCGGGCGAGCCATCAACAGCACCTCGACGGCCGGGCAGTCCCAGCCCTCGTTAAGGATGTCGCAGGCGCACAGAACCTGCAAGCGCCCTGTCGCGAACGCTTCGAGGTGCTGCTCGCGCTCCCGGTTCGTCATCCGCCCCGAGACGCTGGCGGCCTGCACTCCCGCGCGACGAAACTCCCCGGCCAGGTCTTCCCCATGTCTCACGTTGACCGCGAACGCGACCGCCTTCCGGCCGGGAACGTGTTGCAGGTAGGTCTCCACGATGAGCCGGTCTCGCGCGGGGACGGCGATGGTCTCTTCGATGTCCTTGCGGTTGTACTGGACCTGATTGAAGCGCACCTTGCCCAGGTTGATGTTCGTCTCCACGCGGACGCAGCGGATCGGGACCAGTTCGCCGCGCTCGACCGCCTCTCGGAGGCTCAAGCGATGGGCGCAGTTGCGGAAGAGCTCCAGCAGGTCCTGCCCGTCCGCCCGCTCGGAGGTTGCGGTCAGCCCGAGGATAAACTTGGGCCGAAAGTATTCCAGCACCCGCCGGTATGTCTCTGCGGCGGCGTGGTGGGCCTCATCGATCACCAGATAAGCAAACTCCGTCGGAGAGAACTCCTCCAGGCGGTCGGCAACGCTCTGGATCGAGCCGACCAGGTTGTCCGCCTCCGCTTCATGCGCCCCTCCGTAGTAGCGGCCCGTCTCGGCCTCTGGCCAGAGCTTCTGAAACTCGCTCCAGGTCTGATCGACCAGGTTTCGCGTGTGGACCAGCCAGAGGGTGCGCCCGCCGAGTCGTCGGGCGTCGGTGATGGCCGTGATGGTCTTTCCAGCGCCCGTGGCGTGATCCAGAAGCGCGATCGTCTTTCCATCGTCTCTCATCTGTTGCAGCGCCAACAAGGCGTCTTCCTGATGCGCCCGGAGCTCCACCACGTCGCCCGTCTGCCGGGGCAGGAAATCATCGAAGGACAGCAGGCCCGGGAGTCGCTCGAGGAAGAGCGCGAGTTGCTCTTTCACCCGTTCCGGTTCCCGCGCGATCTGGCGATCCGTCCAGCGGAAGACTCGCCACCCCTGGTGGATCAGGCTGTTTTGCCGGAGCAGGTCGTCCTCGTACTTCGGGATGGCGGTGGCGTCGGGAAGATGATCGATGAGCCCATCGACCTCGAAGGCGACCTTCTCCTCCCGAGCCCGCAAGGCAAAATCGACGAAGCGACCGCCGTCGTAGACGTCCCTGACCGGATACTGCGGAACGAGCAGGAGCGCCTTCTCCACGCCGAAGACCTGCGTGAAGAGGTTCACGAAGAGGTCCTCGGGCCCGCTACTCGTCGCCCCTCGCTCGTTGGTTTCTTGTGTCATGGCCTTCCCTGCGTTGGTTATTCGACGGAGGGATTATAGCCCTGGACGAGCGCGGATAACCAGCACCGTTGAGACAAATTCTCTGATCGAGGCCAACGTTGTGGCGCGTGGGCCCTTCCCAGTTCAACGAACACCGGGCCTTGCTCGGGCCCTTCATGTCCGCAATCTCCGCCCTCGGCCGGCTCCCGGCCCCCGACGAGCTCACCGAGGCGGGCGAGGTGGCGTCGCGGTTCGGCTCGCTCAAGCGCGCCTTTGCCCTCGTCCGCAAGGTGACGGGAGATGAGGAGTGGGAGGCCGCGCGCCGGCGGCGTACGGAAGATTTGCTGGTCTACCTCGCCCTGTCGCGCTTTCGCCGCCGGCCGACGCTGACGCAACTGCCGCGCTCCTTGCAGGCCGACATGCGGGCGTTCTTCGGAACCTACGCCAAGGCGTGCCGACAGGCCGACGAGCTTCTATTCAAGGCGGGCGACCCCGGCGCCATCGACGAGGCGTGCAAGCGCTCCCCCGTCGGCAAACTGCTGCCCGACGACCTGTACGTCCACCGCGACGCCCTCGGGCATCTGGGGCCGATCTTGCGCATCTACGAGGGCTGTGGCCGGGCGTATCTCGGAGAAGTCGAGGGGGCGAACGTCATCAAGCTCCACCGCCGGACGGGGAAGCTCTCCTACCTGGCCTACCCCGACTTCGAGGGCGACCCGCACCCGGCGCTACTGCGCTGCGTCCGGCTGTCGCTGCGGACGCGCCACCTGGACTGTTACGAATATGGTCAGAGCGGCAACCCGCCGATCTTGCACCGCAAGGAGGCCTTCCTCCACCCGGAACACCCGCTTCACGAGCAGTTCGCGCGGCTGACCAAACAGGAAGAGCAACACGGGCTGCTCGCCGATACGACAGGCATCGGGAACCGCGCGGGCTGGGAAGCGCGGCTCTCGGCTGCCGGGCTCGCGCTCAAGGGGCATCGCCTGGTAAAAGTGACAGCCGGGGCCCGGGATTAGGGCGGGGGCAGCAATGCCTCCCGGAACGGGGCCCGGCAGGAACTGCGGTGGCTGGCAAAGCGAGAACGCGGTCCGCTTCCCTATTCCTTTCAGAGGGGCAGAAACGGGCAAAGCCCCCTCCCCTGCGGGCTCGAGCCCCAGCACACGAAGAGGACGGCCCGCCATGAAGCCCCGAAAGCCCGCCAACCCCCTCGACCAGGTCCGCTCCCTCTGCCTCGCCTTGCCCGAGGCCCGCGAGGTCGGGGCCTGGGGCCATCCCACCTTCCGCGCCGGCAAGAAGATGTTCGCCGCCTGTAGCGCGGAGAGCGGCGACTTCACCCTCGGCCTGAAAGTGGGCCACGACCGGCAGGAAGAGCTCCTGAAGGATAGTCGGTTCTTCCCCACCCCCTACGCCGCCAGGGCTGGCTACGGCCTTGGGCGCTAATCCGTTTTGCCCTCCGGGGCCGCACGCCGGGAAAGGCGTTGAAGGGACGCTTTCGCCTCCCGCGTCGGCCAGGCGCCCCCCGCGCCGCGAGCCAACTTTTCCAGCACGACTTGGGCCTCCTTGGTGCCGATCCGTTCCAGCACCGCAATGGCCCGCATCGTCTGGAGCCAGCGGGGGGACGCGAGCCTGGCTTCGATCTTCTCCAGCAGCCTCTTCACCCGGCGATACGTTTCCACCGATGGCTTGGCCCGTAGCACCGCGCGGAGGGCGGCCTCGGCCAGTTCGCCCTGCTCTTCCAGCGCCATCTGCGCTTGCTCCCGGACCGCGAAGGTGTCGCTGTCGAGGTCGGCCACGAGCCGGGCCAACCGCGCCGCATCCGGCCTCGAGACGGGCTTTAGCTTCTTGTCGAGAAACGGCACGGCGCGGTCGGGCCCTGTCGCCAGGCGCCAGGCGGCGGTGTGGGCTCGCGCCGCGTCCGCGCCGGCCAGGTCGGCCCACAGGGCGGCAAGGGGGAGCGGGCCTCCCGGCGGCCGACCTGCCGCGAAGAGCGCTGACCGCTGCCAGACGAGGGCCGTCGTGTCCGCGCTGCCGCTCGCCAGTCGAGCCCCATCGGGGGAGAACGCCAGCGACTCCACTGCGCCGCGATGGCCCTTCAGCCGGCCGGCCTCCTTGCCCGTGGCCAGGTCCCACAGAGCATCACCCACGGCAAGGATTCGGCCGTCGGGCGAAAAGGCAAGGGGCCCCTCTCCCTTGTTCAGGCGGAGGACTTCCCGTCCGGTGGCGACCTCGATGAGCCGGAGGTGGGGCCTGAACCGGGAGCTGTTGAAGCGGTTGTTGATCCCCCCCCTGAGGACCACCATCCGGCCATCGGGAGAGAACGTGGCTCCCTGGAAGACCTCGTTGTTTTCCCCCTCCCTCTTCGCCAGCACTCGATCCGTCGCACGGTCCCAGAACAGGAGCGGCCCGCCAGGGCCATCGAAAACCTCGCGCCCGAGAACCGAGACGACAACGGTGCCGTCCGGAGATGTGGCCAGGGCTGTGCCCCGGTCTTCCCGCACGTCGTGGCGGCGCAGCTCCTTTGCCGTCGCCGCATCCCGGACGACGACCTCTCCTTTGCCGGTGACCGCCACCAGCGCCTTGCCGTCGGGAGTGAAGGCCAGGGAGCGGATGCCCTCGGCGTGACCTTCGACACGAGCCCTCTGCTTCCCGCTGGCCGGATCGCAGAGTAGGAGGGTGCCGCCCGCGTCTGCTGCTGCCAGTGTCCGGCCATTCGGCGCGAAGGCGAGGGCCGTGAGCGGGTGGCCGGGCTTGCCGAGAGTACGCAACTCCCGGCCTGTCTTCGTTTCCCACACGCGCAGGGTTTTGTCCGAGCTGCCGGAGACGAGCGTGCGCATGTCCGGAGCGAACGCAAGGCAGGTCACGGCGTCCCGATGGCCAGCGACAGGCCTGACCTCCGTGTCGGTGCCGACGTCCCACAGTCGCAGCCCGCTGTCGCCGAAGAAGCTCCTCCATCGCCCCCTGCCACCGCTCGCGATGACCAGCCTCTTGCCATCCGGGGAAAAACAGAACGGGTGGGCCTCCTGGCTCGCTCCCTGGAGCTCGCGCAACTTCCGGCCGCCGGGCAGGCCCCACAGGCACAGTCGCGATTTGCCGTCCGCAACCGCGAAGCGTTTGCCGCCGGGGGAAAAGAGCCCGCCGGCCCCCGCGGTGCCACCGAGCCGGGCGAGCGTTTTTCCACTGGCCAGGTCGATCAGGGCAAGCCGTGTCTTGGTCTCCTCGCAGATGAGCGTTCGGCCGTCGGGGGCCAGGACGGGCCACGGGCCAGGCGCGTTCAGGCGCCGGAGCAGTTTCCCTGTCGCCGGGCTCCAAACGCAGAGCTCATCGGCGAGGGAAAACAAGGCCCGGCCGTCGGCGGCAAACACGAGTTGACCGACGGCTGTTCGATGAGCCGCCAGCCGGGCCCGCTCCCGCCCGGTGGCGAGGTCGAACAGGCGGACGTCGTACTCGGTGCCCTCGCGGTCGCCCCCGCCTCCCACGGCCAGCGTCTTGCCGTCCGGCGAAAAGGCGAAGGAGGTGACCGTGTTGGGATGTCCGATAAACTGTTGGACGCGCTCGCCGGTGGCCGGGGCCCAGAGGTAAATCGTCTGGTTCGCCGCGGTGGCCAGCAACTTGCCGTCCGGAGAGAAGGCGATGCGTGGGCCCAGCCAGAGCCCCTCCCCGAAACGTCGCAGTTCCTTGCCTGTTGCGACGTCCCAGAGGTAAATCGCCGGGCCGTGGTTGCCCGCGACCGCCACGGCCAGGCGCTTGCCGTCGGGGGAGACCGCGGCGGCGACCGCCGTGTCCTCGTGCCTCAACCACAAGGCACCCATGCGGACCAGCGCGCCCGGTGGAAGCGGGTTGCCCAGTACGTCCGTCGGGCCAGGCTTCGGCTGCCCCACCTCGGCTGCAACAGCGGAGGGCCATTTCCAGACCAGGGCCGTGCGGTCTTCGCTGACCGAAACGAGCGCCTTGCCGTCGCGGGCAAAGATGGCGTCCCGGATCGTACCGACGTGCCCGCCGAGACGGTGTTTCAGCTTGCCCGTGCCGGCATCCCAAAGCGACAGCGTGCGCGACGTCTCTCCCCCGGCCACCACTTTTCCGTCGGAAGAGAAGGCGAGATAAGTCTGCCAACCGCTGGCCACGGGGATGCGGCGGGCGCGCTGCCAGCTTGTGGCGTCCCACAGCGCCAGGAAGTCATCCCCGCCAACCGAGGCCAGCGTCTTGCCATCGGGGGCAAAGGCGACTGCCAGGACCGCATGTCCCCCATGCCCGTTCAGGCGGCGCACCTCACGCCCGGTACGAACCTCCCAGACGCGCACGTCGTCATCCACGGCCGTGACGAGCAACTTCCCATCGGGCGAGAAGGCCCCGAGCTGAACGGTGTCCTTGTGTCCGACGAAGCGGCGCAGTTCCCGGCCGGTCTTCGAGCCCCACAGGTGAACCGCGTCGTCCGCCGCCCAGGCCACCGCCTTGCCATCTCCTGAAACAGCAAGAAACGAGACGTCACGTCCAGGAAGGCGGGCGCTCCACAGCACCGCCCCGTTCTCCGCGTCCAGCAGGGCCAGGATCGGCCTCAACTGTTGGTCCCGTCCCGCGCAAGCGATGGCAAGGCCATCGGGGGTGAGAACCATCAGGGAGAGGGAAACTCCTTTCAACCGGAGCGAGCGCAGCGGCCGGCCGGTTGCCGTTTCCCAGAACCGAACCACGCCGTCTCCTCGGAGAGTGAGCAGCGCCTTGCCATTCGGGGAGAGACAGGCCTGGGCCCTCACCGCCCCTGGGGCGATGTGTTTGTCGTCGATCGCCTTCGGGGTGCCGATGCGGGCGATGGCGCCCTTCGGCAGCGGGTTGCCAGACAGGTCGGTCCCAGGCGAGGGCGGCTTGCCAGGCCCCCGCGGCCAGGAGGTTGCCTCGGTGGCGAGACCGGCCGCGAGAAACTCGATTTTCGGCCTCTCCAGGGGCGCGGCAACGGGCCGACCCTTCATTCGGTGGAGGGCGGCCAGTGCCTCCCGCGTCCGCCGGGCGCCGGCCTTGCCGGCGGCGAGGTCCATCAACGCGGCGCGTGCCCGCGCGGTGTTGATCTGCTCCAGGATCAGCAGGGCCTGCGCCGGCTGCGGCTGGGACCAGGCTTTCTGAAGCAGCTCGGCCTTGTGGGACAATTCGGCGGATGGCCGATCGCGCAAGGCGGCACGCAAGGCCGGCTCGGCCTCGGGGCCAAGGGCCTTCAACTGCTCGAAGGCTTTCCTCCGCACCTCGGGGCCGTCGTCATCGAGCCCGGCCGCCAGTTTGCGCACCTGTTTGGCGGGGACGTCGCGGGCCCGGCGGACTTTCTCCTCGATGAGGGCCACCCCCTGGTCCGAAGCCTGCACCAGTTGCCAGCGAGCGTTGTATACCTTGTCGCGAAGGTCGGCCGCCAGTGCTGCCCACAGATACTCGCGAGATTTC
>JBBSEZ010000377.1:0-9807 GCA_038239195.1 Gemmatales bacterium
GTAGGACGGCCCTCCCGAGCCGTCCGGACGGCTCGGGAGGGCCGTCCTACAGAAAATCAAGTCCTGCCGCTCGCCTTACGAGTCATGCCAGCACCAGTTCCACCGACGTCATCGCCAGCGACCCCAGGTAGCCCAGAAGCGCGCGGGAAAGCAGGCCCGCGATCGTGTCCGGCAAGAACGGCCCTGCCTCCGAGCCACCGCCCAGCCAGCCCGCCACGCACGCCCACCCCACCGAGAAACAGCCCCCGAAGAACAAGGCCACCGCCACAAGCCCCTCCGGCGCTCGCGGCACCAGGTCGTAGGGACAGTGGTGGTAAGGAAGGTGGAGCAAGCGCGGCGCGGCCACCTCGACCAAGAACACGGCGTTGATCGCCAAGGAGAGTAGGGCGCCCAGCAGCAAAGGCCCGAGCCAACCCTTCGGGAAGCCTCGGCGACAGCGGCGGCCACAGAACCCGAGGGCCACCACCATCCCGACGTTGCTGGCGTAGTAGGCCGCATACAACCAGGGGGCCTCCTCTTCCCCCACCCACAACCGGGGCAGGAATCGGGCGGTCTGCTGTTCGGCGTCGAAGACGCCCGTACAGCACCCAGCCGACAAGAACTTCTCCTTCTTCGGGATGGTCAGGTAGGCGACCTCGGCGCCCGCGTCTGCAACGGCCAGTGCCCCGGAAGCCACGAGAACGAGCAGCACGCGGCCGGTCAGTGGCGCCGTGCGCGTGCGGCGGTTGACGAGATACAGGACGAACCAGGCCCCGCTCAGAAAGATCAGCGCGGGCTTCATCACTTGCAGGCTCGTTACCAGGAGAGGCAGGAAGCGGCTCGGGCCGAGGCTGCCAGCCCCGATCCGGGTGACTCCGTAGATGCACATGACGCCCGGCCATTCCGGGACGTAGCTCTGGAGGAGCAGATAAAAGATCGGCCACGAGACGAGGTTCAGCCCAAGCAGAAGGCCGGCCAGCAAGAAGAGGAGGTAGCATCGATCCTCGAACGTCTTGCGGTCCGCGCTCGCTGCCTCGCCCCGAGACCGCTGTCCCCAGCAACGGAGGCACAGCCAGGCACCGAGCCCGAGAACCAGGAGCCCCAGCCCGAGCCGAAGGAGGCTGAGGAAGGAATCCAGCACGGCGTAGGCGTTGAGGATCACCGAGGGCCCTCCTGCGCTGTCGCCGGGGGAGGGGCGACCAGGAAGGGACGTTGTTCGCCAAGCGTTGCCGCCTGGCCCAGCATCGGGGGCCGATGCGCAGGGTTTTCTATCGAGGGCGCGGGCAAAGGCAAGACAGGCTCGGGAGGGGCGCCCTCAGCGCGGGGCCGGGCGAAGGTCGCGGGACGGGCTCGCTTCGCGCGCCAGGCGGGCGTGGAGCGCCGCCTTTTCCGGGACGTCGAGCTTCTGGTACAACCGCGCGAGGGCCTCGTGCGTCGGCCCGTGTTGCGGGCCCCGCGCCAGGGCCACCTGGAGCCAGTGTTCCGCAAGTCGGCCCTGATTCATCCGCAGGAAGAGCTCGCCAATTTCCAACGGCACCTCCGGGCTGCCGCTGCCGCTTCCCGTCCCCCGGTTCAGGAGCTCCGTGAGCCGCTTGCTGTCCGCCTTGATCTCGTTCCAGCGCGCCAGGGCCCGGACGGCTTCTTTCTGCTTCGCGGCCCCCTGGGCCCGCAAGCACTGCACCAGGGCGTACTGGGCTTCCTGGAGATAGGGGTCCGCGCGCAACGCACGCCGCAAATAGGGCTCGGCCGCCCGCGCGCTCGTCCTCGCCGTCTCGATCTTGGCCCGGAAGAACAAGGCCTGGGGCTCCTCCGGGCTCTCCTGGAGGACTTCGTCCAGCAAGCGAATGGCTTCGTCGAAGTTGCCTTGATAGAACCGGCACTTTCCCAGGCCGATCTTGGCCTCCAGATTGTTCGGCTGCTCCCGCAATACCCACTCCAGGTGGGGGAGGGCGTCGAGGTGCCTGGCCACCTGCAACATCAAGTTCGCGAGCCGCAAGCGCGGCCCCCACCGCTCCGGGGCAAGCTCCACCGCTTTTTGGTAGTCCCGCATGGCCGCCCCCGGCCGCTGGACGTGCTCGTTGGCCCAGCCCCTCCACTCGAGGGCTCGCGGCGTCTCCGGTTGGAGCTCCAACCACTTGTTCAGACAGACGAGGGCCGGCAAAAACCGAGCGTCGCGCATGTAGGCGCGCGCCATCGCCTCCAGAGCCCAGGCACTGTCGGGGTGGTTGCTCTGGACACAGCGCCACAGGCCCGGGGCAACCTCATCGACCTCGCCCTTGCCTCGCTGGGCGCGCAGACAGAGCCACTCGATCTGGAGGGCCTCGCTGTCCCCCCCCACGGCCCGGGCGCGGTCGAGGGCGGCTTCCGCCGCCTCGTACTCGTTGTTGAGGCGATGGATTCGCGCAGCCAACAGCCAGGGCTCGGCGGAACGAGGCCAGAAGGCCCAGCGCAACTGGAGGCATCGGCTGGCGTCCGCGAAGCGCTCTTCGCGGACGGCGCGCCTTGCCGCGCGCACCTGGTAGGCGTCCCAGCCGAGGCCGCCGAGGACGAGAACGAGCAGCAACGAGGCCCCCAGGACCAGGCCTGGCCTTTGCCGGACGCGCTGCCAAACTCGCCGCAACCAGGAAGCCACCTTTGATCGTCCGCCCCAAGGGCCCGAGAGGCGCCTGCTCAACCGTGTCGCCGCGATTGGCTCAATCGGTGAGCTCGAAGTCCTTGGTCTCCTTGCCCCCCTTGACCTCGTAGCGCAGCGGGGAAGAGCCCTTGTCGTTGTACTTCTTCGGGACCTCGACGTAAGCCAACTTTTTGATTTCCGGCGCCTTGGACCCATCGACGCCGGCGGGCGCCTTGCTCATGTCGTAGCCGGACCCGGCGAACTTGGCCGACTCGGTCTCGACCGTCACGATCATCTCCCCGGTAGCGACGCCGGGGGCCGAATAGGTGCCATCGGCGCCGATAATGCCGGGGATGGCAGGCCCGCCCTTCGCCGGCGTGAACTGAATCGTCCCTCCGGTCACCGGCGCGTTCTTGTAAGTGACCTTTCCGGAGATGATGGCGGTCTTGGAGCCGTCCTTGCAACCGAACGCGACAACCAGCGCGCACAACAGGAGCGAACTGAAGGCCCGGCGGGCGCCGAACCCGAGGAGAGGAGAACGCCGCATGAGGCACCTGTGGGGTGGGGGAAGAGAAGGGGAGGCCCGGAGAGGCCTCCACGAACTAGAGCGGCAAACTTCTCGCCCGGGAGCAAGAAGCTTGCCGCTCAGGGCAACCTGTTCGGGCCTCGCCCAGCGGGCGATCACTCCCAACGAAATAACGTTAGGGCCCAGACGCGAGCGAGGCGCTCAACTGGCCCCGCGCGCCTTACCAGTCACTCCCGGGTGGGACGCCGTCGTTGGGGAGGAGGACGGCCTGCCAGGTGGTCTGCGAGACGCCGGCGGAGACTCCCCGCACGCTCCCGTCGCCCAGACCGACGAGAATGGTGCCCGAAGCGTGGCCTTGGAGCAGGGCCTGGTTACAAGCGTTCGCCGCTGGTCGGATCTGTGGGAGGGCGGTCGTGTAGAACGATGCGAACTGGGCGTTGTTTTGCCAGTTCGACTCGAAAGCCAGCCGATTGTAGCCCTGGCACAGTGCATAGCCTTCCCCGAAAACGACGGTGTTCGAGGTGCCATCTGCCATCAAGGTTACGAGGTTCCCCTTGCTGGAGGTCCCCGTGTTGGTATCGACCCCGCCGACTGTGCCGTTCGTTTGGAACACGTACGCATTCGACGGATAAGAGGTCACCGGGCGTTGCCCACCACTATCCCGCAGGGTCCCCGCCTGCGTGTCGGCCGGGCTGACGTACGTCTTGATCGTGCCCGGCGTGGGCCCGTGGCCGATCCACCACGAGTCGCCGCCGTTCGGGATCCCGCCGATGTTTTGCCCTGGCTGTTGCGAGTTGAAGATCGCATCCTGTTCCATAAAGGGCAGGATGAAATAGTGCAACGAGCCGTGGACGCCACCCGTTCCGGGGAAGTAGCCCCCGGCAGGGGGCAGTTTCTGGTAGGTGTCGTTGCAGGAGTGCAACGACAGGCTCATCTGCTTGAGATTGTTGCTCGACGACATGCGTGCGGCCGCCTCGCGGACCTTCTGAACGGCAGGGAGCAAGAGGCCGATCAGGATGGCGATGATGGCGATCACCACCAGCAGTTCGATCAGCGTGAACGCCGACCACCGACGACGCCAGCGGGAGAATCTTGGCACAGTTGCACCTCAAAAAAGAGAGAGAACGACAATCCTTGCACGAGCATCCTTGCCCACTGTTAAGTATGGTAAGTTCATTTGACACCGTTTCGACTCAAAGTCAAGGGCCCTTTGGAATTTTTACCGGCGCGAGCGGGGCCGAGAGGACGTCCGGCACAAGTCCTTGCAGGGAGGCCGGTCCCGTTTTCGACCACCCTTGTAGCCAGGCGCGTTCGGCGTAGACTGAAGGGGGATGGCCAGTTCGTTCCCCCTCTCCTCCCTTCCGGGGTGCGTATGCCGAACGCCGATGACTGCCCCAACCCTTTGCCGGCGCCCTCGCTTGCTGCAAGCCCAGGGCCCGAGGGGGCGCTTCTCCCCGCCGCCAACGCGGGCTCAGTCCTCTCGGGCCTGCTGGAGGCCAAGCCCGTCTTCCCTCCCCCCTCGCTTCCTCCTTCCCTGGCCCCGCCGCGCTCGCGCCGCCTTGGGCGAGCCATGGCCTTCGCGGACGCCGTTCTGGGCGGGCTGGTTGTTCTGCTGGCCTTCTTGCTTGCCTGTTTTCCTGCCCGGAACAGCGACGTGTGGCTTCACCTTGCCACCGGCCGATCAATCGCGGAGGGGCGGTTCACCTTCGGCGCCGATCCCTTCTCCTACGCCTCCGAGGGGGCCTACTGGGCCAACCACGCCTGGCTCGGCGATCTGCTCGGCTATCTCGCCTTCGACGCGGTTGGCGGGGCCGCCCTCGTCGTCCTGAAGTCCCTCTTGCTGGCCGCCCTCGCCGTGCTCCTCATCGCACTGGGAACGCCGCGGAAAGGAGAACGGGCGGGCCTGTGGCTGCCGGCGAGTTGCGCCGCGCTCGCCATTCTCGCCCTCGCCCCCTGGTTGCAGCTGCGTTCGACCCTGCTGTCGTACGTCCTGCTCGCGCTGACTTGCTGGGTGCTCGAGGCCTGGAATCGCTCCTCCCTCCTTCGCGTGCCCTGGGCACTTGGTCCTCTCTTCGCCGTCTGGGTCAACCTCGACGATTGGTTCCTGCTCGGGCCGCTCGCGGTCGGGCTGTACGCGGTGGGGCTGGCCTTGTCCACTGGTTTCTCCTCGTCCGGGGCGGCCCCTGGCAAGGTCGCGCCCCGGCTCCTGGCCCTGGGCGCCGGCCTGGCGCTCGGCCTGCTGGGCTGCCTGGCCAGCCCGCATCACGTCCATTCGTTCGCCCTTCCCTCTCAACTTGCCCTGACCGGAGGCCCCCGCGCCTTCGCGAGCTCTCCCCTTGGTGGCGACCTCTTGCTCTCCCCGTTTTCGAGGGCTTACTTTCGCGAGGACGTGGGGCTGAATGCCGCCGGCCTGGCTTACTTCCTGCTCGTCTTGCTCGGGGCGGCGTCGTTCGCGGTCAACCGGCAGAACGCGAATGGCCCGCGGGCGGTGTTGTGGGTGAGCTTCTTCGCCCTGAGCGCCCTCCGCGCGCGTGCCGTCCCCTTCTTCGCCGTCGTGGCGGCGCCTGTCGTGGCGCTCAACTTCGCGGAGGCCCTGCTGCGCTTCTGCCGGGAAAGGCCCCCGGGCGACTTCAAGGCCCGGCAGATCGTGGCCGGCCGGCTCGCGCTGCTCGCCGCGGCGCTGATGCTCCTGGTGCTCGCGTGGCCGGGCTGGCTGCAAGCCCGCCCGCACCTCCGCCGAGGCTGCGGCGTCGAGGCGGACCCCTCACTCGCGCGCATCGCCCTCCAACTCGGCGCCTGGCGCCGTTCGGGCGCCATTCCGGGCGAGGCCCGCGGCTTCAACGTTGCCCCCGACGTCGCTCACTACCTGGCGTGGTACTGCCCGGAAGAGCAGGGCTTCCTCGACGCCCGCCTGGGGCTGTTTTCCGCGCCCACGGTCCGCGAGTACCTGGCGCTGCGCGCGGCCCTGCTCGCCGATGGCCTCGACGGCGAGGGCCCGCGCGAGACAGTGCGACGCTATCGCGTCCGTCACGTGGTCCTGTACGAGCGCGGGCCAGACGGCCTGTCGGCGTTTCGTCGCCTCCTCGCCAGCCCCGACTGGGCGCTGGGCTCCATCGAGGGCGGGGCCTCCGTCTTCTTCCTGCGCGGCCCCGAGGGGACTGGCCCCAAGGGGGTTGTGCCCCTCTCCTTCGAGAAGTTGGCCTTTGGCTCGAACGGCGACAAGTTCGCGCCGGCCAGCGGCCCCGACTCGAGGCCGGGCCCTCCCGACTGGCTGGCCCCGTTCCGCAAGGCCCCCGCGCCGATCCCCGCCGATCGCGAGGAAACGGCCCTCTGGCTGGCGTGCTTCGACGCCAGCCGCAGCGACCATCAGCGCCGGCTCCGCCGGGAGTGGAGCAATGCCGCCGCGGCTGGCCTGGTGGGCAAGCCCGCCGGGGCGCCGGGGGCCGGTTGTCCGGGTGGGGCCTTGCTCCCCGCGCTGGCCGTCGCGCTGGAGGGGCGTCGGGCCAAGGCCCCCGGATTGACCTTCGAGAAAGGCTACGGCGAAGTTGCCCTGCCCGCGGCGGATCGCGTGGGCCTCTCCTTGTGGCTGAGGTATCTTGCCGGGGAGGGCGAAGGGCCCCCCGCCGCGCTTTTCCTGGCGGTGCGTGCGGGGCGTCGCGCCGTGCGCGCCAACCCCGACGATGCGCGTGCCTCCTTGCTCCTCGGCGAGGCGTATTTCCTCCTGACGCGGGCCACCTCGGAGCGATCGTGGGCGGCGGGCTTTCCCGCCCAGACCAGCTTCCGCGACCTGCGCCGCATCCAGGCCATCACGGTCTTCCAGACGGCGCTCCGCGCGCAGCCCGACCTCGCGCAGGCCCACGCGCGCCTTTCCCAACTCTACCGCGAGCTGGGCTACCCGGACCTCTGTCTGGTGCATTTGCGGGCCTTGCTCAAGCAGGGGCGGAAGGGCGCCCCTCCGGCGGGGGAGGAAGAGGCCCGGCAGTCGAAGGCCCACCTGGAGAAACTGGGCGAGGAAGTCAGCCAACTGAGCCAGCAGGTGGGCCTGCTCCGGGAGCGCTTCGAGGCCAACTCCGCCAACCTCACGGTGGCCGACAAGGCCGCGACCGCCCAGAGGCAGGGCCTGGCCGAGACCGCCCTGGCCTTGCTGCTGCGCTCCAACGTGGCCGCGTTCGGCGCCCGCGGCGCCGTGCTGGAGCTGAAACTGCTGCTCCTCACGGGCCGGCTCCCCGAGGCGCGCGACTGGATGAGCCCGGAGCAGGAGGGGCTGCTGGGCGAGGAAACGTATCGCTCGCTGCAACTCTTGATCGCCGCGGCCAACGGGGACTACGATCGGGCGGACGAGCACCTGGAGGCGCTGGGGAAATACGTCGATGCGGCCCCCCCTACTCCTGGGGTTAGCCCCGTCCCGCTGCGCGACGTCATGGCCTTGCTCGTCGCTCAGACGATCCTCGACGCCAATCGTCCCCAGGCGTCCTTGCCCCAGACCGTCCAGAACCGCCTGAGCGCCCGGCACCTGACCGAGGGGACGCAAAAGTTGGCGGCCCGTCTGGGAGAAGGGGCCGACTTGCTGGTGGTGCGCGGCCTCCTGGCGCTGGAGCGGGGAGAGGTGGCGCCTGCGCGCCGCTTCTTCGAGCAGGCCCTCACGCTCTGGAAGGGAGGGGTGGCGGACGGGACCGGTCTCGACTTCCCCAGCCGCGCCGTGGCCCAGCGGTGGTTGCACCAACTGAACGAGGCCAATGCCGAGGGCCCGCCGGGGGAGAAAGGCCCATGAGCGCTCCCCCTTCTTCCACCTCCCGCACGAGCTTCCTGACGAGCTCCCGGCGGCGGTGGGCGGCCGTGCTGCTGGCCCTGGTGACAGTGCTCGCGCTCGGCGTGGCGGTCTGGCGCCTCGCTCACCACGGTCCCCTCCCACCCAACCAATCGCCCGAGCCCGACCCGAGGCTCGCCTACGACGGGCCGTTCCGCAACGTCCACCCCAAGGTCGGCTACGTCGGCGACGCGAAATGTGCCCCCTGTCACGTCCGCTTGACCACCCTCTTCCACAACCACCCGATGGGGAAGTCGCTCGCGGTCCTGGCGGGGACGGAGTTGGGCCCCTCGCGTACGCCCGCGCGTCACAATCCCTTCCAGGCCTTTGGGCGAGAGTTCCTGGTCCACGCGCGGGGGGGCAAATTGTGGGAGCGCCAAGCGCTCCTCGACGAAGGGAAAGGGGCCGCGCGGGCCTGGGACACCGAGCTTCAGTATGCGATCGGCTCGGGGACGCGCGGGCATTCCTTTCTGACCGAGCGCGACGGGTTTCTCTTTCAGGTGCCCGTCAGCTACTTTTCCCAGAAGCAGCGATGGGGCCTCTCGCCCGGGATGACGCCCGCTCTGTTCGCCGGGCGACCGATCCAGCCCTCTTGCCTCTTCTGCCATGCGAACCGCACGCGCCCGCGCCCCGACACGGTGAACGGCTACGAGCGACCGGTGTTCGAGGGGCACGCGATCGGCTGCGAGCGCTGCCACGGCCCGGGGGAGCTCCACGTCGAGGAGCGCAGGGCCGGCCCCGCGCCAGGGACCATCGATACCAGCATCGTGAGCCCCAAGCACCTGGCGCCTGCGCTGCGCGATGCGGTCTGCGAGCAGTGCCATCTCCAGGGGGCGGCCCGCGTGGTCCGGCGCGGGCGCGACGTGCAAGATTTTCGCCCGGGGATGGAGTTGGGGGCGTTCTGGTCGGTGTTCGTGGCCCCGCCGGCCCGTGGGGAGGAGCAGAAGGCCGTCAGCCACGTTGAGCAGATGTACGCCAGCCGCTGCTTCGAGGGCAGCGCCAACCCCAAGAAGCTCGGGTGTGTGTCGTGTCACGATCCCCACGAGCGGATCGGCCCGGAGCGGCGCGTGGCCCACTACCGGGCGCGGTGTCTGGACTGTCACGGCACGCGGGGGTGCAAAGGACCAATTGCCCAGCGCCGGGAAAAGGACGACAGTTGCATCGACTGTCACATGCCGCGATACGCGAGCTGGGACGTTCCCCACACCGCGACCACGGACCATCGCGTTCCGCGCCTCGCTTCGGCGCCCGGTCGCCCTCTCCGGGGCCCCTCGCCCGACGGGCCGCTGGCCCTCTTCCATCGGGGCGAAGTAGCGCCCCTGGACGAGGAGGGCCGGCGTGACCTCGGGCTCGCCCTGGTGCGGGTGGTCGGGGAAGGCCGGCTCGATGCCAAGCGCTGGGGCGGGCAGATCACGACGCTCCTGGAAGGCGCGATCCACCGCGCTCCCAACGACGTGGCTGCGTGGGAAGGCAAGGCGCTGGCCCTGGGGTGGCAGGGCCGCCGGGCGGAGGCGCTGGCGGCCTACGAAACCATCCTGGACAAGGCCCCCGCGCGCGAGCTCGCCCTCGCGGGCGCCGCCGCGCTGGCGCAGCAGCAGAACGATCGGGAGCGCGCCCTCGGCTACTGGCGCCGGGCGGTGGCCGTGAGCCCCTGGACCGCAGACTATCGCCGTTCGCTGGCGCAGTTACTCGAGCAAGAGCGAGCGTGGGACGAAGCGCTGACGCACGCCGAGGCATGGCTGCGGATCGACCCGGGCAGTGCGGCCGCCCGACAACTGCGGACGAAGTGTCTCCTGCACGTGGGCCGCAAAGAATCGTCGCGGCGATAGCGCGAGCGGCAGGAGTTGGTTGCAGGAGGACGGCTCGGGAGGGCCGTCCTAC
>JBBSEZ010000378.1:0-9795 GCA_038239195.1 Gemmatales bacterium
CCAGCGCATACCATGCTGGCTCCCCAAGCATCCTTCCTCCCTGCGGCCCCGACTTTCGCAGGCGCGGGCTCGCCGACTAATTCGGGATTCATCAGTCCGCTGCCTCTGTTCGCGGCGCCTTCCCTCCCCGCTGTGCCTGTGCCCAGCTCGGCCGGGCCCGCCGACGGGCCGAGCGGATTTGTTCAGCCCGCTTTGCCCGAGGCAACGAGCTTCGGGGGCCCGCCGCAGACGATCCCACTCGGTTCCTTCGCTTCAGCAGTTCCTCCCACGCCGAGCGCGGCCCTCCCACTTCTGCAGCCGCCGGCGCCGGGCACCGCACCTCCCCCGGTCGTCCCGCCGGTCTTCGTCGCGACACCGCCAAGCAACGGTGCCGAGGTCACCGCGCCCGGCCCAACCATTCCGGCTGGCCCGAGTGTCACCAATCCTTCCAGCGGTGGTGGGGGCTCCCTCGCGAACCCGATGCCCGGTGGTTCCGTCGTCGGCTCTCCGCTCCGACTCATCAACCCGGGCGACCAACTCGTCAACGAGGTCACCGGGGCAGGATTCGGGGTGGTCGTGGCCAGCCCCGGAGACCACCCGGGCATCACCTACGGCGCGACCGGCTTGCCGGCCGGCATGATGATCGATCCCTCCAGCGGGTACGTGTCCGGGATGCCCGAGTACCGAACACCGGCCACCTACCAGGTGACCGTCCAGGCATCCGACGGGACTCATACGGACAGCACAACCTTTGTCCTCACCACCATCATCGTCCTCGGGCCGGGCGAGAGTTGGTCAGATAACTACGCGGGCCACGCCCCCAGCGTCTCCGTTTCCAACGTCGGCGGGGGAACCGTCCAGGTCAGCCCTGGCCTCGGCTCGGCTGCGCTGACGCCCTACAACGGCCCGATGCCCGGCGGAAGTAGTGGCACGCTTGGCGGACCGAGTGGGGCCGCCGGCGGCCCCGCGACTACCGCCTACGGCGTCTGGGTACAGGGGGAGAATGGATACGCCGGCAACGGCAGTTGGACGGGGCCCGCCGACTCGCTCGCCTTCTCGGCCACCGGCAGCGTCGATGCCATCGCCATTGCGGGCGCCTTGACCGTGGTTGCCGGGGGCGACGTAGGCGCCTTGTCGGGCAGCAGCGTGAGCGCTTCGGCGGGCGGCGCCATCGCCTCGATTACGGCGACAGCTGACGTCGGGTGGGTCAACGGGCAGGGCAACGTCGGTCCGGTCCATGCCGGCACGAACATCCAGGGTGTGTCTGCCGGCGGCACGTTGGCGACGGTGAAAGCCGCGGGGAACATCGGCAGCGTCGCGACCAACGGCGACCTGACCGCCGCAGTGAGCGCGGGCGGGAACGTCGGCAGCGTCACGGCGGGCCACGACCTCACGGGATCGGTGACGGCCGGGGGCAACATTCAGGATGTCTTGGCCAGCCACGACCTCCAGAGCAAGATCCAGGCCGGGGGCGACATCTCGTTTGTCGGCGCCGGCAGTTGGTCGGCACCGCAGGGTGGCTCGGGCAACTCGGTCACGGGCGGCAACGTGGCCGGGTCGGTCACGGCCGTTGGCCACGTTGGGACGGTGGCCGCGAACGGGGGCAACCTGAGTGCCTCGGTCATCGCCGGGGGCTCGCTGGACGACGTGTGGGTGACGGGCGATCTGACCGCAGCGGCCATCGACGCCATCTCGGTAGGCGGGCTCCTGGACAGCGACATCCTTGCGGAATCGGACGTCGGGAGCGTCTGGGCGGGGAAGGGGGCCAGCGACACCCTCCATGCTGGCGGCAACGTCGGGCAGATCGCGGCCGGAGGGACGATCTCCGAAGACATCGTTGCCGGCACAGGCGACGTCGGGCCGATCACCGCCGGCGTTACGGGCTACGGAGACGTGGTCGGTTCGATCCACGCTGGCGGGCAGGTGGCGTCCGTGCTGGCGCAGAACGGCAACGTCGATGCCGCGATCGCCGCAGGCGGGAGCGTGGGCTGGGTGCAGGCAGGGGCGAGCGGAACAGCCTCCGCGTCCACGTCGGCAAGCGCTGGCGGCAACATCGCCGGCTCGATCCAGGCCGCCGGGCAGGTGGGCCCGGTGGCTGCCGTCGGCGGCAGCATGAGCGCGGGAGTGTCGGCCGGTGCGAACCTGTCCTGGGTGTGGGCGACGAACGACGTCTCCGGGGCTATCGTGGCCGCCGGGAGCGTGGGGGACGTTTACGCGGCGCAGGGCTCTGTTTCCGGGAGCGTGACAGCCTCGACCGGATCCGTTGGGGCGGTCACGGCCGGGCGGGGCGTCACCGGCGCACTCACTGCCGGGGGCAACATCGGCAACGTGACGGCCGGCACCGTCGCGGGCGGCAGCATCGTCGGGAGCATCAGGGCGGGTGGGAGCATTGGGGCCATCACGGCAGACGGGGGCGCGGGCGCGGCCGGGGCTGTCGCGAGCCTGCCGACCCAGGTCCCGCAACCCCAGGACGCCGGTGCGGGCGCGACTCCCCCGGTCGCGCCGCCGCCTCCGGCGACTCCTGGGCTTGCCGGGGGGGGAAACATCGTCGGGGCGATCTTCGCGGTGGCCAGCATCGGCGCGGTCACCGCCTTCGGCAACATTAGCCAGGACGTGACGGCCGGGGGCAGGTTGGGCCCTGTGTGGGCGCTTCAGAACATCACGAGCAACATTCGCGTGGGGGATGGAGGCGCCCAGGTCAGCGCGTGGGGGACGATGGGCGGCTCGGTGCAGGGGAACGGCGACGTCAGCGCCTGGGCGCGCGGGAACCTCAATTCCGCCGTCACGAGCTTGCAGGGCGCCGCCGACGTCGGGTCGTGGGGCGACCTGGGAGGCTCCGTCAGGGCCGCGTCCGACGTGAGCGCATGGGCCTTGCGCGACCTGGGCCAGGCGGGCCACAGCCTCGTCAGCGAAAAGGGAGAAGTCTTCGCGGACGCCTTCGGCTCGGTGCGGGACGACATCCAGGGGTGCCGCTCCGTGGTGACGGACAGTTGGGGCCAACTGGTAGGGAACGTGACCAGCACCGCGGGGGACATCTTTGCGACAGCCCAGGGTGCCATCACCTCTCCGCACATCGAGGCCAAGGGCTACGCCTTCGTGTTCTCCTTCGACAGCGTCCGCGCGGACGTCACCGCATCCACGGAGAGCGCCGCAGTCATCGCGTTCGGCGACTACCAGGGCACCCTGATCGCCCAAAAGTCGGCCGCCATAAACGCGATAGGCGACGTCAGCGGGAGCCTGCGCGCGATCGACGGGGAAATGAGCGTCTACGCGAACCGCATCCTGGGCACTGTGCAGGCGGGGACCGACCTTTTCGTGGAGGCGTACGCCGACGTGTCGGCCGCCCTCAGCGCCGGGGACGGCATCAACGTCGGCGTTTACGGGAAGCTGAGTGGCACCATCGCGACCGCGGGCGGCGGGGTGACCGCCTTCGCGTCGGGCGACGTGCAAAGCCAGGTGATCGCCGCCGGGGACGTCGAGGTGACCTCGTGGGGCGCCATCACGGGGGGCCTCACCTCGCAGACTCGTACGGTCGAGGCCTCGGCCTACACCGACGTCTCCGGGACCGTGACGGGCGAGGCCGGCGCCGACGTGGTCGCCTACGGCAACGTGTCGGGGAACGTCACGGCTCTCTCCGGCGCGGTGGAAGTGTTCGCCGCAGGCACGGTCTCCGGCGCCGTTCGCGGGACGGGCGACGCGAGCGTCCTGGCCGGGCAAGACGTGTCGGGGGCGGTGACGGCGGGCGGCGCGGGGTCGAACGCGCAGGTCGTGGCCTACGGGTCGGTCTCTGGCGTCGTGCTGGCCTCGGGCGACGCCCTGGTGCTGGCGGACAGCGCAATCGGCGGTGCCGTCACGGCGACCGCAGGCAGCGCGGTGGTCGCGGCCGGAGGCAGCGTCACGGGCGACGTTCGCGCGGGCCAGTCGGCGAGCGTGCAGGCGCTCGGCGACGTCGGGAACGTCGTGGTGGCCGGTGGCGACGCCAGCGTATTCGCCAGCGGCAACGCGGTCGTCGGCGTCACGGCGGGCGGGCAGGCCAGCGTGAGCAGTAACGGCGACACGAGAGCCATCATCGCCGCGGGAGGCACCGCCACCGTCTTCGCCCTGGGCGCGGTGCGGGCGACGTCGGTGGAAGCCGTTGGGGGCGCGGCCGTGTACGCTGGCGCCGACGCAGCCCTTCAGGTCAACGCGCAAAGCGCGAGCATTTACGCGCTGGGTGCCCTCCAGGCTTCCGTCACGACCACCGGGGACGCGACGCTGTTTGCGTGGGGCGACGTGCAGGCCACGGTTACGACGGACGGCAGCGCTTCCGTGGGGGCCGGTGGCAATTTGAGCGCGACGGTGAGCGCGGGCACCTCCTTGAGCGCCTGGGCCTACGGGCAAGGGCTGGCGGCGAACGGCAGTTCGGGCGCCGGCCCCGCGCTTCAGGGCGCCTACGATGCAGGCGCCGACGCCACGGTCTGGTCGGCCGGGGCCATCGACGCCACGGTCCTGGCGGAGACGTGGGCGTGGGAGCAGGCCGGCGGCGCGGTGGCGGGCGCCCTGGCGGCGGGGGGCTCGGCCTACGTGGAAGCGGCGGATGGCGTGTCGGCCTCCGTACAGGGGAAGGCGGACGTCACCGTGCTTGCCCTGGCGGGAAGCGTGACCGGCGAATGCGTCGGCGGCTCGACGGTGTCGGTGACCGCGGCCCAGGACGTGACCGGGACGGTGAAGGCAGGCAGCGACGCCAGCGTCTGGGCCTTCGGGGACGTGAGCGGAGACGTGCAGGGCGGGGGCAACGCGACCGTGAGCGCGTGGGGGGCCGTCACGGGCAAGGTCAGCGCGGGCTACGACGCACGGGTGCAAGCCCAACGCGAGATTTCCGGGGCCACCCTGGCCGGGCACGACGCAACGGTGTCGGCGGGCCTCTCCGAGGGCCCCGGGGGGCAGGGGATCGCTGGCTCGGGCGCGAGTGGGAGCGTTACGGCGGGCAACGACGCCTCGGTCAGCGCGTGGGGCGCGGTGAGCGGGGCCGTGACGGCGGGCGAGGACGCCAGCGTCTGGTCCGGCGGCGACGTCGGCGGCGACGTTGCGGCCCCGCGGGACGCGAACGTCACGGCGTGGGGCTCCGTGAGCGGCGACGTGACCGCGGCCGGCGCTGCGGACGTCTGGGCGCGCAACGACGTCATCGGGGCCATTGCGGGCGGCAGTTCCGCGCAGGTCGAAGCATGGGGGAACGTCGGCGGCGGAGTGACCTCGACCCACGAGGTGAACGTGTGGGCCGCGCGAGACGTGACCGGCGATGTTTCGGCCGGCGACAACGCGAACGTCGTGGCCTGGGGAGAGCTCCGCGGCAACGTGTCTGCCGGGGAAAACGCAACTGCCTGGTGTGTCGGAGCGCTGAGCGGGGACGTGACGGCCGGGAACGATGCCTCGGCAACGTCCTGGGGCGACGTGGTCGGCCGGGTGAGCGGCGGCAGGAATGCGTCCGTGTTCGCAGCCGGAACGGCCGCCGGTCACGTCGAGGCAGGGCTGGACGCCACGGTCAACGCCTACGCGGGAGTCACCGGATCGGTCCACGCCGGCAACGACGCCGGCGTTGCCACGCACGGAAACCTGACGGGGAACGTGACGGCGGGGGGGAGTGCCTCGGCCGAGGTGGGCGGCAACATCGCTGCCTCCGTGACGGCCGGCCAGGATGCTTCCGTGTGGGCGGGTGGCGACTTCGCGGCGGGCCAGACCATCACCGCGGGCGGGAACGCCACCGTCACCGCCTGGGGCCAGGCCCTCGGCGACGTTGCAACGCAGGGCTCTCTCGACGTTTGGGCCTACGGGGACGTTTCGGGGCACCTCACCGCGGGCGGGGATGCTTGGGTCGTCTCCTGGTCGAACCGCACCGGCGACCTGACTGCCGGAGGCGGGGCTTGGATAGAGGTCACCGGCAACCTGACAGGGAGCGTGACGGCGGGACAGGGCGCCGACATCTGGGCCCTGGGCGACGTGAGCGGGGCCGTGGCGACCGGCGGCCCCGCGACGGTGCTTGTCTGGGGCAACTGGACGGGGTCGGTGGTCGCCGGGGCCGGCGCTGACGCTGCGGTCCAGGTTTACGGGGCTATTGCCGGCTCGGTGATAGCGGGACACGACGTCGGCGTGCGCGCCCTGGGCGCTTCCGCCCAGTTGACGGCTGCGGCGGGGCACGACGCCCTCGTGTGGGCGAATGGCGCCCTGTCGGGATCGGTGCAAGCCAACGACCAGGCATTCGCGACCGTCTACGGCGGTTCGCAGGGGCTATCTGTTCTGGGGGTAGTGGGAACGTGGGCCTGGTCCCCGAACGGGCCTGCCGAAGTCCCGGCAGCGGGGAGTTGGCAGGCGCAGATGCAGGGTGCCTTGACCCAGATGCTGGGCGCGCCGACCACGGACTTGGCGACCATCCTCGCACAGACGGTCGACAGCCGGGCCGCTGTCCTCCAGGACCAGGCACAGCAGCAACTCGTCGTTTCGCAGGACGCCACTTCCCTGGCCGACAACCAGGCGTTGCTGGCCCAAGGAGTGACAGACGTCGGCGCAGCCCAGGCGCAGATGGACCAGCAGCAGGGCGCGGCGAGCCAGCAGGTACTCGCGACGGTCCTCGCGGGGCGGGCCTCCGTGGGGCAGGCGTTGCAGGGCTGGCAGGACCAGGCGGCGACCGCCCGGGCCGCGACGGGGGCGGACGCCGCCCAGCAGAAGCAGCAGGACGTGCAAGACCGCCAGGACGCGCTGGGCGCGGCGGGCCAGGTGGCTCAGGCGGGGCAACAGGCGCTCCAACAGCACCCGGCAAACCTGGCGCAGCTGAAGGCGACCATGGCCGAAGGCCGCGCCGACAACTTCGCGCACCTAGCGGACGAGAAGGGATCGCGGCTGGGCAACTGGGCCCAGGCGTTCGGGGCCAAGGTCGCGTTGCCGCAGTCGGTCCAACTGGCGCTGAACTTCGGCGCGCCGGCAGGGGGTTGGGTGCTCGGGGCCGGCGTGTTCGGCATGGCCCCGATGCCCGCCGGCCTGGCTGGCCCGGTCGCCCCGCCCCCGGCCGCGCCCGCCCCGGCAGGCCCCGCCGCCCCGGCGGCGCCCGCGGCCCCGGCCGCGCCGGCGCCTGCCGCCCCGGCGGCGAACGCCGGGAAGCAGTTCGTGTGGTGGGGCAGAGGGTTCTGGGGCGGACTCATTGGGGGCGCCGTCGCCGGGGCCATCGTAGGAGCTTTCGCCGGGGCCCTGATTGCTGGCATTCCCAGCGTTGGCGTTGCCGCGCTACCGGGCGCGCTCATCGGAGGAGGCATCGGGCTGGTGTTGGGGGCGGCGCTGGGCGCGTGGTGGGGCGGCTACCAAAGCACCTTCCTCGGGGGGCTGTGGCGAGGAGCCGTCGTCGGGGCCCTCTCTGGTTTGGCTGGGGCGGGCGCGCTGATCATCGGTGGCACGGCGCTTAAGGCCGTGGTCGTGCTGGGCGTAGGCGCGGCCATCGGCCTGCTGCTCGATGGCGGGCGCCAGGCTGTCGAGATGCAGTTGGGCGATCGGGCCCGGGGGGACTGGGACTTCGAGGAGATGGCGAGGGCCGCGGCGGGCGGGGCCTTGCTGCCGGGGCTGGCCGGCTGGCTCCCGGTGGTTGCGGTGACGTGGGTGGCCCTCGGCGGCATCGGGGTCGGTGTGTGGTTCGGCAGGGAGAACATCCGCGCTGGCAAGCGGGTGGGCTACTACGACATCCTCGTTTCCCTTGTGGGGGGCTGGTTGGCGCGCGGGCAACTGCTGAAGCTACTTGCCCGTGCCAAGGCCCCGGCGCCACCCCCCGCTCGCCAGGTCCCCAAGGAAATTGTGCCACCCGTAGCGCCGCCCCCCGCCCGCCCCCTGGTGCCGGCTGTGGAAGGGTACAGGGCCTACCGGATCAAACAAGGGACGTGGGGCATCAAAGATCCGCAAGGGAAGCCCGTGCCTGGTCGCGAGTTCAGGACTATGCGGCAAGCCCAGGCGGCAGCGAAGGAACTAAATCCTCCTAACGTTGCCTTGGGGCTGGATACCATCGGGCCAGTACCAGCCCTCGACAACTTTGCGCGCCTTACCGGAGCACATCGCGACAACGCGTGGCGAGGGCTGGGGTTGCACAATGCTCCGCCTGGCCGTTTTGACATTGCGTTCGAGCAATCCCTCAACACGACCGTCGGAAGAGGCGGAAGGATCAAGTTCAATTTGGATAGCCTCGACGTGCCGAGAGCACTTGGAGGTGACCCTGCCGTCCGTGTTGGAAGATATACCGAATGGGAATTACAGCAAATCATACGAAAGAAGATTTGGCTTGACGCCACCGATTTCTTCCTGAATGGGCGAAAATTGAAACCCGACGAAGTGCGAGGATTGGGCCTCACCCTTGTGCCCTGACCGGGGTCGAGGGGGTGGCGAGGGAGAAGTTCACCATGAAAGCCTCCAAGCAGTTACACTGGCAGCACGGCGCCGTTGCGCTCTATGCCGAGATTCACCTCGACGTAGAAAGCTCCCAGGGCGAGCGCCAGGAACTCACAATTGCCCAGCCGGTCCCTCCGCAGTATTCAGGTGCGATCCAGTTCGCGGTGAATCTGTTTGTTGAAACCTACGGTTGGCAAGATTCGGCGTTGGCCAATCTTGATGTTACTGTTCTCTCGATAAAGGGGGTGCCGGGCGACACGACGCTGTGCGCGATAGCCTATGTGACATTCCAAGCCATTTGCGATGCATTCAACAGAGATGGAGAACTATCCTTTTCGTTCAACCGAGGGTCTGGAACTTTCTCGATCAATCTGCCATCCGTGGGGTGAACCCGTCCTGACAAAATCGACCGACGGCGGAATCCGGGCAGCGAGGTGGCGATGCACCGAGGCTACGCGACCTCTAGACCGAGCGAGCCTCATCATCGCCTGCTTCATCAAGAAGCACCGGGCTCGTCGCTACTGTTGGGGGCCCAGGAGCTCCCCTATAAAGACTCTTAAGCCTGTTCGGTCACGAGGCCGGTTTCCTTGCGAGAAGACAAGAGCAGAGCCTGGATCCCCGGCAACGGGTTATCAGTGTAGGCATAGCGTGAAAAACAAGTACGACGTCGTGATGAGACGCCTTCACTACTACCCGATGCCGTGGCGTGTGCCGATCGCGGAAGCCGACATCCAGGACTTCGAGCGCGAACTCGGCTATCCCTTGCCTGCGGACTACCGAACCTTCCTCCTCGATTACGGCTTCACCGGGTGTGAGCCCTACGTATACTACCCGAACGCCGATGACCCCCGCCCGGCGGGCGGACTCTCACCATTCCACGGCCTGATGCGGGGCCAGCCTGCTGACCTGCGCACCCTACGGCGGGTGTTCGCTGGTCGGCTCCCAGAGCGCCTGATGGCGTTCGCCTACAGCCCCGGTGGGCAACTGTGCCTCTCGCTGCACGGCGAGGACGCTGGCTGCGTCTACTGGTGGGAGCAGAACGCCCCCCTCGATGACCCCGACTTCCCCCTCATCCTCGTCGCGCACGACTTCGACTCCTTCATGCATTCCCTCGTCCGGGTTGAAGAGCCTGACAACCCGCCCGAGCCGAGCGAAGAAGCGGAGGCAAACCCGCCCCCCGCCGGACGAACGCCTGCGGGAGGCGGTGACGTGCTTCGCCGAGCCGATCAGACGCACCTAGCGAGTGGAGAAATACGTCCGAACTCATCCGAAGAAACGGTATGCGATCATGGCCTGGACTGGTCAACCGATGTTGGAGTGCGTAGAATAGGGTATGACGCCGTATTTCATGGTCAATGAGGAAACGCTGAACCGCACTCCACCGGAGGTGGTGGAGTATCTGCGTTTTCTGCGTCGGCG
>JBBSEZ010000379.1:0-9754 GCA_038239195.1 Gemmatales bacterium
CACCGGCGGGCTCACGCCGCGCCGCTCGCCTGGCCATTTTTTCACAGCCGCCAGCGAAGAGCCGGCTCACATCAACTCGAAGAACGACTCCTCTTCCAGGTGGGGCCCGAAGTACGCGACGAGCTTGGCGAGGTCTCCACTGGGGCCGCTCAGCAACGGTATCCAGCCATCGACGGAGCCGCGGAAGCACCAGCGCTGAACGCGAAAGTGCCGCTTTGCCTCGTTCGCCAGCACGAAGCGCAGCATGGGGGCGAACGGCACGCGGCTCTGCAACTCGTTCGCGAGCATCGAGGAAGGCATCCAGCCCCCGAGCTTCTCGGCGAACCGCTCCAACTCTTTGCGCGTCTGGCTCGGCGCGTGGACGGCGATGCTGTTCTTCTCCGTTTCGAGGAAGAAGACATTCGCGCCGACGCGGCGCAGGCCCGCGCGGACGACCTCCACCTCTTCCGGCCGAATGCTCGTCGGGACGATCTTGCGCAAGAACACCTGTGCCGAGGGCTTCTCGTAGATCTCGTAGCCCTCGGGCACCGCCTCCGCCAGTTGGCCATCGTTCTTGCGCGAGAAGAAGTAGCGCGGCTTGCCCGTCTTGGTCTCCCCCTGGTGGAGGTAGTAGACGTCGCCTTGGCGGTTGGTGTGCGTGATGGGCATCGGGTGTTCTCCTCCTGGGGCGCCCTTCTATTCAACCCGATCTCGGGGCCCGTGAAAAGGGGGCCCTCTTGCCATCGGCGCCTGATCGGGTAATCTGTGCGCCATCGCCACCCACCCGTGAGGCCCGCCATGCGCCGCCTGTCTTTCGCCATCCTCGCCCTGTTCGGCGTTGTCGCCGACGCTCGCGCCGACGCCGCCCCGGCGCGCCAGAAGCTCTACGTCACCAACAGCGCCGGCGACGACGTGACCATCGTGGACGTCGCCACCAACAAGGTCACGGGCCGAATCGTCGTCGGCCCGCACCCACACGGCATTGCCGCCCCGGCCGACGGCTCCTTCCTTCTCGTCTCCGTCGAGGGCACCAAGCCCGGTCAGCTCGTGTGGATCGACACCGCCACCGACAAGGTGACGCACCGCATCAACGTCGGGCCGCTGCCCAACCAGCTCGCCATCACCCCCGATGGCCGCTTCGCCTACGTCCCGGTCGGCGACGGGAATTACGAGGTGATCGACGTCGCGCAGAAGAAGATCATCAAGCGCATCTTCACGGGCGGCAAGCCCCACAACACCCTCTGCTCGCCCGACGGCAAGCGCATGTACCTCGCTCCGATGGGCGCCCCCAAGCGCGTGACCATCGTGGACGTGGCGACGCATGCCAAGATCGGCGAGGTGCCGTTCGGCAACGTGGTGCGGCCGATCGCGCTGGCGCCCGACGAGAGCAAGCTCTACGCGGAGGTGGACGGGCTGGTCGGCTTCGAGGCGGCCGACCTGAAGACGCGCAAGTTGGTCCAACGCGTTCCCGCCAAGCTGGCGCCCGAGCACAGGAAGGTCGCCAGCCGCAGTCACGGCCTCGGGGTGCGTCCCGACGGCAAGGAAGTGTGGGAGTGCGACGTCGAGCACTTCGAGATCCACGTCTACGACGTGACTGGCGAGAAGCCCAAGCAGATTGCGACCATTCCGGTCGGCCATCGCGTGTACTGGTTGATCTTCAGCCCGGACGGCAAGACGTGTTACGCCTCGGTGCGCGGCAAGAACGAGGTGGCGGTGATCGACACGGCGAAGAAGACGGTGACGGCGCGCATCAAGGCGGGGAAGGAGCCGAAACGCTTGCTCGTCGTGACGATGCCGGTGAAACGGTGAGCGGGAAAGACGTAGGGTGGGCCTCGCAACGCCTCGATCCACCCTACGCTGCCCAAACGCAACCGCCCCTCACCGGTACTCGTGGAACGGCACGCCCAGCACTGTGCGCGTCCCCTTGATGATCGGCGCCGCGCCGTGCATCACGGCCTGGAGCCCGTACGTTCCGCCGACCGTGGCCAGCCGATCGCGCGTGCAGAACAGCACCGCATCGCCCAGCCCGGCCGCCAGCTCGCGCCGCTGCGCCTTCGGCCCCTCCGGCACGTCGCAGAGCAAGAATTGCCCGCCCTCGAAGCCGTCCTTGCCTTCCTCCGCTCGCGGGCTGAGGACGACGGCGAGTTGAAGGGGGAAGTACACGGGCCCGCGCAGGTCGCGGTGCAAGGCGTTGAAGCCGCCCGCCTCGTAGCGGAGCAGGATCGGCGTCGAAACCGCCTGCCCGGCCGCGCGGCAGACGTCGCGGAAGCCCTCCCAGTCGTCGGGGTAGCTCTCCTCCTCCCCCAGGAGCCGCTGCCACTCGTTGGCGATGCGCGCGGCGTGGGGGTAGGCCGCCCGCCGCAGGCCGTCCACCAGCGGCGGGACGGGCGAGCGGAAGTAGCGGTAGGTGCCTCGCCCGAAGCCCTCGCGGTCCATCACCACCGTTTTGGCGAACTGCGCCTCGTCGTCGAAGAGGGCGCACAACCCGGCGCAGGTGTCGGCATCGACGAGGCTGGCCAGCAGCAGGCAGCCCTCGCGGGTGAGGCGCTTGCCCAGTCCGTACCAGTCGAGGTCGGCCAGGCGCTCCCCCCAGTCGGCGATGACGAGGGCGTCGGTCTCCTCGAGCGCGGGGGTTGACGGCGGAGCGGGCTCGACGACCTCCCCGGGCTCGCCGATGAGGGCACGGTAGGCCGCCAGGCGCTCGGCGTGGCCGGGGACGTCGGGGGCGAACTTGACGGCCTGCTCCTGATAGACGACGGCGTCCGCGAGCCGGCCCTGGCGCACGCGCAGGGCGGCGAGGTGGGCATAGGGCTCGGCGTAATCGTGGGCCAGGCTGAGCGCGGCCAGGAACGACTTCTCGGCCTCGCGCTCCTGGCCGGCGCGCATCAGCAGCGCCCCCTGATCGTTCCACAGCACGGGGCTCTCGGTCAGCGCCTCCACGGCCCGGCGCATGATCTTCAGCGCCAGGTCGAGGTTGTCGGCGTTGGCGGCGCCCCAGGCTTCCTCGGCGAGTTTACGGGCCCGCCGACGGTCTTTTTCCTTCTGTCGCTTCGCGTTCATGCGGCCCTTCGATGGGGAAAAGGCGCTCGCCCCTCCCGAGAGAGAGGGCGCCGGAATGTTCGAGGGTAAGGACGGAGCTTGTCCGGGCCCGCTGTTGTCGGCGGGTCGGTCGAGAAGGGAGGCGCTAACTCAGAAGGAACGCGAAGGTGTCACGCATGGAGAAATTGTAGGCCGAGGGGAAAGGGCGATCAAGGGCCCTCGTGGCGACAAGCGTCCTCGCTTGTCGTCGCCTTCGGTTGAACGTCATGCGTCTGGAAGGCCCGACAAGACGGACGCTTGTCGCCACGAAAAGAGTTGCGGCCCGTCGTGCGCTCCGCTACCGTTGAAAGCGCCCCTGGCATCGCCCCGGCCCTCCGTGTGCCCTCGCCATGAAGTCTCCCCTGCCAACCCTCTGCATCATCCTCGCGGCCGGGCTGTCCGCGCTGCCTTTCGTCCCCGCCGCGCGCCCCGCCGCGCCCCCGCCGCGCCCCGAGCCGCACCGCAGCCCCATCGACCTCGCCCTGCTGCCCGATGGCAAGCACGCCCTCACCGCCAACCACACCGCCCACTCCGTCTCGCTGATCGACCTCGACTCCGGCCGTGCGATCGCCGAATTGCCCTGCGAGCAGCGGCCCTCCGCCGTGGCCTGCTCGCCCGACGGCAAACGCGTTGCCGTCAGCAACCTGTGGTCGGGCACCGTGTCGCTCTTCGTCCTCGCCGGCGCCCGCCTCGCCCCTGCCGGCACCGTCGCCGTCGGCCCTTTGCCGCGCGGGTTGGCGTTCGGGGCGGACGGGCGTCTCTTCGTCGCCGTCAGCGGGGCCGACGAGATCGCCATCCTCGACTTCGCCGCCCAAAAAGTAACGCGCCGCTGGGCGGCGCCGCGCGAGCCGCGGCAGCCGGTGCTGTCGGACGACGGCAAGCACCTGGCCGTGGCGGGCGGGCGCGGGGGCGAGGTGAGGCTGTGGGAGCTGCCGGCGGGCAAGGTCGCGTGGTCGCGCAAGATCGAGGACGCCTTCAACCTGCGCGGGCTGGCCTTCACGCCCGATGGCAAGGCGCTCGTCTGCGCCCACGAGATACGCCGCAGTTTCCCGGTGTCGAAGGACAACATCGACAAGGGCTGGGTGATCGACAGCCGGCTCACGCGCCTGCCGTTGCAGGCCAACCGCGAGAAGGACCAGGTCGCCCTCGATCGGCGCGGCCAGGCTATTGGTGACCCGCACGGGCTGGCTTTTGCCGAGGAAGGGCGAACGCTCGCCGTCAGCGGCTCGGGCACGCAGGAACTTCTGCTGTTCCAGTTTGGCGCCCTGCCGTGGAGCAGCGACCCCGGCGACGTCCTCGACGCCGGCCTGCTCTTCGCCGACAGGTTCCGCCGCGTCCCGACGGGCGGTCGGCCGATGACGGTCGCCGGCCGGGCGCGGGCCAACGAGCTGGTCGTCGCCAATTACCTCCTCGACGCAGTGCAGATCGTGGACGTTCGCGCCGGCAAGGTCGTGAAGACCATTGCCCTGGGCGCGCCGGCAACTGCGGGGCTGGCCCGCCAGGGGGAGGCTCTGTTCTACGACGCGCGGCGGTCGCATCATCAATGGTTCAGTTGCAACACCTGCCACCCTGACGGGCACACGTCCGGCCAGGCGTTCGACACGCTCAACGACGGCGGTTACGGCAACCCGAAGCTGACGCCGAGCCTGCGCGGCGTGGCGCGCACCGGGCCGTGGACCTGGCACGGCTGGCAGAAGGACCTCGGCGAGGCGGTATCGTTCTCCTACACGCAAACGATGTTCGGCAAAGGGCCCACCCCCACCGAGGTCAAGGCGGTGCTCGCCTATCTCGCCACGCTCGACCACCCGCCCAGCCCTCACCGGACCGCGGGCGGCGGCCTCACGCCGGCGGCGACGCGCGGCCAGGCGGTCTTCGAGGGCAAGGCGCGCTGCGCGAGCTGCCACAAGGGGCCCGAATTCACCTCGACCCGGAACCACGACGTGGGGCTGGAGCGCGACGACAGCGAATACGACACGTGGAGCCCGCCCACGCTGCGCAGCGCCTGGGACCGCGGCCCCTACCTCCACGACGGGCGCGCGGCGACGCTCCAAGACGTGCTGACGCAATGGCACTCCTTCGAGAAGCTGGGCGGCGCCCGGCTCACGCCGGCGGAGCTCCGCGACCTGATCGCCTACGTAAAGTCGTTGTGAAGGCGCCCGAATGAAACTGGTCCTCCATCCCGCCGTCGAGCCGGAGCGCCTGGCGAAGGTCCTCGCCGCGGCGGGGCCCCTGACGGTCGTCAACGCCCCCGACGAAGCGTCGGCGCTGCCCCACGTGCCCGAGGCCGAGGCGTTCTTCGGCAAGATCACGCCGGCGCTGCTGGCCCCAGCCGCGAGACTGCGCTGGGTGCAGGCCCCGACGGCCAGCCTGGAGCACTACCTGTTCCCCGAGCTGGTGGCGCATCCCTGCGTGCTCACCAACATGCGCGGGCTGTTCTCCGACGTCATCGCCGATCAGGTGATGGGCTACGCGATCTGCTTCGCGCGCAACCTCCACCGCTACGTGTTGCAGCAGGCGCGGGGAACGTGGGCGCCCGTCGGCGGAGAGGGCGAGCGCGTCGCGTTCAGCACGGGGCCGGGCGTCGTCAACGCCATCGACCGCGCCCACCTGCACCTGGCCGACGCCACCTTCGGCGTGGTCGGATTGGGCGCCATCGGCTCCGAGATCGCCCGGCGGGCGCTGGCCTTCGGCATGCGCGTGCTGGCGGTCGATCCGGTGCGGACGGAAGCGCCCCCGGGCGTGGCGGCCCTGTGGCCCGTGGAACGGCTGGCGGACCTGCTGGGGCAGAGCGACTTCGTGGCGATCGCGGCGCCGCATACGCCCCAGACGGTGAGGATGTTTCGCCGGGAGCGCTTTCGGGAGATGAAGCGGAGCGGGTATCTCATCAACGTGGGCCGCGGCGCCCTCGTCGATCTGACGGACCTGACGGCGGCGCTGGAGGCGGGCGAGATCGCCGGGGCGGCGCTGGACGTGTTCGAGACGGAGCCGCTGCCGGCGGACCACCCGCTCTGGCGCATGTCGGAGCGCGTGATCCTGACGCCCCACGTCGCGGGCTACTCGCCGCGCATCGCCGAGCGCCATCTGGCGACGTTGCTGGAAAACGTCTGCCGTTTCGTGCGCAACGATCCTCTCATCAACGTCGTGGACAAGGAGCGGTGGTTTTGACTGCCGACGTGGGCGCGAAAAACCCCGCCGGCGCGAGGCGCCGACGGGGGGGATGAAAAGGAACGCCTCTGCTCTGCTCTCGGATGATTAGCCGCGCGGGTAGACGGGCCGGCGGGTCAGGAGGCTGATGACGGCCACGAACAGCGCTGAGCCTGCGATGGACCAGACGATCGGGAAGACCGCCTCGCCGATCTGGACGGGGAACGGCTCCGGCAAGCCCATCGTGCGGGCCAGCCAGACGCCGAGGACGGCGCCGATGAAGCCCAGTGCGATGGAAACCAGAATGCCGCCCGCCGAATAGCCGGTAATCGCCTGGCCAATGGCGCCGCAGATGCCCGCCACCACCAGCAGAATCACGAAGTCAAGCGGCGTAAGAGTCATGGTGTGTCTCCTCCTTCAAGGTGCGTGCGTTCATACGTTAGTCTCAGTAGCGAACGCCGTGCCAGAGAGAGGAGAAATGCTATGGGAGCGCGCCGGATCGTGATAACGGGGGCGACGCGCGGCCTCGGCCGGGCGATGACCGAGAAGCTGATCGCCTTGGGCCATACCGTGGCCGGTTGCGGCCGGTCGGCGCAGGAGGTGGCGAAACTGCGCCAGGCCTTCCCCGGGCCGCACGACTTCGCCGCCGTGGACGTGACCGATGACGCCGCCGTTCGTGCCTGGGCGGCGAGGGTGGTAGGCAAGTACGGGGCGCCGGACCTGCTCGCGAACAACGCGGCGCTCATCAACAAGAGCGCGCCCCTGTGGAAGGTGCCGGCGGCCGATTTCGACCGGCTGATCGACGTCAACGTCAAGGGCGTGGCGAACGTGGTGCGGGCGTTCGTGCCGGCGATGATCGCGCGCGGCAGCGGGGTCATCGTGAACTTCAGCTCGGGCTGGGGCCGTTCGACCTCGCCGGAGGTGGCGCCGTACTGCGCCAGCAAGTTTGCCGTCGAGGGCCTGACGCTGGCGCTGGCGCAGGAGCTGCCGGCGGGGCTGGCGGCCGTCCCGCTCAACCCTGGCATCATCGACACGGACATGCTGCGGCAATCGTTCGGGGAAGGGGCGGCGAGCTACCCGTCGCCGAAGGCGTGGGCGGAGCGGGCGGTGCCGTTCTTGCTGAAGCTGGGGCCGGGCGACAATGGACAGTCGTTGAGCGTACCGGGATGAGGTTCGCGAAAAAAGCAAGCAAGGGGAGAGCGACATGCGACCGTGGATAGGTGCAGTGGTGGGCTGTCTCTTGACGGGCCCGGCATGGGCGGAAGGGCCGAAGAAGGCGGGGGCATACTTCCCTCCGCCGGAGAGCAAGGGCGGCTGGCGGAGCCTGCTGCCGGCGAAGGGCGAGCCGAGCGCCGCGCAGAAGGCGGAGATCGCCAGGACCGCCGGCGTCGATTGGGACAAGCTGAAAGAGGCGTGGGACGCGAACGCCGAGACGGCCGGGGCGAGTGGGCTGCTGGTGATCCGCAAGGGCCACGTCGTCGGCGAGTGGTACAAGAACGGCGACCGCAACAAGACGTTCAACGTGTACTCCAGCTCAAAGCCGTACGTGGCGCTGGCGTTCGGCCTGCTCCTGGCCGACAGCGCGGCGGGCAAGCTGCCGGGCGAGAAGGCGCTGACGCTCGACACGAAGGTTTGCAACAAGGATTGGCTGCCCGAGGGCCTGCCCCTGTCCGACCCGCGCCGGGGCGAGATCACCGTGCGCCACCTGCTCAACATGACGTCGGGCCTGGGGGCGGAGGGCGTGCCGAACAAGGCGCCGTTCGAGACGGCGCTGGGCCTGACGGAGAAGTCGCCGTTCGCCAAGTTGAAGTCGGAGCCGGGCAAGCGCTTTCACTACAGCAACGCGGGCGTGGCGCATCTGGTACTGGTCTTCCACCGCGCGACGGGCAAGGACGTGTTCCCGTTCCTCAAGGAACGGCTGCTCGATCCGATCGGGATGGAGAAGGTGAGCTGGCAGAAGATCGGGGGCGAGGGCAAGATTGGGCCGTTCAGCCAGGGCTTCAGCGGCATTCATACGACGCCGAGGGAGCATGCGCGCTTCTGCTACCTGGCGATGCACAAGGGCGAGTGGGCCGGCAAGCGCGTGGTCCCGGCGGCGCACTACGACTTCGCCTGGACGGGGACGGCTGCGAGCAAGACGTACGGGGCGCAGTGGTGGCTGGAGCCGCGGCACAAGGGAGCGCCGAAGGACATGGTGCAGACGGCGGGGGCGTTCCACAACCACGGGTACGCGGTGCCGAGCCTCGACCTGGTGTTCGTGCGCCTGGGGGACGGGCGGAAGTTTCCCAAGGACTTCGAGGGGCGGCTGGTGGCGAAGGTGCTGGCGGCGGTGAAGCAGTAGCGGAAGGGGCGGCGAGGAAAGGAACTGGGGTGCTCGGCCTACTCCTTGCAGAGCAGGAGGTCGAGCGCCCCGGCCCTCGGAGGTGGTCGAGGATGGACGGGCTCGTGTAGACGGCCTCTTCGAGGGCGTCGATTGTGATTGGCAGGTGGTCGAGGGCTCGGTCGTCGGAGATGCGTTGTCCACCGCTACGACCATTTCGTGAAGCACCAATCGCGGAAGACGACCCGGCAGAAGCCGCAGAAGAAAGCAGGAGGGGGAGGCAGAAATGACGCAGATGATCGATCGGGGCGGATGTTGTCACTTCTTATTGAGGTAGTACGTCAGCAGCGCGCCGACGGCAGCCCCGGCCAGCGGGCCGACGATCATCCACAACCGCTGCGCCCAGGCCTTCCAGCCCTCATGCATGTCGTCCACTCGCTGCTGCAAGAGAGCCACCTTGGTGATAAGGTCTGGTAGCGCGAGGGCGTCGCGCTCGGCGTTGTCTACGCGCGTCTTCAACACAGCCACGTCACGGGTCAGTTCCCGGATGATTTCGTCGTGCGTCGGCTTGGCCACGCTCAGTCCTCTCCCAGCTGCCGGACGAGCTCCAGAACCTTCTGGTGCTGTTCGTCCGAACGCAGTTTGAGGATCCCGCCCCACAGACGGTGAAGGGCCGCGCGCACGTAGGAGGGGATGCCAAGCTCCGAAGGAGAAAACCTTCCTCGCACTTCCCTGGTCTCGTCGTGGAGTGTGAGCGTATAGACGTGCCGTCCCCGCTCGTCTTCCGCACTGTCCCATTCCGCCCAGGCCTGTTCGGCGGCAGGCTCCACCACTTCTTGCAGGCAGTTCGTCGCCTGCTCGAGCAAGGCCAGGTCATCCCCTCGCTGGCGGGCCTTCGGACTGTACGCGACTTTCATGAGGCCCCTCACCTTTCGAGAAAACGCTTCGCGCCCTCCCCCACCCCGAGAGCGCTCTGGGCGTAACTCCGTTCGATTATACACGCTTCCTCGCTGTGGCGCCCTGCGAAACCCGGCGCCCCCACCCTACCGCACCTGGGCCCGCACCACCTCGCGCACGTACGCCTGATAGCGCCGCTCCAATTTCGCCAGGTCCGCCCCGAAGCACGCCCCAAAGTCCGTCAGCCGGTGGTCCGGGGCCCTCCGCGCGTGGATCATCTCCAGATACCGCTTCAACTCGCGCGGCCGTTCCTTCATCAGCATGCCGAACAGCGCC
>JBBSEZ010000380.1:0-9752 GCA_038239195.1 Gemmatales bacterium
CCGCCGCAGTTGTGGCAAGACCCGGTCCCCGCGGTCGATCACGCACCGATCGGGGAGAAGGACGTCGCCGACCTCAAGGCCAAAATCCTCGCCTCGGGGCTGACGATCTCGCAACTGGTGTCGACCGCCTGGGCGTCGGCGTCCACGTTCCGCGGCTCCGACAAGCGCGGCGGGGCGAACGGGGCGCGCATCCGCCTGGCGCCGCAGAAGGATTGGGAAGTCAACCAGCCGGCCGAGCTCGCGAAGGCCCTGCGGGCCCTCGAGAAAATCCAGCAGGGCTTCAACGGCGAGCAGTCCGGGAAGAAGAAGGTCTCGCTCGCGGACCTGATCGTTCTGGGTGGGTGCGCGGCCGTCGAGGCGGCGGCGAAGAAGGCCGGGCACGACGTGGCGGTTCCCTTCGCGCCGGGGCGCACCGACGCGTCGCAGGAGATGACCGACGTGGAGTCCTTTGCGGTGCTCGAGCCGACCGCCGACGGGCTCCGCAACTACCAGCGGAAGGGAGACGCTCGACCGGCGCCGGAGTTGCTGGTGGATCGGGCGCGCCAGTTGACGCTGACCGCTCCGGAGATGACGGTGCTGGTCGGCGGGCTGCGCGTGCTGAATGCCAACTTCGGGCAGTCCAAGTTGGGGGTGTTCACCGAGCGGCCCGGGTCGCTGACCACCGACTTCTTCGCGAACCTGCTCGACATGGGCACGGAGTGGCGGAAGTCGTCCGTGTGCGAGCACTTCTACGAGGGGCGCGACCGGCGGACGGGTGAGGTCAAGTGGACGGGCACCGCCGTCGATCTCGTTTTCGGTTCGCACTCTCAGCTCCGAGCCATCGCGGAAGTCTATGGGTGCGACGACTCGCAGGAAAAGTTTGTGCGCGACTTCGTTGCGGCGTGGGACAAGGTGATGAACCTCGACCGCTTCGACCTGGTCGCGAAGTGACTCGGGTTTTGCACAGGCTTTATCCGAATTAAGGTTTCGGGGCTGAAAAGCCCTGGAAAAACGGCAGGAAACCCTCGCTAAAGCTTAATTCGGATAAAGTCTTTGGCCTTCGGCAGGTCTGTTCTCGCGCGCCGGCAGACAGTGCCTGCGGCTCTCGCTACTGGCGTAGGTGGTCAGCTCTGGCCGACGACGACTCCGGCAAACAGCGGCGTGACAGCGTGCCTCATCCCTGAGCGCCATTCGGGCTCGGTCGGCCTGCGAAGCTCATTCGCCAGGTCCGACTCCTGCCGGGCCAGCTCTGCGAAGAGCCCCCCCGCGTCGGGCTTAACGCGTAGGTAGGCCGCCTCGAAGAGGCCTTGGAACAGCGCCGCCTTTTCCTGGGCCAAGAGTTCGAGGCGGGGGGCGTCGGCCGGCAGGACGTAGCAGTGGAGGCTGCTGGCGTGCTCGACGTAGCCCACCCGCTGGTCTGCCTTCACAGTCTGACGGAGGAAGACAAGCACGCCGAAAGGGTGCTTCCCCGGCGCGCGTGGCGTCGGAAAGTGGGGAGGCCACCGCAGGCAGGCGGCCCCTGCCGCCGAACCGGGGAAAGCGCAGGATCGCAGACGGTCGGCAACGGGCTTTAGGTTGAGCCCGAGCTGCCTAACCGTACTGCCGTTAGGCCCGAACACCGGCGCCCCCCCCGTGTCGCCGCACAGGTAGTGCTGGCCGTCCCCCAAGGTCAAGACGGTGACCGCGTCCTCGACGGATTCGACTTGCCCTTCTTTTTCCAGAAAGCGCTGCGCGTTGAACCCTACGAGGGGCTGGGCGTCGGAGTACGCCCGCAAGAAGCCCTCGACGTCATTCCAGCCCGCGAGCCCGGGGTCCTGGAGGCGTATCTGTTTCTGTTGTTCGGCAAAGCGTTCGTGGAAGTCCCGCCAGGCCTGGAACCCCTCTTGCACCATCCGACCGATCTGCTCCTGGTCGGCCGGGCGGATCGGCCCGAAGGACTCCTGGACGAGAACGTCCTGCAATTCTTCCGGCGGCAAGAGGCACATGACGCGTGCGAAGACCGCTTCAAACCGCTCGGGCTCGACCAGCGTGGAGGCGATGAGGTTCAACCGCTGGCGGGCGATGCGGTACGCCTGCGCTTCCCGGCTGTCCTTGACGACGACGGTATCGACGAGGATCGTTTTCCGCGAGCCGAAGCGGTGGATGCGCCCCACCCGCTGCTCGAGGTCCATAGGGTTCCAGGGAACGTCGATGTGGACGAGGCGGCGGGCCACCTGTAGGTTGATGCCTTCCCCGCCCGCCCGGGAAGACACCAGAAACTGCGGGCCGTCCGGCCTCCAGAACTGCTCCACTTGCTCTCGCCGCTGGGCGTCGGACTGCCCGCCGATGATCAAGGCCGGCGGCGTGCCTGTGACCTGCTCCAGGTAACGAGCGAGGGCGGTCACCGTTTCGATCGGCTGGGCAAAGAGGACGACCTTCTCCTGCCCCGCCTGGTCTAGTAGTTTCTCCTTAACGGCCCGCCATTTTTGGTCCCCGCACTCGCGCAAGACCTCGATGCCGTCAGTCAGCAGCTTTTCGAGAGCGCCCCTCTGGACCTCAAGGTCCTCTCCTTCTTCCTCTTCGATGTCTTCGAGGTCCGCGTCTGCTTTCTGACGATTCACCTCTCTCAGCATGCGCTCGTAGAGTTGATGAACCGGCTCGTCAGGCGGCCCGGACCGATAAGGCCGTAGGGCGGTGACGGCGGCGGCGAGCGCCTCGTTCCGCAGGCCCCAGCCCGCGCGTACGGCTTGCCGGACGAGATAACCCAGACCCGCCTGGGGGCTTGAAACTGCCCACTGGAGGGCCTGCGCCCATCGCCAACCCGCCGCCCGCTTCTTTGCGTCCCCCGCTTTGGGGAGCTCTTTTGGCGGCCGGAAGTAGTCGTGGACCGACTGAACCCAGCCGCGGTACAATGGGCCGAGGTCGATGACAAACGGATCATTCACCTGCCGTTTCGGGAACAAAGGGTTGCCGTGCCAGTCCCGGATGTCCTCTTTCGTCCGGTAGATGACACGGCCCCTCAGCGATTCCGGCTTTTCGTTCGGCCCTTGTAACAGCCCGAGGAGGTTCTCGAACCTGCTGACGTGGCCCTGGTGTGGGGTGCCGCTCAACAACAGAACGCGCCCGCCGTCGCGCTGCCGGGAGATCAGGTTTCGGACGAGCTTAAATTTCTCCTTGGGGTCGCCGCCCCCCGCCGCCCAGTCCGAGAGGTGATGGCACTCGTCAACCACGAGGATGTCCCAGGCGTCGGTATCGACCATGCTCTGAAAGTGTTTCACGTGGACGGCCCGGTGGATGCTTGCGATCACCCTCGGGTCGGTGAGACGGCCGTCGGCCTCGCCGGCCGTCCATTGCCGGAACGAGAGGCCCAGCCGCTCGAACTCTTGGCGGACGTTGTTCACGAGCCGGGCCGGGGCCAGGTAGAGGACCCGAAGGCCGGGGCTCTGTTCGAGCAACTGCGCGATGAGGAGCCCCACCTCCACCGTTTTGCCGAGCCCCACCTCGTCGGCGATCAGCAGTCGCCTCAGTTGCTCGTTTTCGAGGACGTGATGGACCAGGCTGATCTGGTGCGAGAGCGTGCTCACCTCACGGGCCTCCAGGCGCCGCTGAGGGTCCTCGCAAATGAGGAAGAAAGCGCGGAGCCTGGCCACGCTCCGGCGGGATTGGGCCGTCCAGTTATCTTCGTCCGGAAGTGAGTCGAACAACCGGGAGGGCGTTGGCAATCGGCGCAGCCGGTTCGCATCGACACTGCCCTCGAACGCGGGGACGGGGCTCTCTTGGTCCCCCCAAAACCTACGCGGGGGGTAAACGAGGTCGGCCGACGGGAAGCCGAACTCCTCGTACTCCCGGAGCACGCAGGCTGGGGCACTCGCCCCCTCCTTGATGACCAACGGGGACTTGTCGTTCATGTCGGGGCCCCTGCTCGCGGCACGGCCTCATTGGTGGCGCCCCACGGGCACGCAGAAAGCACCTCCCCCACCTCGGCCAGGACCTTCTTCCGGCGCTGGGCGTCACTACGCTTGGTCCGGAGCTCGTGCGAGGCGATGATCGATTCGGCGGCGGAGGTGAGGGGGTCCTGGTATCGCACGAAAACCGTCAGGATCTCTTTCTCGACTTCCCGGAAACAGGAAGTGAGAATAGTAGTGGCCGGGCCGGCAGCCGCCTCGGTGGCTTCCTCCGCCAGTTTGCGAAACAGGCCCAAAATTCGACCTTTCACGCCCGCCCCTTCGGCTTCGCCCTTCTCGACGAATCTTTTGCATCGTTTGCGGATGGGGCCTTCGATCTCCTTGATGAGGTTGTTTTTCACTTCCTCGCGGAGCTCGTTGACCATTTCGCGCCCGACGGCCTCGAGTTTCTTCGCGTCCGCTTTGATCTCGTCCCTGTGGGCGAGAATCATCTGAGGCTGGACTCGTGCGCCCTGCGCCTTGGCCCAATCGACGACCTGTTCGACCAGGCGGACGCAGTCCTCCGCAAACTCCTTCGTCCTCCCGCGAATCTCCTTGAGAATCAACTTGCCCCAGGTTACCGCGATCGGCTCTTCAAACCGGAGGGCAAAATCCAGGGGCAGGTTGATGTGGCGAGACCCGGAGAAGATTCCCTCTTTCCGAACCGCAGCCCGGAGGGTGTTCCAGTGCGCGTCTTCCAACGTGCCGAGGTACTTGAGAATTTCCTTGCTCGCGGCCGTTCGCGCCGAGGCCACCAGGGCCTCGATCTTCTGCGGCAACGTGTTTCGCAGGAACTCACGGAACGCCCCTTGCCGGACGTTAAATTCCTTCCGGAGGGGCCCCAAAAAAGACTCGAGTTCGCCCCGCAACAGTTCCACCTCATCAGTCGCCCGGTTCTCCTCCTGCCAACGGGCCTGGTTGAGGCGTAACGCCGAAAGGAGGCGGGAGAAAAAAGTGGCGGTCACCTCCAGGACGTGGCCAGCGTGCTCGGCCCGGCGGGAGCGGGCAAGCCCCTCCAGCGCCCCGACGAGTTGGGGTATGCCGCTTTGCTCGGGGCGGCTGATGAACGCACTATCGTCCTCATCTTGTCGAAGCAGTTTTCGGTACTGGACGGCGGACACCGGGTGGACCTGGACGCTGTCCAAAATGCGGTCGATCACCCCTTGCTGTTCCTGGCCAACCTGCTCGTTTCCGGACGACCAGATGGCCTGTAACTGGGCTCGCAACTGCCCTCTGATGTGCGGGGCGGTCTCCGCGCAGACCTCCGCGAAATGTTCGCGCTTTTTCTTGCTCTTGCTGCGATCCTGGGCATACCTCTCGTCCGAGATCACGTCGCCCTTCACGACCGCCACAAGCAACAGAACGGGGTCGGCCGTCGGGTCATAGCACGAATGCAGAAGGCGGTTCAAGAACCCACTCGTCCGCAGCATTTCCGCGTTGACCTCGAAAACGCCGCGTGGCTCGACTACCAGGACGATGGCCTGGGCCCGCTCCCGTACCCACTGGCTGGTGACCGCCTGGTACACGTCGCCCGAGATGCCCAGGCCGGGGAGGTCGATGAAGGTCACCCCCTCCTTGAGGACCGGCGAGTCCCAGTAGACGGTGAGCTCCTTGATCATCGGGGCCAGAAAGCCTGAAGCGTGGTCCTGGAGGGCATCGAAAAAATCGGCGTCATCCACCGAGTGGGAGCGGGGAGCGAACTCACCGATCGCCCAGTTCAGAACCGCCTGGAGTTGCTCGACGCGGTCCTCGTCCTCGACCCGGAGTTCCGTCCCCCAGACGCGGTCTTTGCCGGCCACTGTCCGCAAGCAATCCACAAGATAAGGGAGCTCCGCCGGGCCGTCCTGATTGCCGGTGATCATCAGTCGGACTTGCTTCTTGTACTCGTCGAGCTTGAGCTTCTGGGGCCCCGATGCCGGGATGGTTTTCTCGGCATCCTCTCGGACCTCCGCATCGACGAGCGCCTCGAAATCGTCGCGGACCTTCCCCTCGTGCCGGGGCCCCTCCCGCTTGCGTTCGCTTTGAAGGGACTGCTCAAGGGCGAAGGTCAAGTTCCAGAAGTTCTTCGGGGAGTGGTACTCGACCACGAACCGCGGCTTGTCACTGTACCGAACGACAAGCGCCTGTGCCGTGAGTGGCCCGATGCCGCCTGAGGGCACGATGACCCTGTCGCCCGCGACCAAGGCATTGACCAGGGTGCTCTTTCCTACACCCGAACTACCCAAGAAACAGACAGCCAACTCACGGTCTTGCAACGCCACGAGGGCCTGGATGCGCTCCGCTTCGCCGTCGAAGTCACGAAGCTTGTCCGGCTGTACTTTTTCCAAGAAACCTCGGGCCTTGTCCCGATACCAGTCGATCAAGCCCTGAACGTCATGGGCACCGGCGGCCTTCTGGAGCGGAGGGGCGGCCGAGCTCTCTACCCGGCGGGACGAAGCAGGACCGACGGGTTCCCGCTCGGCGGGGCCGTCATCCCTGGGCTGGCTTCCACAAGCAGGACACTTGGCCGGCGGGCCGTTGCGACCAATTGACGGGTGCGCGTGTTTTCCGCACGAAGGGCAGGCCGAGGTTTTTCGCATGGCGGCACTGTTTGGGCGACAAGGCCCATACCCTATAACAGATAGTGTTCAAAGGTATACAACGACCAGACCGCTCGACAGCCCGCTTGCCGGCTACTCTTAACAATTGCCGGTGGGTTACTCGCCGTGGTACGGGAAAATCGGGCCCGTCGATCCGTTCCTCCGTGACTGGCAATGCTACTCGCTCCCGCCCTTCCCGCAAACACAATTCTGCCATCTCTGTTCGTTTCCACCTCTGGCGCCCCGGCCAGTCCCGTCGCGCCTCCCCGCCGCCTCCTGAATCCTGCCGTCTCGGCCTGTAACGGGTTAGCCGGAACGGGAGGCGCATCGCCTCGGCCGACGCCCGCGGCATGATCGTGGTCCCAGACGCGGGCCCGCTCTGAGCGGCCCCCAACCCCGCCTCCTGTCACCGTGTTCGCACCCAGGCGCCCTTCGATGGCACGACGGAGGGGGCGCCTTCGCCGCCGAGGCGAAGTTGGCCGACGACCTGAAGTCCGAGCACCGTTACCACGCCGCCTGCGCCGCCGCGCTGGCCGCTGCCGGTCAGGGCCAACACGGTGGCAAATTCGACGTCAAGGAGCTGACGCGGTGGCGCAAGCAAGCGCTCGACTGGCTGGCGGCCAACCTGGCCCTGCGGACGAAGCAAGCCGATAAAGCGACCGCTGACGCCCGCGCAGCCATGCGGAAACTGCTCCGGCACTGGCAGAGCAATACCGACCTTGCCAGTGTGCGCGACGAGGCGGCGCTGGCCCGTCTGCCGGCGGAGGAACAGGCCGGCTGGCGGAGGCTCCATCCGGCTTTCGACAGGTTCGCGGGGACAACCATGCCGGTTCTGCCGACTCGACACGGAGCGCAGGCGTGCGCCTTCCGCGCCGATCAGTGTCGCGCGGCCGGGGTAGGTGGTAAACTGGGTTCGGGCATCCTAGCGGGACGGAGAGGCAAGCGATGGAAGCTGGCGCGCTGTTGGGGGCGGGTCGTGCGGGCGCGCCCGGCGAGCCCTGGTCGGAGCACTGGTCGGGTCGCTGGAAAGGGCAAGGACCCGAGTGGAACCTCTACTGCGGCGACGCCGACCGGGTTCTGGCGGCCCTACCCGAGGCCCGTTACGCCTGCGTGATCACCTCGCCGCCTTACTTCTGGCAGCGGGACTATCAGGTGGCTGGGCAGATCGGTCGCGAGCCCACTGTGGAAGGGTATGTCGAGGCCGTGGCCGATGCTATGGACGGGGTCCGCCGCGTCCTCGCAACCAGCGGGGTGCTGTTCTTGAACCTCGGCGACACCTATTACTCCGGGAAGGGGCAGCCCCATGGCGGCGACCGCAAACACACCGGGCGACGCACGGGTGGGCTGCGGGCTGTGGACACCAGCGGCCTGGGGAAGCCGAAGAAGACGTTGCTTGGCATGCCGTGGCGCGTGGCGCTGGAGATGATCGACAGGGGCTGGATTCTACGCGCGCCGATCATCTGGCGGCGCGAGAATGCCGTCCCCGAGCCGAACTCCGTTGATCGCCCATGGCGGACTTACGAGTACGTCTTCCTCTTCAGCAAATGTCGGACTTACGGCTTCGACCGGGGGCCGCTCGTCGAGGAGGGAGTCGAGGACGTATGGACCGTCGAATCCCAGTCGCGGGCGGGCCGCGAACACCCCGCCGTGTTCCCGGCCGAGTTGGTGCGGCGTTGTCTCGCCATCGGGAACCCCTGCCGCGGCCCCGTGCTCGACCCGTTCGCCGGGAGCGCCACTGTCTTACGGGCCGCGCTGGAACTCGGCTGTCAGACAGACGGCATCGACCTTAGTCGGAAGTTCTGCCAGCTGATGGTGGGCGACCTGACCGGCACGGGCTGAATCACTTGCCCCGTTTTTCCTTCGGCCTGGGCGCGGGCTCGGGGGGGGCGAGGAGCGGCGCGATCACTTCCGCGCGGTCAACCCGTGCGTATTTGTCGTTCGTAGCTTTTGTCGCCGCCTTCATGTATCGGAGGACCTGGGCCGGGACGTTGCGGGACTCGTCTGACTCGCCCTCCGGGCCAGCCTTGTACAGTTTGTCCACCTGGGTATAGAATTCGGTCAGACGCGGTCCGGCAGTCGCCGGGTCAAGTTGGGCCTTTCCCGTACGGATCAAGAAACACGATTCCACAAGCAAGGTGAACTGGTCGGTCTTCTTCCACACCCGACACTTGGGCGGGAAGCGGCAGCCGTCGATGAAGCCGAAGGCGGCCTCCAACTGGCGCCCGACCGACTCCCTTTCGGGGAAGTCGTCGTTGTAACGGCCGAGATAATCGGCCAGCAACTCCTCGCGGCGGAAGTAGCCGGCGAGCAGCGTCGTAACGAGTGTGAGCGTGAACGTGAGGTCACCCATTCGCTTCCAGTCGGCCGCCGAGAAGGTGCGGTGTCTGCGGAAGAACTCGTGTTCGGCCACTTTTTCGCAATACGTCCGGTACTCGCCGGTGAAAAGGGCGTTGTACCGTTCGGTGGCCTTGAGCGCGTAATCGGTCGAGTTAATCCGGTTGAAGATGTCCGCAACGGTCGCGGAGTCCACCTCCCTCAGGTCGCGCACAGCCACCGGGTAACTGAGGAACCGTCTCTGTTCATCGAGGCCCAGGTCCGCGTAGCGTCGCACCTTCTTGTAAGAAATGTCGTCGGACCCGTTGAGGTACTCTCGCAAGGCGGAAACCCGCTGCTGCCCGTCCACCAGGTGGTCCACTCGCGTCCGGGTCGATGGGTCGGTGTGGCCGGTGACGATGAAGATTTCCGGGAACGGCAACCCCAGGGTCACGGTTTCAAGGAAGTGATCTTTAACGGCGGGCGTCCACACGGTTCGGCGTTGGAACGGCGGCTTCAACAGTAACCGCCCCTCCTCGACGTCTCGCACGAGGTCGTTCACTTGCCGGGAGGTGGTGATTGGGGGGATCATCCGGGTTGGCTCCTGAGGGCTCGTTTGCATTGTTCCACCGCGATCTGCTGATACGCTGCGAGTCGCTGCCAATCACGATACACCCTCGCCGTGGCCCGCCGGTTACCGAACCGACGGTCGCGGCCGAGTCCGTCGAAAAAGCGAACCCAATTATCGGACTGCTCGAACCGCCTGCCCGACGGCATGCCCCTAGGGTCAACCCATCCATGAAACAGCATGTTCCTAATTCGACTGTAGGAGTTGCCTTGCGTCAAGGCCAGGGAAGAGTGTAAAAGGGAGATCGGGAAAACGGAAGGCCAGTCGGAGATGCAGTCGATGGATGATCGGTACGCCAGACGGAAGCAAGAGTTGTTGGCGGAGAGCGAG
>JBBSEZ010000381.1:0-9738 GCA_038239195.1 Gemmatales bacterium
TCACGCGAACCGGGCTGCCGACGCGAAAGGCGCTACCCGGCGGACCGCCGGGCGGGCCACCGGGCTTGCGCGAATTGCGGTTCTTTTTCTTTCTCGCCAAGGTGGTCTCTCCGCCGCGGGACGATTCAGCGCGGGAGGGCGACCTCCGGCGCGTTTGCGCATGGGTGCGATTCAGCGAGACAGGGGGCCGGTTGGCCCGCAAGATACGCCAGCAACAGCGCCGGCGACATCCAGGCAAACCACAAATACTCCGCCTCGCGCGCCACGAGGGCCAGGGCCAGCCCGTCGGTGATTATATAGCCGGCACAGGCCAACAGGAGGGCCCGCGGCGAACCGGCGCGCAACAGGGCCGTCGCCGCACGCAACACCGGCACCAACAAGAGCACGAGGTCGAACGGCCAGGCGCCGTAGGCAGCGGTCAGGACGGAGACGAGCAGGAGCAGGGGCAACTGTTCGTCCCAGTCCCAGGCCCGACGCCGGCGCCAGCCGTACCAGGCGAGCCAGGCCACGCCGGGGACCAAGGCCACGAACTGTAGACGGAAATGTCCTTCGCCGATGGCCAACCGGAGCAGCGTGCCCAGGGTCGGGGAGCGATACTGAGCCGGCGGGCTGGTGGTGAAGGTGTGCCAGTAATGTCCCCAGACGGCCGGATTGCAGGTCAGCACCAGCGCCATCAGCGCCGCGGCCGTCAGGCCCCCACCCATCAAGATGCGCCAGCGCCGTTCGGAGATCGCCCAGCAGGCGAGGGCCAGCCAGAACAGGGAGGCGAGGTGGGGCTTGATGGCCAATAGCACCGTCGCCGCCCCGGCCAGCGCGTCGAGTCGCCGGCGCACGCAGACGAGAAAGCCGGTCGCGCCGAGCAACAACAGAGGCGAAATCTGTCCCGCCAGGAGCGCCAGCCCGGTCGGCACAAACGCGAGCGCCAGCAGCCAGGCCAGCCAGCGCAGGCCATCCGCCCCCCCGTAATGGCGCCACAGCACGTCGGTGCAGCCGACCACCACGACGAGGTGGAACAGAAGCCAGAGAACGTGGGCGGTACGGCAATCGAACAGCCCAAGCGGCAGCACGAGGCCCAGCGCCCACGGGGGCGCCCACATGAGAATGCCTTCGTCGGCGCGCCCGACGGAGCGCTCCAGTTCCTCCATGCGTTCCGGGTCGTAAGGGTTTTCGCCCGCCACGGTCAGCCGGGCCGCCGCCCAGTATTGCACGAAGTCGTACAGCGGCAGCGCCGTCAAGCCCTGGCCGGGCTTCGCCTGCTGCGCGAACAGGGCCGCCAGCGCCGCCGCCAGAGCAAAGCCGAGCAACCCGGCGCGCCAGGGGCGCCTCACCTCGACCGCGTAAGACATCCGCAACGCCCTTGGGGGGAATGGGCGCCGGGTCCCGCTCCGCGCCCTCGCCCCAAGGATAGGTCACGGAGCTCTTGCTTGCCGTTTCGCGAAACGACAAGCAAGAGCTCCGTGACCTATCCTTGGGGACATGGGATGGGTCGCGCGCTGCTCCTGGTGGTTGGGCCTGGCCTCGGCGCTCGCCGCCGTCGCGCTGCTGGCGGGGGGCTTTCTGCTCGCCGGCCGACACCTCGACGACCTTTACGCGGTCCACCACATCACCGGGACCTGGATGGCGCTGGCCCACTACCTCAACGCCGGCACCCTCTACCCGCCCCTCGAGGCCGATGGTCATTACGCCGGCACGCGCTACGTGCCGTTGCTGTTCGTCTGGATCGCCGGCCTTGCTCGCCTCACCGGCGACTATCTCCTGGCCGCCAAACTATCCGCCCTGCTGTCGGTGGCGCTGCTGCTGGCGTGCGTGTTCGCCGCGTCCCGCCGCAGCGCGGGGAGGTGGCTCGATGCGACCGCCCTGACCGGCCTCGTGCTCGCTTTTCCGCAGGCGCTCGGCGCCCTCCTGTCGCCCCACGCCGACGCTCTCGCCATCGCCTTCACCCTGGCCGGGCTGCTGCTTCTGAAGGACGATCTCGGCCGAGGGCGCGCGCTCCTGGCGGCCCTGTTGTTCGTCGCCGCGCTGGCCACCAAGTTCAGCGCCGTGGCGGGGCCCGCGGCCGGCCTGGCTTACCTCCTGTCGCGCCAGGGCCTGCGGCCCGCTCTACGCTTGGTCGTTCCACTTGGCGTCCTGAGCCTGGCGGGGCTGCTGGCGCTCCACTTCAGCACCGAGGGCCGATTCCTGCTCAACTTCCGCAGCCTGGGCTCGGGCGGGATGAGCGGGGCCAGCGTGCGCCTGGGCCCGGCCCGCCTCGCCGTGGCCCTGTGGCAACCGACCACTTTCGCCCTCGTCGCCCCCGTTGCGTTCCTCGCCCTTTTCCTGGCAGGGCGGGCGCGCCGCTTCGAGCTCTGGCACTGGTATCTGCTCTTCGCCCTTGGCACCACCCTGCTCATCTTCACGTCGCCCGGCACCGACTTCAACCATCTGCTCGAGTTGCAGGTCGCCAGCGTTCTGGTAGTCGCCCAGCTCCTCGCCCCCGTAGGACAGGGTTTCCAGCCTGTCCTACCTGGGAGGGAAGGTCGCCTCGACGGCACGCCGGACAGGCTGGAAAGCCTGTCCCACAAGAGGACAGGCCGCGTTGCCTGTGTCACGGGGGCCACCCTCCGAGCTCTCGTCCTGCTCGCGATCCTGTGGGGGCTCTTCGACCTGAGCCGGCATGCTGGCGAGCCCGCCGTCTCCGCACGCGAGCTCGCCGACGCCCTGCCGCCCCACGCCCAGCTTCTGACCGAGGACGCCAGCGCTGCCGTGCTGCTCGATCGGCGCCCGGTCGTCCTGGATGCCTTCGCCTTTCGCGTCCTGGCGGAGCGCGGCCTGATCGATGACGGCGCGCTGGCGGCGCGCATCGACCGACAAGAGCTCGACGTGCTCGTGATGCTGGGCCGCCTGGACATCGAGGGCGAAAGTCTTTGCCCGCGCTTCCACTTTGGGCCGCGCGTCACCGCCGCCATGCGCCGCTCCTACCGCTTCGAGCGCCAGGTCGGGGGCCATTTCCTCTACGTGCCGGCCCGTTAGCACGACGCCGGCCCGGGCTTCCGCAAACTTCCTCGGCGAAATTGATCTCTCCGGCACAATCGTGCCGATAAGTACAACCGGAACCACCTTTACGGCGTGAAGGCCGTTGTTGCCCGTATCCGTTGCCAGGCCCAGAGGCCGACGACGCGAGCGGGCCCGATTCGGTAACCTGGGCTCACGGGGCACTCACATGAAATTGCGTGTTGTTGGCGCCATCGCCGGCATGTTCCTCGGCAGCGCCTGGGCCACGGCCCAGGGGCCGACGTCTCCCGCAGCGGGCACGCCCGCCCCGGCCGGGCCCGCTGCCACCAGGGCGCCGGTCCTGCCCGCCTCCTATGCCGCGCCGGCCGCGTATTCTGCGCCGGCCACGTCCTCCGCGCCGGTGCCAGCCTTCGAGCCCGCTTCCGCGGTCGATGGAAGCGGGGCCTGGATCAGCGCCGACTACCTGCTGTGGCGGTTGAACGGCCACCTCCCTGGGGTGGTGTCCGGCGCGCTCCCGCAAAGCGGCGGCGATCAGCTCGCCGACTACCACTCGGGCCTCCGCGTCAGCCTGGGCTACCAGGGCGATGGCTCGTCGGGGGGCTTCGAGTTGAGCGGGTTCGTGCTGGAGAACGCCCACAAGAACTTCAACGCGGGCGACAGCATCGACCCGACGGCCAACCTGGACCGCATCCCCCTCTCGGTCCAACAGCGCTTGCCGATCGATCCCCCCGGCGACATCGACCCGGCCGACAGGCTGCTCTCGGCCCTCCACGGCCGAACGTCGCGCCAGTTATGGGGGGCGGAGGCCAACTGTCACACCCGCCGCTGCTGCTTCGGCCCGCTGTCGTTCGACTTCCTGGCCGGCGCCCGCTACCTCAACCTGACCGAGAACGTGACCGTGGCCGGCGACTTCACGTACGCCGAGCCCCTCACCGACCCGGATGAGGTCCCCGGCAACCCGGAGAACGGCCGAACGCGGACGATGCATACCTTCGACAGCGTCACGACCCGCAACCGCTACTTCGGCGGGCAGGTCGGCACCACCGTCGGGTACACGCAGGGGGCGTTCAGCCTCGACGGCACGTTCAAGCTCGGCGCAGGCGCCACCTACCAGCAGGTCCGCGCCTTCGGCTTCACCACGCTCGACCCCGCCGTCATCGAGCCCTCCGCCGGCGCGCCCACGTTCAACCGCCCGCTGACCGTCCTGCCGGGCGGGCTGTTCACCCCGGGCGCGTTCAGCCAGAATCGCACCCGCCTCTCCTTCCTCCCCGAACTCAGCGCCCGGGCGAGCTACAACCTCACCGCCAACGTGTCGGCCCACGTGGGCTATAGCTTCCTCTACGTCAGCAACGTGGTCCGGCCGAGCGACGTGACGAACAGCGTCCTCGACACCAGGTCGTCGCACCTGACGGCCCACGGCCTCGACCTCGGCCTCCAGTTCCGCTATTGATCGGAGTTGCACGAAACGGCACGGAGAGATTGTCTCGATTCTGATCGCTTGTACAGAAAGGGCCCCCGGGCGCTGTTTTTCAGCGATCAGGGGCCTTGTTTGCTCGCAAAGGGCCTCCCCGAGCCGGGGCTTGGTTCGCACGGGGGGGGGCGAGCGCTGGAGACTGTCTCTCCGTGCCGTTCCGCCGCGCTGGAGGGGAACGGCACCGCTCACGCGCCCTCCTGCTTGAAGTCGTCTTTCTTGATGTCGTACTCGGCCAGCTTCGCCGAGATGCTGCGCCGCGACAGACCGCAGATCTTGGCACACCGACCAACGTTGCCGCGGCTCCGCCGCAGCGCCTTGCGCAGGTACTGCTTCTCGAGCTCCGTCGTCGCCTCGCGCAGCAGGTCGGGCAAGGGCCTGGTGAGGTCGATCTTGTAGAGTGGGGCGGCGGAGCGAGGCGCCAGCACCTCGGACGGCAGGTCGGTCAGCTCGATGTTCGGCCCGCGGGCCGTCACGGTGGCCCGCTCGACGTAGTTTTCCAGCTCGCGGATGTTGCCGGGCCAGTTGTACTGGAGCAACTTCTCCATGGCAGGCGGCGAAAAGACCTTGGGCGCCTCGCCCGGTCGGGCGTGCTTGGCGGCGAAGTGCGTGACCAGAAGCGGGACGTCCTCCAGCCGTTCGCGCAAGGGAGGCAGCTCGATCTTGACGACGTTGAGCCGGAAGTAGAGGTCCTCGCGGAACTTCCCCTGGCGCGCCATCTTGGTCAGGTTGCGGTGGGTGGCGCCGATCACGCGCACGTCCACCTCGATCGAATGGCTCCCGCCGACGCGCTCGAAGCGGCGCTCCTGGAGCACGCGCAGCAACTTGACCTGCATCGAGGCGGGGATGTCGCCGACCTCGTCGAGGAACAGGGTGCCCCCGTTGGCCTGTTCGAAGCGGCCCTTGCGCTGGGCGATGGCGGTGGTGAAGGCGCCCTTTTCGTGCCCGAACAGCTCGCTCTCGAGGAGGTTTTCGTTGAACGCGGAGCAGTTGATGGCCACGAGCTGACCGGAGCGGTAGGCCGAGGAGGCCTGGTGGATGGCGCGAGCGACCATCTCCTTGCCGGTGCCCGTCTCGCCCTCGATCAGCACGGTCGAGGTGGTGTTGGCGACGTTCTTGATGAGCTCGAACATGTCGTGCATGCGCGGGCTTTTGCTCAGGACGTTCTGGAACTCGTACTCGCTGCGCAAGCGCGCGCGCACCAGCACGTCTTCGTCGTGCAGCCCGCGCGCGCGCCCGGCCCGGTCGATCACGAGCCGCAGATGGTCGGGATCGACCGGCTTGGTGAGAAAGTCGTAGGCGCCCAGTCGCATCGCCTGGACGGCCTGGTCGATACTGCCGAAGCCGGTCATGACGATCACCGTCACGGGCAACTGGCGCTGGCGCACGGCCTCGACCAACTTCATGCCGTCCAGACCAGGCATGCGCAGGTCGGTGAGGAAGATGCTGTAGTTCGTTTTCGTAAGCAAGTCGAGGGCCGAGCGGCCGTCGCCGGTCGTATCGACCTGGAAGGCCCCGTCGGCCTCCAGCAAGGTTCGCAGCTGGGCGCAGGTGGGCTGCGAATCCTCGGCAATCAGGACACGACGTTGCATGGCGCGGTCCTCGGGGACTTGAGCACTCATCTTCATTCTAGTGGGTAAAAGACTGCTCACAAGCCCGGTCATCGGGGTGGGTAGGGAAGGAGGGCGGGGGGCGCTGGCGCAACCAGATTTCTCGAGAGCGCTGCGCGCGACGCCGCGGGGCGGCTTCGCGGGGCGCTCCCGGAACAATTGCTCTTCTCCGGCATCTCCCTTGCCTCTATATCTTTCTTCGTGGAAAAGACGCCGCCATTGAGCTCATTCGCTCGAAAGCCCTGGATGGAGGAACGAGCCATGTTTCGCCTTGCCGTGCTCCTTTTCGTAATCTCAATGGTGTCGGCGCTGTTCGGGTTCGGCTGGGTCGCGGGGCTTCAGTTTGAAGCGGCACGCCTCCTCTTCTTCCTGTTCCTGCTGCTGGCGGCCCTTACTTTCGGGGTTGATTTTCTGCGCGGCGCTCCCCACGACAACTCGCCCCGCGCGTTGGGGGTGACGGGGAAGCCCGGTGGATAGGGCCCGGACATGCTCACGGTGCTGCTGGTCGAAGATCATCCGATGAACCGGAAACTGTTTCGCGACATCCTCGAGATGCAGTTTGCAGTGGTCGAGGCCGGCTCCGCCGAGGCCGCGCTGGAGACGTTACAAACCGTTCTCCCGGACCTTATCTTGATGGACATTCAGCTCCCGGGAATGAACGGCATTTCCCTGGTGCGCCTGCTCAAGGCCGACCCGAAGATGGCCCACGTTCCCATCATCGCCGTCTCTGCCCACGCCATGAGCCGCGACGTCGAGCAGGCGCGGGCCGCCGGTTGTGTCGATTACATCACCAAGCCGATCACCGACGACCCGTTCACCATTCTCGAGCGCCTGGCCCGGGCCCTCCCCGCCCGCCCAGGCTCACATTCCGAGCCTCCTCCTGGGCCTCGTACCGAGGTTGGCCCCTCGGCGGGGTGATCCCCATGCGCTCGTTGCTCAATACCCTCTCGGCCCGTCTGCTGATCGGCTCGGGCATCCCGCTCGTGCTGTTCGTTACCGTTGGCCTCGTTGCCGGCATCGCCATCTCGCGCCTGCTCGACGCCCTGAGCCGCGAACGCCACACCCACGAAGTCATCCTCCAGGCGTTCCACCTCCAGAAACAGCTCGACCGGATGCGCGCCGCCGCCCGGGAGGACCACTCCCGGGCCCGATCCCTGTCGCCCCCCTATTTCGCCGCGCGCGAGGAGCTCTCGCTCCTCGCCGCCGAACTGGAAGGACAGGTAAGCGACAACGCCGATCAGCAAACGCGAGTGCGCAAGGTGCGCCAACTCGAAGAGGACTGGCACCGCGCGCTCAAGGGGAAGGCGGGCGAAAAAGTTGTGGCCGCCGAACGGCCCGCCGATGCCATCGAGCGCGAGGTCGAGCAGTTCATCGCGGTCGAAGAGGCCCAGCTCGAGACGCGGCGCGCCCAGACCGAGGCGCAGGGCTGGCAGAGCCGGGACCTCATCGTCGTAACGGCCGGGGTCGCCCTGCTGCTGACGCTGGCGCTGTCGATCCAGTCGGCCCGCAGCGTGACGAGGCCCATCGAGCGACTGCGCGAGGGCGCCAGTCAGTTGCTGGCCGGGCAGTTCCGCACCGTGCCTCCGGCCGGGCCCAAGGAGGTGGCCGAGTTGATCGTCCTGTTCAATCACATGGCCCTGACCCTTTCGGAGCGCGTCGGGGCAATCGAGCAGCAGAAGGAACGCTACCAGAGCTACATCGGGGCCGTCGCTCACGTGCTCTGGGCCACCAACTCCGTCGGCGACGTGGTTGCCGACCTGCCCACCTGGCGCGCCTACACCGGCCAGGCAGAGACCGAACTGCGGGGCCTCGGCTGGCTCGACGCCGTCCACCCCGACGAGCGCGCCGCCACCGTGGAAGCGTGGCGCAACGCGGTCGCCAACCGCGCCATCTTCGAGGTGGGGTGCCGCCTGCGCTCGGCGGCGGGGGACTATCGCGACTTCGCCATGCGGGGCGTGCCGCTGATGAGCCCCGCGGGCACGGTGTGCGAGTGGATCGGCACCTGCACCGACGTCACCGAGAGCAAGCAGCGCGCGTCGATGCGCGAGGCGATGGAGGCGGCGGAGGCGGCCAACCGGGCCAAGAGCGAGTTTTTGGCCAAGATGAGCCACGAACTGCGCACGCCGCTCAACGCGGTCATCGGCATGTCGAAGATGTTGACGACGCTGCGCTTCGGCCCGCTGACTGCCAAGCAGGCCGACTACCTGGGCGACATCACCAAGGCCGGCGAGCACTTGCTGGCCCTCATCAACGACATTCTCGATCTCGCCAAGGTCGAGGCGGGCAAGATGGAGGTGCATGCCGACGCCTTCCCGGTGAGCGAGGCCGTGACAGGGGCGCTGAAGACGCTGCGGCCGCTGGCGGAGTCGCGAGGGGTGGCCCTGCGGGTGGAGGAGACGGCCGACGGCGATCTGTACACCGACGCGGCGCGCTTCCGCCAGGTGCTCTACAACCTGCTGTCCAACGCCATCAAGTTCACCCTGGCCAAGGGCTCGGTCGCGGTGCGCTGGGAGTGGATCGACCGACCCGAGCGCGACGGCGGGTCGGTGGCCGAGCCCGGGGCGGGGGCCGTGCGCGTGGCGGTGCGCGACACGGGGATAGGCATCGCGCCGACGGACCAGTCGTTGGTGTGGGAGGAGTTTCGGCAGATCAAGGCTCGTTTCGAGGAAGGGCAGCAGGGCACCGGGTTGGGGCTGGCGCTGACGCGGCGCCTGGTGCGCTTGCTGGGCGGGACGATCTGGCTGGAGAGCGAGGTGGGCCAGGGAAGCACCTTCACGTTCGTCTTGCCGCGCCAACTGCCAGAGGTGCCGGTCGCAAAGGAAGAGGAAGCCCCAGGCGACAACCAACCGCTGGCGCTGGTGGTCGAAGACCATCCGCCAACGCACAAGTTGCTGTGCGACTGGCTGGGCGAGGCGGGGTTCCTTACGGCATCGGCCTTCGATGGCGAGGCGGGGCTGGAACTGGCGCGCCGGTTGCGCCCCCGGCTGATCGTGCTGGACATTCAGATGCCGAAGGTCGATGGCTGGCAGGTGTTGACGGAGCTCAAGGGCGACCCGGTCACGCAGTCCGTCCCGGTCGTGATTGTGACGGTGACCGACCAGCGCGAGCCGGCCAGCGGGTTGGGGGCGGTCGATTTCTTCGTCAAGCCGATCGACCGCAACGACTTCCTGCGCCGGCTCCACGTGCTGCGGGCAAGCGGGGCGTCGCGCGTGCTGGTGGTGGAGGACGACCCTGCCACGCGCAAGTTGCTGGGCGACATGCTGCGGGCCGAGGGGGCGACGGTGATCGAGGCGGACAACGGCCGGGTGGCGCTGGAGCGCTTGCAGGAAGGGCCCTTCGACCTGATCGTGCTCGACCTGATGATGCCGGAGATGGACGGCTTCGCGGTGGTGGAGGAGGTGCGCGCGCGGGGCAACCTCGCCGGGGTGCCGGTGCTAGTGGTGACGGCGCAGGACCTCACGGCCGAGGACCGGCACCGGCTCAACGGGCGCATTCATGCGCTCTTGAGCAAGGAGCGACTCACGCCGGAGAAACTGCGGCAGCACCTGGAGGCGCTGGGGCTGGTGACGGCGCGCGGGTGAGGGGAAGCGTCGTAGGGTGGGGCGGGTCGTGGCGGGGCCCCCCGCGCCCCACACCCCCGGGGGGGGGCACGAACGGCCCCCCCCA
>JBBSEZ010000382.1:0-9700 GCA_038239195.1 Gemmatales bacterium
TCTGGCACAAGCAGAGCGCCGAAGCCATGCTCATGCTTCGCTCGTTCGCCAAGGCTGGCAGATTGCAACACCTTCACTCCCTGGCTTTTGCGGCACCAATCGTTGGTGCCCCTGTGGCCGACAAACCCTGAATGCGCCCGTTGGGACGTTACTCCGCAGGCCCCTGACCGAGAAATTCGCGTGCCCTCTGTTCGAGCTCCTCCCAAGTGAAGTCTCCCCGATCGTTCTTGCTGCCGCGATCGCCTTCTCGCTTGCATTCTTCGATGAAGTCGCCGAAGTCTCTCCGGGCTTCCTCATCCATGCCGAACTGCCTGGCGATGGCTTCGACTTCCTTGACGTCTTGTTTCTTTCCCCTGCGAATGGGCCTCGAGAAGTAAAGCGTTCTGCATTCGCCGCTCTCCCGCTTCCCTGAGGGCACTCATTATTGCCGAACCATACTAGAGACGCCAGGCCTCGCTCGCAAATCGGACAAAATCGAGGGAAAGCAAGCTTCTCCGCCGGGCCCGAGGCCCGCAGCAACGCTGCCGTAGGGCCGCGAGCGCGGCCAAGCAGCCCTTGGGCTTCTTGTCGGGACTGACGACGCGCAGCTTGTCGGTGTGGGCTGGAGGTCTTCGCCCGTCCACGCCCCGACGCCCCTTCTGCGAAGGCGTTGCCGCCCGACCCTGGCGCAGCGTCTGGTCACGCGTCGTTCCGTTCCGGCCGGGCCACCCGGCCCTGGCGAAAGCTGAGCGCCATGCACAGAGGGAAGAGGCAACATCCCAGGAAAGAAATCGCTCGCATGCTCCACCTCCCCGTTCAAACGTCCCCTTTCCCCCCTCCTCTTTCCGCCCCCGTCACCCGAACGCCCGCTTCTCCTTGTACCGCGCCCAGATCGAGCCCAACGCCACCGCCGCGCCCAACGCCAGGCGATAGCGCACCATCCCGCTCACCCGCGTCGTGCCGAGGTTGATCTCCACGGTCGGCTTGTCTCGCTGCCGGGCCACTTCGACCGGGAACGACACGTACGGGAACGCGCTCGTGGTGCCGACCGAGAACACGAGGTCGAAGCCTTCGCGCATCTGATGCTTCAGTTCGCGGAGGCCGCCCTCCGGCAGCGCCTCCCCGAACAGCACGACGTCGGGGCGCAGCACCGCCGAGCAACTCCCGCAGCGCGGCAAGCCCGGCAGGTGCAGGTAGTCGCCGACCGTCTCGCGCCAGGGACATTCGGTACAACGGACTTGGTGCAACTCGCCGTGGATGGCGATGACGTTGCGCGACCCGGCGTCGCGATGAAAGCCGTCCACGTTCTGGGTCAACGTCCAGACTCGCGGGAAGTGTTGTTCCATCTCGGCGATGACGGCGTGCCCACGGTTGAACCTCGCGCCCCGGCACGCCTGCTCGATCTGCCGCAGATACTTCCACGTCCACTCCGGGCGCTTGCGGAACATCTCGCCGGACAACATTTCCTCGATGGCGAATCCTTCTTCGGTCGCGCCGCCGTCGTACAGCCCGCCAACGCCGCGATACGTCGGGAGCCCTGAGTCAGCCGACATGCCTGCCCCCGTCACGAATAAGATGCTGCGGGCACGGCCCAGGTGACCGACGATGCGGTCGATCGTCTCGAGGTCAGGCGGACTGATCATCGCGGCGCTCCCCTTTCTCCGCCGGCGCGAGAACGGTCAACGGAACTTGTCCCACGCACTCCTGCTTCGGCGATGCGTTGCACCTCCGAAAGAGAGTTTCAAGAGGGAGCAGCTATCCATACGACTTCACGTCGCACCAGCGCCCGGTTCGGGGCTCTGCTCGCTGCCCGGCCCCACGGCTTTGAACTGCTCGGCCGCGGGGAGCAACTCCCGCTCGATGAGTTCCCGGAACGAGTACAGGCCCACCAAGACCACGTTCATCTAGCTCAGCAGCCGGCGCACGCGGCCGCGGCCCTGAAGCACGAAGCACCGTCAGTCGCGTGGCCGGCCTGCTGGAGCCAATTGTTCGGCGGGTTTTTCAGAAACGGAGCGCTGGATCAGCGCTTGTCCCGCTTCAGGACGATAAGACTGACACCTTTGCTCGCCTTGAACTCAGTCGGGCGGTCGCTTGCAAATGGGGCCCCGCAGATCTTGAGTGTCTCCCCTTCGATGGAGTAAATGCCCAGCGCCGTCTTGCCTTTGTTCGGACCGTTCAGAAGTGTCATGTCGATCGCTTTGGGCTTCTTCGACGGGCCCAGTTTGATGCTCGCTTCCTCTGTCTTTCCTTCGCCTCCGGGATGACTCATCTTGTTGCCTTTGAAAGTCATCTTGAGCGTTTTGATTTTCTCCGCCGGCAGACTTGTTCCCTCCAGGGAGACGACCTGCCAGACGCCTTGAAGGCTGTCCAGGTCCTTCTTGGCTGCATCCTCCTGGGCCGCGTCGGCACCAAGGAGAAAGCAGACAACAACGATCGCGGAAGAAACGCACCTCATCACTGCCTCCACGGAAGAAAGGTTGGAGGAGCTCCGCCGCCGAACTGTTATTCGAGCGCGCCGGCGTGCCCTACGCGCGTGCTTCGAGTGCGCCGGCGCCCCCTAATCCCGGCACGCCGGCCCCGTAGTAGTTTCAGCCCCACCTCGCGCGCCTGTCAAGCCGAATCCGCGCCGGGCCCCCGGTGTTTCCTTGCCCCGCCAACTGCGCGGGCGTACACTCACCCCCAAGCCCACCCTCTCTCGGGAAAGGAGCCGTCTGCTGGCTACCGAGCCCGTGCCGGTCGCCGCGCCCCAGCCGCCACGCCGGCTCGACCGCCTGCGCCGCGCCTGCCGCGCCCGCCCGTTCTCGCCCCGCACCGAGGACTGCTACGCCACCTGGGCCGGGCGCTGCATCTCGCGTTCGACGTGGACGTCGCCTCCCCACGAAGACAGCGGACCACGGAAGAGTCGTTCGGCCCCCAGCTAGGGCGACAGGGGGTCGCCGGGAGCGCGGCCGTTCATCTCTTTTCCTTCCCCGTGAAAGGGAACGAGAAAGTGGCGATTCCCGCTTTCTTTCCTCCGAAAAAGGGGAAAAGAAAGGGGGAATGAATGACTGCGCTCCAAAAGGGCTCAGAAGAGACGCATCCGCGGTGCCTCATTGTCCAGCCGCAGCCAGGGCCGCGCGGCGGGCCGCTCCGGGGCCGGGGGCGGCGTGGCGCTGGCGGGCCATCCAGGGAGCGTCGAGCTTGCTGATGAGGTAGCGCAGCGCCCCCCAGCGCGTGGTTGTGTTCGTCGGCAGGCGTTGCGGCGTGGCGGTCCTGGGGCCGTCGGCGTAGCGGTAGAGCTCGGCCTCCGCGAGCAGGTTGGGGCAACTGCCCGCCACCCCGCGCAGGGTGCCGTTCTCCAACCGGGCGCTCACGGCGGCGATGCCCGGCCGCAGGGCGTCGTCGCCCTCGCGCACCGCGAAGCCCGCCCAGCGGAGCTCGCAGCGCTCGTTGGCCCCCGACGGGTCGGCATACCACGTCACGTCGCGCGGCAGGCGCTCGGCGTGGTAGCTCAACGGCTTCTGCCGGGCGTAGTGTTCGCCCGTCAGCCAGAGCACGCGGTCGAGCGTGCCTCAGGGTGCGCGAGACGAGCAGCACCTTGGCGAACGGGACGAACACGGCCCAGGCCAGGCCGAGCATCGCCACGGCGGTCGCTTTGCCGGCCTGGCGGGAGCCGTGGAGCAGCAGGCGCGAGTGGCCCGCTTCCAGCACCTCGATCTACCACGCCCCGACAGGCAGTTCCAGGACCGCCATGAAAGACGTCCCTCCCTCGCGCTGCTCAGCCCGGGCCCGCGTCCCTCGACTGCGCCCTCCGTTCGTTCAGCGTTGCGAGAGAAGAAATCGGACGGGTGAAGGGGCGATTTCATGCGGGGTGGCAACGTGGCGGCCCATTCCCCTGCAACGCTTCGTTATCCGTTCTCGATACCAAAGACGCCCAGAGGCGCCGCCTTCCCGTAGAATGACCTCGCGCCGCCCCTCTCCCCATTTGAAGGGCACCAGGCGTCTTTGCTACGGACGACGCACTACTGACTGTGGACCAATGAAAGTCTCCATCGCCGCCCCCCAAGAGATCGTCCCCATCGATCGCAAGCGCATGCGCGAGGTCGCCCGCGCCGTCCTCGATGGCGAGGGCGTCGCCGACGCCGAGATCGGCCTCGCGTTCGTGGACAACCCGACGATCCACCGCCTCAATCAGCGCTATCTCCAGCACGACGAGCCGACCGACGTGCTCAGCTTTCCGCTCGGCGAGGGCGGCAAGAAGCTGGCCGGCGAGCTGGTCGTCGGCGTCGAGGTCGCCCTGGCCCAGGCAACGGAGCGCGGGCACGACGTCCAGGCGGAGTTGGCGCTCTACGTCATTCACGGGCTGCTCCACCTCTGCGGGCACGACGACCACGAGGCGGACGACGCCCGCGGCATGCGCGCGCGCGAGCGCCATTACCTGGCCATGCTCGGCCTGCCCGACATTGCCCCAAAGGCGGAGGGCGAAACGTAGCATGGACGACATCCAGGCCATCGTCGAAACCGCTGTCTACGTCGAGGACCTCGACGCCGCCGAGGCGTTCTACGGCAAGGTGCTCGGGCTGCCCGTCCTCGGGCGCGAGGCGGGGCGCCACGTCTTCTTCCGCGTCGGCACCTCGACCGTGCTGCTCGTCTTCCGGGCCGAATCGACGCTCCGCGGAGACGTTCTTCCCGCTCACGGCACGCACGGGCCCGGCCACTTCGCGCTGGGCGTGCGCCCCGGCGCTCTGGGCGGGTGGCGCGAGCGGCTGGCGGCGCACGGCGTTGCCATCGAGAAGGAAGTCCCGTGGGCGCGCGGCGGGCACTCGCTCTACTTCCGCGACCCGGGCGGCAACTCCGTCGAGTTGCTGACCCCGGGCGTCTGGGGGCTCCCCGGCGGTTGGTGAGCCGATTTAGCCGCCGAGCTCGGCTCGGCGCTCTCCTCGCGCCGAGCCGAGCTTACCGCGGCGGCTAAGCTAAAGGGAGCCCCTCATGTCCACCGAAAAGGCCCTCGCCCTCGTCTTGCGCACCACCGACTGGAGCGAATCGAGCCGGATCGCGACTCTGTGGACGCGCGAGTTTGGGAAGGTGCGCGGCGTCGCCAAGGGCGGTCGCCGGCTGCGCTCCAACTTCGAAAGCGCCCTTGACTTGCTGACGCTGTGCAGTATCGTCCTGCTCCGCAAATCATCGGGGGCCATGGACCTGTTGACCGAGGCTCGGGTGGTGCGGCGCTTCCCGCTTTTGCGGAGCGACCTGGGGGCGCTTTACGCCTCCTACTACGTCGCCGAGCTGCTGGCCGACTGGACGGAGGAGAATGACCCGCACCCTGCTCTGTTCGACGAGGCGGTGTCCGCGCTCGAAGACCTGGGCACGGGCGAAGGGGCCGGCGCGGGGCTCGGGCCTCGCGTGGCGCGCTTCGAGCTGGTGCTGCTGCGCGAGCTCGGCCACGTGCCCGTGCTCGACCGCTGCGTCGAGTGTAGCGGGCCGATCGGCGGGCAGCGGCTGCTGTTTAGCCCCGAAGCAGGCGGGACCTTGTGCCCGCGCTGCCAGGGACGGCCGCGCGAGGCAAGGCCGCTCTCGGCCGCCGGGGCGGCCGCCTTGCGGGAGCTGGCCGAGGGGGGAAGCGCCTGGCGGCGCCCCTGGGACGAGAGCGTGCGCGAGGAGGTGCGCCAGGTGCTTGGCCTCTACGTGACCTACGTGCGCGGCCGCCGGCCGCGCCTGTTGCCTTATCTGGGGAGTTGAGCCCTTGAACACGGAGCGAAAACGGCGGAAGGGCAGGCGGGGCTGGCCGAAGCTCCTGCTGGCCCCCCTGGCGGGCTGCCTCCTCGGGGGGCCTGGCTGCGTCGGTCCAGGGGTCGGCCCCGCGGACGCCCCGCCGAACCTGATCGCAGGGGCCGGCGTCTCGGCCGGCGGCACGGTCCCGACCTGGCACGAGATCAAGGACACCCTCGGGCTCACCCGAACCGGAGCGACGGTGGCCCCGCCCGCCGATAGCCTCGTGCTGCGCGGCGAGAGCCTGGTGCCCGAAAAGAGCAACATCCTGCTCGTGGATGCCAAGGGCAAACCGACCGCCGATGCCCGCATGATCGCCGCTCGCGAGGCGTTTCGGCAGGAGAACTACGCCCGCGCCGAGGACATGTTCTACGACGTCGCCGACGACAAGAACACGTCCGCCACGCTCGCCGCCGAGGCGATCTTCTACCGCGCCGAGTGCCTGCGCTTGCAGGGCCACTACCCCAAGGCGGCCGATCTCTACGTGGACCTGATGAACAAGTTCCACCACAACCCGTACCGCGAGCAGGCCATCCAGCACATGTTCGAGATCGCCAACTACTGGCTCGAGGACACGCGCGAGGAGATGAAGGAGGAGAAGGAGAAGCGCGAGGGCAAGCGCTGGTTCGTCTGGCCGCGCTTCATCAGCTTCGACAAGACCAAGCCGATCCTCGACCGCGAAGGCCGCGCCGTCGAGAAGCTGGAGCAGGTGCGCCTCTACGACATCAGCGGCCCCCTGGCGGACCAGGCGCTGTTCATGGCCGGGACCGTGAAGCTGTTCAACGAGAACTACCGCGAGGCCGACCACTACTTCAGCCAGATCCACAAGCGACACCCGGAGAGCCCCCTGGCGCCCAAGGCCGTCGAGCTCGCCATCTTCTGCAAACACATGAGCACGGGCGGCTCCGATTACGACGGGCGCAAGGTCGCCGAGGCGCGACAACTGGTGCAGGACGCCTACCGAAAATACCCGGAACTGGTGAAGACGAAACGCGAGTTCCTCGAACGGCAGATGCAGGGGATCACGCTACAGCAGGCCGAGACCGACTTCAACACGGCGGAGTTCTACAAGCGCACCGGCCACCCGGCCTCGGCCTACTGGTATTATGAAGTGGTGCGGCGGCGCTACCCCGGCACGAAGTACGCGGAGAAATCGACGGAGCGCATGACCGAGATCCGCGCCCGGCTGGAGAAGGACCAGGTCGCCCTGCCGGGGGCTGGCCCGGCGCCCCCAGGGCCCGCCTCGGATCGTTCGTGGCAACCGCCCGCGCAGGCCGGCCCGCCCGTGGCGGCGACGCCGGCGCCGCCCAACCGAATGCCCGCGTTGCCCTCGCGCTGATGGGGCGAGCGGGGGGCGTTCGCCCCCTGTTGAGCGCCCCAACAGGGGACTAACGCCCCCCGCTCGCGACCGCCCCGATTCTCTCGCCCACGGAAGGAGCCCCAAACGTGATTGCTGCCCCCAAGCGCCCTCTGCGCGAGAGGCTGGCCCGGCGCTCCTTGCTCGGGCTGGCCGCGCTGGCCGGTCTGGCGTTGCTCTTGCCCGCGTGCGAATGGGACGGGCACTTCACGGTCCTCGGCTACACCACGAAGCCAAACTACGACTGCAACATCAAGACCATCCGGGTGCCGATCTTCCGCAACAACACCTACTGGACCGTGACGCCAGTGCCCGGCCTGGAGATGGACCTGACGCGTGCCGTCGTCGCCGCCATCGAACAACGCACGCCCTACAAGGTGAAGCAGGACGGCGCCGACACCGAGCTCATCGGCGCGATCCTCGCCTTTACGAAGGCGCCGCTCAGCGTCAACCAGTTCAACTACCCCCGGGAGATCGAGACGACGCTCAGCGTCGATCTGATCTGGCGCGACCTGCGCACCGGGGAGGTGCTCAGCAAGGCGTCGCGCCGCCCCGGGCAACCGGTGCCGCTGGACAGGGCCCCAGCGCTGCTCGGGTCCGACCCTCCCGTGTCGCCCGGGACCAGGCCCTTCCTCACCCCCTCGATGCCCACCTTGCCCTCCGTCGATAGTTCCCCGGCCGTGACCGGGCCCGAGAACCTGATGATCGGCCCCGACGGCAAGCCGATCGTGCCCGTCAACATCCGCTCCGTGGGCCACTTCTACTCCGAGCTCGGCGGTTCCCTGACCACCGCCCAGAAGGAAAACATCGATCGCATGGCGATCCGCATCACCGAGGTGATGGAGAAGGGCTGGTAGCCGCCATGTCCGACCGCCTGAGCTGGCAACTTCGCGACCGCACCCTCTTTCTCGATGGCCCCGCCCTGGTCATGGGGATCGTGAACGTCACGCCCGACAGCTTCTCCGACGGGGGCCAGTTCGCCACGACCGAGAGCGCCGTCGCGCAGGGCCTCGAGCTGGTGCGGCAAGGGGCCGACCTCCTCGACGTGGGCGGGGAATCGACCAGGCCGGGCTCTCAGCCCGTCTCCCTCGAGGAGGAACTGGCCCGCGTCGTCCCTGTCGTGCGCGAGCTGAGGCGCCAGGTAAACGTCCCCCTTTCGGTGGACACCAGCAAGGCGGCCGTGGCGCGCGCCGCCCTCGAAGCAGGCGCCGACGTCATCAACGACGTCACTGCCCTGCGAGGCGACGGCGAAATGGGCCCGGTGGTCCGCGCCTTCCAGGCCGGCATCATCCTCATGCACATGCAGGGGGGCCCCATGACGATGCAGGTCGCGCCAGCCTACGCCGACGTGGTGGAGGAGGTGACGAACTTTCTGGAGGCGAGGTTGCAGGCGGCGACGGATCTGGGTATAGCAGGGCGGCAGGTGGTGCTCGACCCCGGCATTGGCTTCGGGAAGAGGACGAAGCACAACCTGCAACTGCTGGCGGAGCTGGGCAGCCTGAAGAAGCTCGGCCGGCCCGTCTGCCTGGGCGTGTCGCGCAAGGGGCTCCTGGGCAAGCTACTCGATCGGCCTCGGGGCCAGCGCCTGGGGGGCTCGCTGGCGGCGGCCTGTCACGCCCTGGCCCACGCAACGGCGCAGGTCCTCCGCGTCCACGACGTGGCGGAGACGCGCGACGCCGTGGTCCTGTTCGAGGCGCTCTCGAAGACAAGGAGGGAGGAGCCATCTTGAGCGATCGCCTGACGCAACTCTACGACGCGGCGACCACGCACGACCTGGTGGAGATCGGCATCCTCGCCGTCACGATCTTCTTCGTATTGCGCTTTCTCGGCAAGACGCGCGGGGCCGGGATGGTGCGCGGACTGGGCATGGTCGTGCTGGGCGTTTTCCTGATCGCGCAGGTCGTCATCGGCAGCTTCAACCTGACCGTCCTGGGCAGGGTCCTCGACTACCTGCTGACGACCGTGCTGCTCGGCATGCTGGTGATCTTCCAACCCGAACTGCGCCGGGGGCTCATGCTTCTGGGGCGCTACCGAATGCTCCGCTACCTGGTGCGCGACCAGCAGTACCCGATCGCCGACAAACTGGCGGACGCCGCCGAGGCACTTTCGCGGGAGTGCGTCGGGGCCCTGATCGTCATCGAGCGCGAGATGACGCTGGCGCAGTACATCGAGACGGGCGAGGCGCTGGACTGCGAGGTGTCGGCCACGCTGCTGCGGGCGATCTTCTGCAAGCGCAGTCCCCTGCACGACGGCGCCGTGATCCTGTCGGAAGGCCGCATCGCGGCGGCGGCCTGCCAGTTGCCCCTGGGCCAGCCGCCCGAAGGGGCCAGCACTCACGTGGGAATGCGCCACCGCTCGGCCCTGTGCATGAGTGAAGAGACCGATGCGGTGCTCCTCGTCGTCAGCGAAGAGACCGGCCGCATCTCCCTCGCCGTCGCCGGCCGGCTCGAGCCGGTGCCGCGCGAGAACCTGTCCCGCCGCCTGGCCGACCTGGTCAGCTCGCGCGGGCAGGCCGGGCGGCGACCGTCGGCCCCGGCCGCGACCGAGCGCTCGGCCGCGTAGCAGTCCGGCAGGAAAAAGCCTCCTTGTAGGACGGCCCTCCTGAGCCGTCCTACA
>JBBSEZ010000383.1:0-9637 GCA_038239195.1 Gemmatales bacterium
CCCGCCGGTGCGGCAAGACGCACCGGCGGGCTCGCAGCCGCGCCGCTCGCCTGCCCGTGGCATGAGGAACGCCGGTCCCCGAAGGAACGAGGAGGCCGTTCACGACTGGACCGGCCCGTCTTCGTACGCGAATGGGGCCTCGGCCCGCACGTTGGCCACGCGCATTGCCCGCCGCCCCTCCAGCACCGCCAGCAGGTCCGGCAGCACGTGCTCCGCCCGCCAGCCGCGCGTCAACTGCGACTCGGGCAGCCCTTCCCGGGCCAGGCGAGCCCGCACCAGCGCTTTGACGTCCGAGGCGTTGGCGACGAGGTTGGGCGCCAGCCGGCCGCGCGCGCACAGGTCGCCCAGCACGGCGCGGAGCACCGAGGTGACCAGCTCCACCTGGGTCGGGTCTTGCTCGCGGTCGGGCAGGTCGGGCCACTCCTCGGCCGGCAGCTCCCGCGCCTCGACGACGACGCGCACGATCGCCGCGAGGTCGCGGCGCGGCAGGCCGCGCACCACGTGCAGATCGCGCTCGCTGGTCGGCCCCCGGCGGGCGATCTCGATCAGCAGGTCGTCGCGCGCGATCTGGCGGCAGGGACGGTTGGTCCGCGCCGCCTCCTCCTCGCGCCACTGGAAGAGGGCGCGCACGATGGCCAGGCGGCGCCGGTCGAGCGAGCCGAGGCCGCGCAGTTTGCGCCAGCGCTCGTTGGTCTGCTCCTCCGGGGCCGCGGTCTGCGCCAGCCGCGCAAACTCCTCGCCAGCCCAGCCGAGCCGGCCGAGCTTTTCGAGCACCCGCGTCAATTGCCGCCAGGCGGGAAGGAGGTAGCGGACGTCGTCGAAGGCGTAGCGCACCTGGTCCGGGGTGAGCGGGCGGTGCCGCCATTCGGTGAGCGTCTCGCCCTTGGCCAGGCGCACGCCGAGCACCTGGCCAACGAGGGAGCCGTGGCTCAGGGGGTACGGCAGCCCCGCCAGGCCGGCGGCGAGCTGGAGGTCGAACAGGTTGCCGGGCGGCGCCCCGCCCCACAGCCGGCACAGGCGCACCTCCTCGCGCCCGGCGTGGACGACGACGACGCGCGCCGGGTCGATGAGGAGCTTCCAGAACGCGTCGAGAGGGCCGGTGGTGATGGGGTCGATGAGGAACAGCCGGCCGGGCGTGGCCACCTGCACCAGACAAAGGCGCGGGTGGTAGGTGTCCTCGCCGACGAACTCGGTGTCGAAGCCGAGGTGGGGACACGTTTCGAGGAAGGCACAACACGCGGCGAGCTCGTCGGGAAAGTTGACGAGCTCTTCGCGAGGGGCAGAAGGTTCAACGCCGGACGGCATGGCGGAAGCGAGCTCCTGAGGCTGGCGAGGGGACACCTTCGCATTCTAGCGGGAGTCGCCGCCTTGTCCCTCGCTGACGCACCAACCGCCTTCGACGGGGAGGACGACGCCCGTCACGGCGCGGGCGGCGTCGCTGCACAGAAACACGGCCGCGTCGGCGCAATCCTCGGGGCGCAGCGGCCCGCCCGCGAGTGGCTGCTTGGTTGCGAGATAGTGGCGGACGGCAGGGTCGCTCACGGCGCGGGCCGCCATCGGCGTGTCCACGAGGCCAGGGGCGAGCACGTTGACGCGGATGCCGGCCGGGGCGTACTGCGCCGCCACCTGCCGGCTCAGGGCGATCGCGCCCCCCTTGGCGGCGGCGTAGGCGACGGTCGCGAAGTGGCGCGGCGCCGGGGCCAGCGCCAGCACGCTGGCCATGTTGAGGATGGCGCCGGGCGAGGGGCCCGCGAGAAAGTGCCGCACGGCGGCGCGGTTGGTCAGGAAGGTGCTGGTGAGGTTGACGTCGAGCGCGAAGCGCCAGCCGTCGTCGCTGCACTCCGGCAAGGGCCCGTCGCCGGCGCCCCGAGCGCTGCCGCCCGCGACGTGATACAGCACGTCGAGCCCGCCGAGCAGGGCGAGGGTGCTGGCGAACAGGCGCTCGACCTCGTGCGCCTTCGTGGCGTCGCAGGCGAGGAAGGCGACCTTGCCGACCGGGCCCAGCTCGCGCAGCGCCAGCTCGCCCTGGGCCGGGTCGTGGCCGGCGACCACCACGCTCGCGCCCTCTTCGAGGAAGCGGCGCGCGGCGGCACGGCCGATGCCGCCGGTGCCGCCGACGATGAGGCAACGCTTGTCGGTCAGCAGGGACGTGCGACTCATGGCTTACCTTTCGGCGAGCGGCAGGAAAAGGCACCCCTGTGGGACGGCCCTCCCGAGCCGTCCTGCTGCGAACCAAGACCTGCCGCTCGCTTTATCCTCCTTGTCGCCCGTAGAGCGGCGCCACGCGCCGCGCATACTGCGCGTAGAAATGTTCGAGCTGCTCCTCGACGGTTCGGCTGCCGACGAACTGGTGGCTGGGCAGGAACACCGGCTCGATGCCGCGATCCGCCAGCCGCTGCGCCACCTCGCAGCGCAGCAGGTTCATCACCAGCGCTCCGCCCACGGTGCTGAACGGCCCCGTCTTGCCCGGCGCCCCCTCCAGCTCCAGCAGCGAGTCCCCCGTCGGCGCGCCGTTGTCCAGTATCGCGTCGGCGACGTCCATCAGTTTCCGGCCCGACGAATGCGCCGGTTTGGCCTGCTCGCAGTGGGCCTTGCTCACGACGCCGATCACCTTGAGGCCGCGCTTTTTCGCCCCCTCGGCCATCTCGATGATGACCTCGCGAATCCCGCTCGTGGACACGACGATCATCACGTCCTTGGGCCCGAAGGCGAAGTTGCGCAGAATTTGTTCGGCGTAGCCGGTCGTCTTCTCCAGGTGCAGCGCCTGGCGCAGCCCGTTGGGGCCGACGATCAAGTTGTGATGGCTCAGCGCCAGCTCGACGATGGTGTGCCAGCCGACGAAGCAGCCCTGGCGAGGCGTCATCTCCTCGCAGAGCATTCGGCTGTGCCCGCAGCCGAACAGATGAACGAGCCCCTCGGCGGCGATGGCGTCGGTACACCATTCGGCTGCCTGGTCGAGGGCGCTTCGCTGCGAATCGAGCAAGCCCTGGAGCCGTTCGAGCGCTTGCCGGAAGTAGCGCTCGGCGGCGCGGAGGGGCGGAGGGAGGACGGGGTCGGCCACGATGCTTCTTTCGTTGGGGGGGAGGGGCGCGTCGCGCGCCCCATTGGATGTTACAATAGTCCTCGATCCGCGAGAGGGGGGCCCTCGGGGAGAGAGGAGGTCGGGCATGCTGGAAGAACTGATCGGCGCCAAGGTGGTGATCGACCTGGGCAGCCCGTACGTCTGCCTGGGGACGTTGGTGCGCTTCGACGACCACTTCGTCGAGTTGCGCAGTGCCGACATGCACGACCTGCGCGACACCGACTCGACGCGCGAGTTTTACGTGGCCGAGTCGCGGGCGACCGGCATCAAGCGGAACCGCAAGCGCGTGCTGTTGGTGCGCCGCGAGATGGTCGCGATCGCGCTGCTCGAGGACGTGGTGGACGAGTGAAGTCGCGGTCGCCCTCCGCGCCGAGGGCGACGCCTCTTCCGTCCCCGCAGCGTCAGGTCGTCACCGCGTGCTCCGGCGCGGCCGCCGCGACCGTGGCCTTGCGGTGGAGGAACCGATCCAGGGCGATGCGGCCCCCGCCGAGCAGGCAGACGGCCAGACACATCAGGATCAGGGCGACGTTGTGCTCGTAGCCTGCCCGCCGAGCGCCGCCGAAGCCGAAGCCGTAGGTGACGGTGAGGATCGCCCCTGCCTGGATGAACATCTCGCCAACGGCGGCGATTCGAGTGAGCAAGCCCAGCGCCAGGGCGATGCCACCCAGCAGTTCGCCCCAGGCGATGGCCCCCTGCACGCTCTGGAACAACGTGTCGCCCTGGGGCCCGTAGTAGGCAATGTCGGGCCGGCGCTCGAACAGCTTGTCGAGCCACGCCATGCCCCACTCGTTGTCGGGGTGGACCTTGTCCAGGCCGTGGACGATGAAGATCACGGCCAGGCCGAGCCGCAGGATCAGCGCGACGAGGTCGAGCCGGCCGGGCCGCTCCGCGGGGAGAGAGGCGTTGGACATCAGAGGCCTCCTTGGGGCCCGCGCGGCGCCATCCCAGAGAGGGTCGCATCGACCGGCGCGGGCGTGAGAGTCGGGAAGCGAGTTGCTGAATGAACTTACAGCGTGCCAGCGCCAGGTGCAAGCAAGAAAGGTGCGCCCGGGAGAAAAAAGGCCCGGCGCCTCACTCGGGAGGGGGCGCTTCCGCCGGGCGCGGCACCTCGTGGACGCGACAGAACACCGCCTTGAGATATCTCCCCTCCGGCACGTGTCCCAGAAACGGGTGGTCGGCCCCGGCACCGCTCACGCGCAGTATTTGCACCACCTTTCCCGCCTGCCATGCCGCCCGCCGCAGGCTGTCGAGGAAGTCGTATTCGCTCACCAGCCCCGTACACGAGCACGTCAGGAACAGCCCGCCCGGCGCCACCGCCTGTAGCGCCAGCCGGTTCATGTCCCCGTAGCGCTTCAGCGCGTAGTCGAGCGCCTCGCGGTCGCGCGTCTGCTTGGCGGGGTCGAGCACCACCACGTCGAAGCGCTGCCCCGTGGCGATCACGTCCCGCAGCCACGCGAACAGGTCGGCCTGCACGAAGCGCACGCGGACCTGGTTGAGCCCCGCGTTCTGCCGCGCCAGCGCCAGGGCCGACTCGTCGAGGTCCACGCCGGTCACCTCCTCCGCCCCGCCGCGCGCCTTGGCGTAGACGGCGAACCCGCCGCTGTTGCAGCACAGGTCGAGCACCTTCCGTCCGGTACAGAACGACGACAGCGCCAGCCGGTTGTCGCGCTGGTCGAGGAAGAACCCCGTCTTGTGCTTGCTCCCCGGCGCCACGCGAAAGCGCACGCCGTTCTCGGCAATCACTTCCGAGGCGGGCGGCTCGGGCGGCCGGCAGTCGAACGACTCCTGTTTCTGGACGTGCTCGTCGGCGAACCAGTAGAAGCGCGCCCCCGGGTAGTGGGCCGCCAGCGCCGTCTGGATCGCCTCGCGAAACCGATAGGTGCCGGCCGCGAACAGCTCCAGCACGATCACGTCGCCGAAGCGATCGACGACCAGCCCGCTCAGCTCGTCGCCCTCGGAGTGGATGAGGCGGTAGGCGTTGGTGACGGCGTCGAGGCCCAGCCAATCGCGCCGCAGCGCCACCGCCCGGGCGATGCGCCGGGCGAAGAACGCCTCGTCGATGGCCTCGGCGGGGTCGGTGGTCAACACGCGCAGCGTGATCCGCGAGTGCGCGTTGTAGAAGCCGCGCCCTGCCCACTGCCCGTCGCGGTCGATGACGTCCACGACGCTTCCCGGCGGAATGCGAATCGCCGGCTTCTCCACCATCTTCTGAAACACCCACGGGTGGGAGGATCGGCGGACGATCTTCAGGCGGACGGCCGGCAACTCAGTCGTCATCGGGTGCGGTTCGTCGAGGACAGGTTGGAAGCGCGGCCACGCGGGACGCGCCGAAACACTCACGTTAGCGGGCCGGCGCGCGAGCGGAAAGGCCAAGCGGGGCGCGGCGGAAGCGCTCCGCGTAAGCGGCTACACGGCAGGGCAGAAATTTTGCCAATCTCAGGCGACTCTCCTCTCGTCTGTATTTGGTATCGAACGGCAGGACGCACTTCGGCGCGAAACAGCCCTATTTTCAATCCTCTGAGGAGCAGCAGCGATGAAGCGGACGATTGTTTGCGTGGCGGGGGCTTTGTGCCTCGCCCTGATGGTCGCGGCGGTGCCCGCCCGGGCGATGATGATCGCCGCGCCGCCCGCGGGCGTGCGCATCGCCACCGCCGACCTGGTCGTCGTCGGGAAGGTGAAGGACTTCGGCCCGCGCCTGGTGCCTGCCGATCGCTTCGCCGGCGACAAGGGGCAGTATCAGGTCGCCAACGTTCTGGTCGGCGAGACGCTGTTCGGCAAGAGCGCGGCCCGGATCAAGGTCGGCTTCGTCGCGCCGCCGCCTCCGCCTCCTCCGGGCGGCCCGGGTCGCCCGATCCGCATCGGGCCACGCTTCCGCGGCGTCACGCTGACGGTCGGTCAGGAGGCGTGCCTGATCCTGGTCAAGCACCCGATGAAGGACTTCTTCGTGATCAACGCCTACTACGACGTCATCAACCTGAAGGACAACCCGAACTTCGCCAAGGAAAAGGCCGAGATCGCCAAGGCCGCCAAGCTCCTCGCCAGGCCCAAGGAAGGCCTCAAGGCGAAGGACGCCAACGACCGCCTGCTGACGGCGGCCCTGCTCATCACGCGCTACCGCACCCCGAAGCCCTTCAACCCGATGCCCAAGACCGTCGCGATCGACGCCGCGGAAAGCAAGCAGGTCCTCGAAACGCTCGCCAACGCCGACTGGGCCAACGTCCCCGGCCGCAACTGGGCGATGAATCCCCAAGGCCTCTTCTTCCGCCTCGGCGTCACGCCCAAGGACGGCTGGGTGCAGCCCAAGGACTTCCGTCAGTTGCCTGACGAGGCCAAGAAGTGGCTCAAGGCCAACGCCGCCACCTATCGCATCCAGAAGTACGTCGCTGGCCCCGCGCCGAAGGGCGCGCCTCCGGCCCTGCCGGGCGGGCGCTGATCGCCCCGCGAGTTGGCAGGCCCTTTTGTTCCTTTTGGGCCGTGCAATCTCGGTACAATGTCCTCATGGACAGCCTCACCTTTCTCAACAAGCCCCCCAAGGAGCCGCAACCGCTCTACGTGCTCCACGGCGACGAGCCTTTCCTCAAGCGCCAGGTGCAGGCCGCCCTGCGCAAACTGGTGCTCGGCCCCGGCGGGGACGACTTCGCCCTCTCCACCTACGGCGGCGACAAGGCGACCTGGGCCGCCGTCCGCGACGAGCTCGAAACGCTCCCCTTCCTCGGCCCGCGCCGGCTCGTCGTCGTCGAGAACGCCGACCCGTTCGTCATGCGCGAACGCGCCCGCCTCGAAAAGTTCGTCCCCGAGCTGGCGGGCATTGCGAAGCCGGAGGGCGTGCTGGTCCTCGACGTGGCCTCGTTCCCGGCCAACACCAAGCTCGCCAAGATGGTCCCCGACGCGGCGAGCATCGTCTGCAAGTCCCCGCCGACGCACCTGCTCCCCGACTGGTGCGTGCGCTGGTGTAGCGCTCAGCACCGCAAGCAACTCGCCGCCGCCGCCGCCCGGCTGCTCGTCGATCTCGTCGGCCAGGAGATGGGGCTGCTCGACCAGGAGCTCAACAAGCTGGCGACCTACGTGGGCGACGCCACCCGCATCGAGGCGGCCGACGTCGATCAGGTGGTCGGCAGCAGCCGGTCGGAGAACACCTGGAAGGTCTTCGACCTCATCGGCGCCGGCAAGGCCGGCGAGGCGCTGACCTTTCTCGCCCGGCTGTTCGACCAGGGCGAGGAGCCGATGAAGTTGCTCGGCGCCTTCAGCCTGCAACTGCGCCGGCTGGCGCAGGCCGGCCGGCTGTGCATGCAGGGCAGCTCGGTCGCCGACGCCCTCGACCGCGTCGGCGTGCCGAGCTTCCCGGCCGCCCGGCGGTCGGCGGAGCAACAGATGCGCCACCTGGGCCGCCGGCGGCTCGACCAGCTCTACGACTGGCTATTGCAGGTCGATCTCGGACTGAAGGGCTCCAGCCAGCTCCCGCCGCGCACGCTGCTGGAGCGCCTCGTCGTTCAACTGTCCCGCGCGCGAAACTGAGGCGAGCTCCCATGCCCCCCACCTTGCCGCGCCTGCTCCTCACGATGGGCGACGTCGCAGGCATCGGCCCCGAGATCATCGCCCGTGCCTGGCCGGCCCTGCCCGCCCTGTGCCGCCCCGTCGTCGTCGGCGACCCGGCCTGGCTGCGCCGGGCCCTCGCGCTCGTCGGCTCGCGTGCCGAGGTGCTTGTCGTCCGGGGCCCCGCCGAGGTCGAGGCCACGGCCACCTTGCTCCCCTGCCTGCCCGCCACGGATCAGGACCTGCGCGGCGTCGAGCCGGGGCGGATGAGCGCCGCGGCCGGGCGCGCAGCCTACGACTTCCTGTGCCGGGCCATCGACGAGACGTTGGTGGGCACAGCCGACGGCATCGTGACGGCGCCGTTGCACAAGGAGGGCCTGCACGCGGCGGGGCTGCCCCACCCCGGCCACACCGAGGTCCTCGCCGAGCGCACCGGCGTGCGCGAGTTCGCGATGGTCCTGGCCGTCGGCGACCTGGCGGTGGCCCACGTCACCCTCCACGTGGCCCTGCGCGACGTCTTCCGCCTCCTGACGGCCGCCGCGGTGCGCGAAAAGATCCATCTTCTCGACGGGCTCCAAAGGCGCCTGCTCGGGCGGGCCCCGCGCCTGGGGGTGGCGGCGCTCAACCCGCACGCCAGCGATGGCGGGCTGTTCGGCGACGAGGAGGCCCGCATCATCGCGCCCGCCGTGGAGGCGGCGAGGGCCGAGGGCGTGGACGTGAGCGGCCCGTGGCCGGCCGACACGCTCTTCGTGCGCGCCCGCCACGGCGCATTCGACGGGGTGGTGGCGATGTACCACGACCAGGGGCACATCGCGCTGAAGTTGCTGGGCGAGGGCCGCGCGGTCAACATCAGCGCCGGCCTGCCGATCGTGCGCACGAGCGTGGCACACGGGACGGCGTACGACGTCGCGTGGCAGGGCAAGGCCGACGAGGGCGGCCTGATCGAGGCGGTGCGCGTCGCGGCGAAGCTAGCGCCAACCAACGCCCCCGTTAGCGACGCTTCGCAGAAGCGTTGGGCCGAGGACGCTTCAGCCAAGCGTCGCTAACGGGCCCCGAGGTCGGCTTGTTTTTTGGTGCCCCCGCGCGCATATTCGGGGCCGCTCGCGTTTGCCCCCTCGCCCGAGCGCTCGCGATCTTTTTCCGCGGAGACCAACGCGATGCCTGAAGGCCCCGAGAGCCGCACGGTGCTCTACCTGATCCGCCACGGCGCCACCGAGGCGAACCTTGCCCGACCGGCGCGGATTCAGGGCCGGCGCCACGACCCGCCCCTGGCCCGCCTCGGCGTCCGCCAGGCCGAGGCGACGCGCGACTTCCTGGCCATCCGGCCCATCGACCATTGCTACTGCAGCCCGCTGCTGCGCGCCGTGCAGACCGCCGCCATCGTCGCCGCCCCGCACGGGCAGTCGCCCCAGCCGCTCGATGCCCTCATCGAGTGCGACGTCGGCAACTGGGAAGGGCTCGACTGGCAGACGGTGCGCTACCTCGACGCCGAGGGGCATCAGCGCTTTCACGCCAACCCCGCGGCGTTCGGCTACCCCGGCGGCGAATCGTTCGCTCAGGTTCACGAGCGCGCCGCCCCGGCGCTCGACGAACTGCTCGCCCGGCACGCCGGCGAGGCGATCCTCGTCGTGGCCCACCACGTCGTCAACCGCACCTACCTGGCCGGGCTCCTCGGCCTCGGCCCGCACCAGGCCCGCCAGGTCGCGCTCGACAACTGCGGGATCTCCGTCGTGGTGCGCGAAGGCGCCGCGACGACCGTCAGCACGCTCAATGCCGCCTTCCATCTGCAAGGCCTCGCCGCTTGAAGCGAGGGCCCTCCCGGGCCCTCGTCCTTTCTCCGCTCATCAACTTTTCATCCAGATTGTTCTGGCCGGCGCGGCCCTTTGCGCCTAACATCCCCCTTACACTCTCGTTCTTTCAAGTAGAACTCATCGAGGGCAAAGCCGCTTCTCGCGCGGGACGGTTCGGGGCCCTTTCCCCGGCCGATTCGCACAACGAGGAGGACGTTGCGCCCCGAGAGAC
>JBBSEZ010000384.1:0-9636 GCA_038239195.1 Gemmatales bacterium
CGGCCGCCCGTGCGCCAACATCACCAAGCCCCCCAGCCCCCCCCCCCCAACCGCCCCCCCCCCCCCCCCCCCCCGGCCGGCGCCCGGGCCGGGGGCGCCCCCCCCCCCCCCCCCCCCCCGCCACGGTCATTCGCCGCCGACCACGCCTTCGAGCAGATAGTTCATGTCTTCGAGGACGGGGTCGTTCTGCTGCAATTCGGTGCCTGCGGGAACGACGACCTTGGTCTCGACGCCAGTCTTGGTCTTGACCTTGCCCGTAAGCGGGCCCTTGAAGATGACGAAGCCGCCGGCCATGAGCTTCGCCTTGGCGGCGTCTGCCTTTTTCTTGGCCTCCTCGCTGACGCCGGGGCCGTAAGGAGACATCTTGACGATGCCTTCCTTGAGCCCGCCGCGCGTGTAGTTCGGGATGGTCTCGCCCGCCTGGAGCTTCTTGACGAAATCGACGTAGACTTGCTGCCAGTTCCACTCGGCGCCGGTCAGGTAGAGCGAGGGCGACAGTTCGGACTGGTTGGCGTGGTAGCCGCACACGTACTTGCCGGCCCCGGTCGCCGTCTCGACCACCACCTTGGGGCTATCGACGTGGCAGGTGAAGACGTCGCAGCCCTTGGCGATGAGGATCTTGGTGGAGTCGGCCTCCTCCTTGGGTAGGTTCCAGTTGCCGGTGAAGATGACGTGCACCTCGGCGTTGGGGTTGACGCTGCGGGCGCCGAGCAGGAAGGCGTTGATGTTGCGGCGAACCTGGGGGATCGGCTTGGCGGCGATGAAGCCGAGCTTGTTGGTCTTGGTCGTCAGCCCGGCGACGATGCCCGAGATGTACTGGCACTCGTCAATGTAGCCGAAGTAGGTGTAGCAGTTGTCGGGGTGGGTGCCCTTGGTCCAGGCCCCGCCGCAGTGGAGGAACTTGACGTTGGGGTACAACTTGGCCACCGGGATGACGTGCTTGTCGTAGTAGCCGAACGACGAGGCGAAGATGACCTTGGCGCCCTCGACGTCGATCATGGTCTTCATGGTCTGCTGGGCGGCGTCGGTCTCGGGCACCTTCTCGACCTCGAGGACCTTGACGCCGGGGAGCTTCTTGACCTCGGCAGCGCCCTGGGCGTGGGCCTGGCTGTAGCCGTAGTCGTCCTTGCGGTCGATGTAGATGAAGCCGACGGTGAAATCGTCGGAGGACTTCTTGGAGCAACCCGTCGTGAGGGTGAGGAGCGCGAGGGCGCCGGTGAGGCACTGCAGCACGGAGCAGAGAGAGAACTTCATGAGGCGTTCCTTTTTCAGGTTGCCAGCCGTTCAGGGACGAGGAAGCAGCGCGGGCGCCGTGCCCGCATTGCCCTCCGCAAGGTGAGCGCGAAAGGCGGCCCAGCCGCCGAAGGAGGTGACGTCGCGGGCCCGGGCGGCGGCCCAGCCCTCGCACAGGTAGCCCTTGACGGCCTCGCCGTCTTCGAGCTCGATGGTGCCGATGGCGAGGGGCGGGGCCACGGCGGCGACCACGGCGCCAAAGCCGGCGAGCGGGAGGTCGTAGACCTCGACGGCGATGGCGGCGCCCGGCCCGTCCTGGCGAACGAGGCCGGGGCGCGGCGGGGCGAGGTCCATGAGGGCCACGAAGCGATAGCGCGGGGCGGTGCGGCAGGCGCGGACGAAGACGGCGCCTGCGCGGCGGAGGTCGGGGTGCAGCGGCTGGCCACGCAGGTGGGCGCCGGCGACGGCCAGGCGCACGTGCCCGGGGAGCGGGGCGGGCGGCGGGCCGACCGCGACAACGGGCTCGGGGAGGTTGTGGCCGGTGGCCCCCAGGGGCAGGCCCGAGCGGCGCTGCCAGGCAGCGGCGAGCGCGCAGAGGCGCCGGTCGCTGCCGGCCGGGCCGATCAGGGTGATGCCTCCGGGCAGTCCGCGTGGCGTGAATCCGCCGGGGACCGCCACGGCCGCCAGGCGGAGGAGGTTGACGAAGTTGGTGTAGTGCCCCAGTCGGCGGCCCCAGCCGGCGGAATCGGCGCGGACGTCCGCGAGGGTGGGGAGCACCGGCATGGTGGGGACCACCAATGCGTCGGCGCGCTCGAAAGGGGCGAGACAGGCCGGCCGCAGCGCCTCGAGCCGGTAGCTGGCCTTGAAGAAGTCGGCCGCGCTGAAGCGCGCGCCCCCGGCGATCAACGCGCGCGTGACGGGGTGCATGTCCTCGGCGTGGGCGGCGAGGAAATCCCCCAGCGCGGCGAGGCGCTCGGCAACCCAGGGGCCCTCGTAGAGCAGGGCGGCGACCTCGCGGAAGGGGCCGAGGTCGATCTCGCTGCGGCGCCAGCCCATCCGTTCCAGTTCGTCCACGGTGCGGGCGAACAGCTCGCGCTGGCCTTCGTCGCCGAAGAACTCCAGGTCGGCCGCCTGTGGGACGGCGAAGGCCACGTTGCCGGGGGGCTCGCCGGGAGCGGCTCCCGGCGCTCCCCGGGCGACCTCGAAGACGCGGAGGGCATCGGGCGCCGTGAGGGCGAAGACCGAGACGCAGTCGAGGGAGCGGCAGGCCGGCACCACGCCCTCTGTGTCGAGGAGGCCGTGCGTGGGCTTGAGCCCGACGATGTTGTTGCACCCGGCCGGCACGCGGCCCGAGCCGGCCGTGTCGGTGCCGAGGGCGAAGCTGACGAGCCCGGCCGAGACGGCCACGGCGGAGCCGGAGCTGGAGCCCCCGGACACGTAGGCCGGGTCGAAGACGTTGCGGCAGGCGCCGTAGGGGCTGCGGTCGCCGGCGAGGCCGGTGGCGAACTGGTCGAGGTTGGTCTTGCCGACGAGGATGGCCCCCGCCTCGAGGAGGCGCTCCACCACGCGGGCAGTGCGCGCGGGCAGGTAACGGAAGGCGGGACAGCCGGCCGTGGTCGGCCGCCCGGCGACGTCGATGTTGTCCTTGACGGCGAAGAGGGCCCCGTAGAGAGGCAGGGGACGGCCGGCTCGGCGCCAGTCCTCGATCGTGCGAGCTCGGGCAAGCAGGTCTTCGGGGGGGAGGAGGTCGATCCAGACGGCCGGATCGGAGTAGCCGGCAACCCGAGCGAGGACGTCGGCGACGACGTCGCGGGGGGAGGTGCCGCTCTCATAACGGCCTTCAAGGGCGCCCAGGTCCAGGCTGCCGCGCTTCGAGGGTGCGAGCATCGAGTGGTGTAGATCACAAGGGAGAACTCAGGTCATCACGCCGCCTTGCCTTGGTTTGGTCGGAGCAAAATCCAATCAATGACATAATGCAATTCAGGTGCCGTGGCCAGTAGCGCCGAGACGTTTGAGGATTGATTGTCGTAAAGAAAATCTGAGAAAACAGTTGCATCGCATGAACTGTCGTCTGCTCGGCGTGCGGGTTGAGCCGGGAAGTGGGAGTGCTGAAAATGTAAGCGTTCGATGCACGATAGAAGGCGGGCGCGAGTACGAACAAAGCGGCCAACAATTCGCCGGGCCGGGCCGCAGCGCGCTCGAGTTGTTATCGCTCCTCAGCCAGGCCCGAGGGCGCGCGGGGAGGGGAGGTGAACCAGTGATTCGGCGCGAGGTTCTGTCCCGAAAGCAGCCACGGCCCCGCCCCGGCGCCTCCCTCCCAGGCCGCCGCTTCGCCCAGAGCCGTGACCACCAGGTCAGCGAGAACGGCGGCCGGGGCCCCGCACCATCGCAGGCAGGTATCGCCCGACGCCAGCGGCAGGGCCACGCGCTCGAACGCTCCTCCAGGATGGGCCGGCCCGGTATGGACGGGCCCGGTCACGAACAGGCTGCCCGCGGCGAGCGCGTCGCCTAAGTGCCACGACGCCACGTCGTTGCCCCAGGGCCCTTTCCAGCAAAAGCGGTCGCGAAACACCAGGGCCCCTTCCCGGCGGACCTCCAGTTCCTGAACCAGTCGATCGAACTGGAAGCGCTCCGACTGCTCGGCCCGCGCGTAGCGCCCCGGCAGCCAGACGTCGCCCCAGATGAGGCGCGCGCCGGCGGCGAGGTCGATGGCCACGCGCTGATAGTAGCGCGCCCCCTGGAAAGGGATGGCGGGGCCGGGCAATACGACGACTTGCGCCCCGCCCTCCGCGCGGATGGTCCACTGCTGCGTGGAGAAGCCCTTGAGGCAAGGGTGGATGCGCGTCGCCGATTGGCCGGTGACGACGGCGCGCACTCCGGTGCCGATCACCAGGTCGAGCAGATGGCCGTCGCCGTCCAGGAGCCCGGCCGTCGGGCTCAGCAGGTAGAGCAGGGCGGCGCGCTCCCCGGAGAAGTGGAACGGCGGCAGCACGCGCACGGGGACCTGCTGGTAGCAGCGGCCCAGGCGCACGGCGCCGCCGGCGGCCCGCAACTCCAGCCGGGCCCCGCCGAGTTGTCCGGCGGAGCGCTCGGCGAGGCGAAGCCCTTCAAATTCAGCGGGCGTCAAGAAGTCTTGCGCCGCGATGCGAACTGCTGCCGGGCCCACCGCACCACCTCCTCGGCGCCTTCCCCCGTGCGCAGGCTCATCAGCAAAAAGGGCCGCTCGCCGCGCATCTTCAAGCTGTCGCGGCGCATGACGTCGAGGTCGGCGCCGACGTGGGGGGCAAGGTCGGTCTTGTTGATGACCAGCAGGTCGCTGTGGGCGATGCCGGGCCCTCCCTTGCGGGGAATTTTGTCGCCCTCGGCCACGTCGATGACGAAGACGAAGACGTCGGCCAGTTCGCGCGAGAAGGTCGCCGTCAGGTTGTCGCCGCCCGACTCGATCACGATCATCTCCAGGGCGGGAAACTGTCTCTCCAGGTTGGCGACGGCGCTCAGGTTGCAGCTCGCATCGTCGCGGATGGCGGTGTGGGGGCACCCGCCCGTCTGCACGCCGACGATGCGCTCCAGAGGCAGCACCTTCTGGCGCGACAGGAACTCGGCGTCCTCGTGGGTGTAGATGTCGTTGGTGATGACGGCGAGGTCGATCGCCGGCCACAGGTCGCGGCAGAGCCGTTCCACCAGCGCCGTCTTGCCCGAGCCGACGGGCCCGGCCACGCCGAGCGTGAAGGTGCGCCGGCGCGGGCCGGCATAGCGGCCGGGGCCGTGGTGGTGGTCGTTTCCCGGGGGGTTGTGAAAGGCGACGCCGAGGCGGGCGAGGGCGAGGCGCTGGCGCGCGAGCACGGGGCCCTGGCCGAACCGATCAGGACCGGAACATTCGAGCATAAAGCCGAGTTTGTTCATCGCAGAGCACCTCGTAGAAGGGGCAGCCGGCCCCGGCCGTCTCCGGCCCTCGGCCGGAGAGCTCGCGGGCGAGCGTGGCGATCTCGTCGTGCAGGTAGGCCAGCACCTGTTGCCCGTGCGTATGGCCGACGGGGATGGCGCGCACGCCCGCCCCAATCATACCGAGGGCCGATTGGTGCAGGTAGGCGGCCAGCGCCTCCTCGGGCGCACACCCGGCCAGGGCGGCCAGCGCCCCGAAGACGATGGCGTGGTAGGCGCCGGGACAGTGGCGCTGGAGCTCGCCCGCGCCCTCGCGGGACCACGGCCAGGTGAGGGCCAGCGCCAGCAACTGGTCGCCCATTTCCCGGCTGGCGCTACGCGTCGAGGGTGGGGCGAGGGACGCGATCAGCACCGCGTTGGCCCGGCACGCGGTTGGCCAATCGCCGCCCGCCACGGCCCGGCAGACGGAGGCGACGAGAACGCCTTCGAGCGGCGCGAGGGAGTGGCGGAGCCAGTCGGCCACCCAGCGCTCCAGCGATTCGGGGCCATAAACCAACCCGCGAGCCCGCGCTGCTTCCAGGCCCCAGGAGTGCGTGTAGCCGCCGATCGGCAAGGCGGAGTCGCAGAGCTGGAGCAGGCGCAGGTTCATGGGCGAGTTGTACGAGATCGGGGGTGGCCCGTCCGCAAGAACGCGCTGTGGGTGGCCAAAGATCCGGGAGGGCCCCGCCAAGCCGCAAGCGGCGGCCCCCGGCGCAATTCCGCTTGGGCGAGCGGCAGGAAGAAGCCTACCCGTAGGACGGCTCTCCTGAGCCGTCCGGACGGCTCAGGAGAGCCGTCCTACAGCAAACCAAGTCCTGCCGCTCGCCTTGCGGCTTGGCGATCCGCGTCCTGGAGTGTTTGCCACTTCCCCGCGCCCCACGGCAAGCATTGTTCCGACCTGGGGAAGGGGGTAAACTACCAGAGACGCTGTCCCCGACCGGACAGGCCAATCGCCGGTCACGCAGGAGGGCCCTCGCGATGATGAAAAAACCCGCCCGGGTTGTCGAATACGGAGTGCCCATCGACGCCCAGACGATGGTGGCCCCGCCGGACGTGACCGAGCTCGAACTGGAGCCGGGCCACCCCGGCCTCGGCGACGAGGCGTACGTCCGGCGCCGCAAGGAACTGTTCGCCTTGTGCCGAAGGCATCGTCTGGGGAGGCTCGGCCCACCGATCGTCCCCTACACGCCGGAGGAGACGCGGATCTGGCGCGAGGTCACCCCGAAACTCGACGAGCTGCACGTCGAGCACGCCAGCCAGATCTACCTCGCGGCCAAGCGCGAACTGGCCATCACGCGGGACGAGGTCCCGCAACTGCTGCACCTGAGCGAACGATTGCAGGCGGTGACGAACGTCCATCTCGTCCCCGCCGAAGGCGCGCTGCCCTACCGGACCTTTTACGAGTACATCGGCGCCCGCGGTTTTCCGGTGACGCAGTTCCTCCGGCACGGGTCGCACCCCGAGTTCACGCCCGAGCCGGACATGATCCACGACTGCCTCGGACACGTCCCGCCCCTGCTCAACCGCGACTATGCCGAACTGCTCACGCTCATCGGCAAGGCCGTGGCGGCCACGACGCACGGCGACGAGGTGCTGGCCCTGAAGCGCTTCAGTTGGTTCAGCATCGAGTTCGGGCTGATCGAGGAGGCCGGCGAAACCAAGGTGTTCGGGGCCGGCATCCTTTCTTCGACCGGCGAGATCCCCTATTCGCTGTTCTCCCCGGACGTGACGCGCCGGCCGTTCGCGACCGACGTGGTCATCGACACGGACTACGACCCATCCCGGATGCAGGACAATCTGTTCGTCGCCCCATCCCTGCCTTTCCTGCGCCGCGAACTGGAAGGCCTGGTCCGCCGGTTTGGGATGCCCGTGCTCTGATCCGCGCGAAGAACGATAGGATTACCTCATGAGCCAGCCTGACATTCCCCTTCGGGGCATCGACCACGTGCGCTTCTTCGTGGGCAACGCCCGGCAGTCGGCGTACTTCTACCGGAACGCTTTCGGCTTCGACGTGATCGCCTACGCCGGTCTGGAGACAAAGACGAAGCACGAGGCCGGCTACGTGCTGCGCCAGGGCGACATCACCTTCGTTCTCGCCTCGCCCCTCGGGCCCAGCCACCACGACGCCCAGCGCATCGTCATCCACGGCGATGGCGTGCAGGACGTCGCCCTCGGTGTCGAGGACGTGCGCCAGGCATACCGCACTGCCGTCGAGCGCGGGGCGGTGGGCATGGTCGGGCCGACGGTGCTGGAGGACGACCACGGCACCTACGAATACGCGACCATCCGCACCTACGGCGACACGACGCACACCTTCGTCAACCGCGACCGCTACCGGGGCGTGTTCGCGCCCGGCTACAAGGCGCTCGACGCCGACCGCTACAGCCCGCGGACGTTCAAGCCTGCGGGGCTCAAGGCAATCGACCACGTGGTGGGCAACGTCGAAGAAGGCAAGATGAACGAGTGGGTGCAGTTTTACGAGCGCGTGCTCGGCTTCAGCCAGCTCGTCAGCTTCGACGACAAGGACATCAGCACCGAGTATTCGGCCCTCATGTCGAAGGTCGTCCAGAACGGCACGGGGCGCGTCAAGTTCCCGATCAACGAGCCGGCCCAATCGCGCCGCCGCTCGCAGATCGAGGAGTACCTCAACTTCTACCACGGCCCTGGGGTGCAGCACATCGCCCTGGCGACCGAGGACATCGTCGAGACGGTGCGCTCGCTGCGCCACAACGACGTGTCGTTCCTGCGCGTGCCGAAGGCGTACTACGACGCCCTGCCGGAGCGCATCGGCCCGATCGCCGAGAGCCTCGACGAGCTGGCGGAGCTGGGCATCCTGGTGGATCGCGACGACGAGGGCTACATGCTCCAGATCTTCACCAAGCCGGTGGAAGATCGGCCGACGCTGTTCTTCGAGATCATCGAGCGGCACGGCTCGCGGAGCTTCGGCAAGGGAAACTTCAAGGCGCTATTCGAGGCGATCGAGCGCGAGCAGGCGCGGCGCGGGACGCTGTGAGCTCGCACCGCCACGCCATTTAGCCGCCCCGCTTGCGGGGCGCGTCACCGAAGAGGTCGGCCATGCCATCCAGGCCCTTCGCAGCCCTGACCGTCGCCCTGCTGTTCGCCGGGGCCGCCCGCGCCGAGACTGCGGTCGCCGACAGCCTCGAATGGATGACCGTGGACGCCCGCCTCGTCGTGCGCGGCAAGGTCATCAGCCACAAGGACACTCGTCCCAAGGATTCTTCAGTCATCTACCGCGACCTCACGATCGAAGTCGAGGAGCTTTTCAAGGGCAAGGCGCCGCCGAAGCACCTCACGGTCAGGCTGCGCGTCTTCGAAGGAGACGGCACCGGCATCGACTGGAACAAGAGCAAGCGCTCCTATCTCTTCTTTCTCCGCGAGGGCCGTGCTGCGGACGACGGGGAGCTGGCCGGGAAGACCGTCCTGCGGCACTGGGAGCGGTCGGCGATCGACCTGACCAAGCCCATGAAGGCCCACACCGCCGACATGAAGCGCGTCAAGGATGGAGGCGCCGTCCTGCTCGTCGTGCGGAAGTATGCCCGCCGCCCGGCCTTGCCGGAGGTTCGCTCGCCCAACTACTTCCACCGGCAGCGCGGCTTCCTGCGCATCGAGGCCGATTTGGGGAGCGAGGCAGGGAGCGACAACTTCGGGGGTAGTGCCGTCTACTTCCACGTGCCCGTCGAGGAAAAGCACTGGCCGCTCGTCATGGCAAAGCGCCGCTCGCCTCGGCCCATCGATCGGGTGTTCGCCGCCGACTGGTTGACCGGCATGCCCGGCAAGGGCGCCGTGGAAGTCCTGCGCGAGTTGCTGGCAGACCCCGGTACTTTCCCGCGCTTCGACGACAAAGGCGAGCTGGTTCAGGTGGAATACCTGGTCCGCTTGGCGGCCTACGACGCCCTGGTGGCTCGGGGAGACAGGCCCGCCAAACCGGCGTGCGTTCGCAAGCCATCGGCGGAAGAACTGCGGCAATCGCGGATGAAGAAGCCGAATCCTGGACAGAGGTGAGCATGGAATACGAAGATCACGTCCGGGCGCTGACGAACGATCATCCCGCTCTGGCGCGCGAGCTCGCCTCGTTCACCGGCATCAGCAGTTTGCTGAACTGGATGCAGAAACGGGGCCTGGCCCGCGCGCCCGTGGACATGATCGCCCAGGACGAGTTCGAGTACGATTTCCTGATCCAGTTCGAGCCGGCCGGGCGCTGGCTGGCGTTCGGCGTCACCTGAGTGGGCGCCCTGACGGCGGTCGCCGTCTGGCTCGCCAAGCCCAGCCCGGACCAACTGCTGGAGCGTCGCGTGGCCGAGGGCTGGTCGCCCAGAGCGACGATGCTCCAGCAAGGCCCGACCATTCTCGGACACGCCGCCTGTCTGACGAATGCGATAGGCCCGCGCACCTGTTAAACGGAGAAGCGGGGCAACGGCGGGGAGCACTCACATGCCAGCCTACCTCCAGCGCGGCTCCATC
>JBBSEZ010000385.1:0-9590 GCA_038239195.1 Gemmatales bacterium
ATTGAATGCCCCCAGGGGAGAGGCCCACCAGGCGGGTAAGTTCAACCAGAATCTATGCTGCGTGGTCCGCGAGGCACGGCTTCGGCATGGACACGGTCTCTCCGCGCGGACCACGCAGCATAGATTCCATTGCGTTCGGCGCCAGTCTGCTCTACCGCAACAACGGCAACGGGACGTTTACCGAGGTCACGAAAGACGTTCTCGGGCGCGTTTCCTGGGGCGCGATCGGGTCCAAGGCGTTCGATTTCAACAACGATGGCCGGCTCGACCTGTTGATCGTGGACATGCATTCGGACATGTGGCTGCCCCCAACCGTCGATCCCCGAACCGGGACCTCCGACGACCTGAAGAAGAAGTACCCCCACGTCATGGGGCCGCTCGTCCCTCGCTTTGGGGATGCGGCGACTGCCGAGGAGCGCCTGGTCGGCGCCTTCAAGGTCCGCTACGACGACGTGCTGTTCGGCAACACCCTCTTTCAGGCCCTGCCGTCGGGGAAGTTCAAGGAGGTCTCGGATCGAGCCAACATGGAGACGTTCTGGCCTTGGGGCATCGCCACGGGGGACTTCGACAACGACGGCTACGAGGACGTTTTCCTCCCCTCCGGCATGGGGCACCCCTACGGATACTGGCCCAACGCGCTGATGATGAACAACGGGAACGGCACCTTCACCGACCGCGCCGCGGTGGCGGGCATCGAGCCCCCTCCCGGGGGAGTGTACCTCCAGGAGAAGATCGGCGGGAAACCCGCCGCGCGCAGCTCCCGCTGCGCCGCGGTCGCCGACTTCACCGGCACCGGCCGGCTCGACCTCGTGGTGAACAACTTCAACGATAGCGCCTATTACTTCCGCAACCACTACCCTCGCAAGAACTACGTGTCCTTCCGGCTGACGGGCACCACGAGCAACCGGGACGCCATCGGGGCGCTGGTCCGGATTTACGTGGGCAAGGAGGTCATGGTCCGGCAGGTCCAGGCGGCGGGGGGCTACCTGTCGCAGTCCTCGAAGACCGTCCACTTCGGCCTGGGCGATCGCGAGAAGGTCGATCGCGTGGAGGTGTGGTGGCCGCTGGCGCCGCGCGGGCCGAAGGCAAGGCCTCAGACGATCGTGAATCCGGCCATCAACACGTTGCATCGCCTGACCGAGCCTGCGGGCGACAACAAGAGGTGACCGAGGAAGCGGGCCGGAAGCAACCCCCACCAACCCGGAAGCCGCCACCTTGTCGCATGGAGGGCCCAGGAATGGAACCACGTGGCCGCTACCTGTTCGTCGTGCTGCTGGGACTGCTCGGCGCCGCCAGCGCGGTTTTGCTCGTGGAGCAGGGGGCACAGCAGCACCGCGGGGCGAACGCCGAATCGTTTCAGCGCCTCGTCGGGGGGGCAGGGTTTGGGCCAGCGACCGACCTTTCGGGATGTGCCTTCAGTTTCGACCCCCGGCTGGACTGGGCTTGCTCCGCGGAGCGCGGGCCCGTTCCGGGCGGGAGTTGCTTCTGCCCCCGCCACAGCGGTTCGCTCTTTTTCTACCGCGCATTGCCCGACAACAGGCCGCTTCTGGGAGAGGAGGGCCATGCGCCACCTCCTTGAGATAGCCTGGACGGGGCTGGCGGCCCTCTCCTTGCACCCGCTGCGCAGCGCTGTCTCCTTCACTGCCCTCGTCGCCGTGCTCTTGCCGTATCTGGTGGGCCTCGGGCTGGCCAAAGGGCTGGAGGCGGAGGCGGAAGCGTCGGCCCGCTTCGGGGCGGACCTCTACGTCGCGGGCAGCCAGTTCGGGCGGCCCGTCCCCCTCCCGCTGGGCGCCGTCCCCGCGATTCGCCGCATCGAGGGCGTGACCGAGGTCGTCCCCCGCATCGTCGGGGAGGTGGTCCTCGGCAGGGACGGCGTCCGTGCCATCCTCGTCGGCCTGCCGGCGGAGCAATTCCCGTCCTGGTCTGCCTGTATCGAGGGCGAGCTGCCCCGTTCGGGCGGGCCGCACGAGCTCGTGGTGGGCACGGCCCTGGCACGGCGGCTGAGCCTGAAAGTGGGCTCGATGTTACTGCCCTTTTACCGGAACGACCGGGGCGAGCGCCTCTCGCGGGTGGTTGGCGTCTTCAAGCCCGACGCCCCCTTGTGGCAGGCCAACCTGATTCTGACCACGTTCGAGACGGCGGAAGCGGTGTTCGCCCAATCGGGCCTGGCCACGGACCTGCTCGTCTGGTGTCGGCCGGGTTGTCAGGACGCCGTCGCCCGCGCCATCGAGCAGGGGGTTTCGTTCCCGGAGGCCTCGGGGCGGGGCGCCCTCCGGGCGCGGGTGACGGCCCGGGAGGAACTGCTCGCCCTGTTGCCGCGCGGCCTGCGCCACCGGGAAGGGATCTTCAACCTCCACTACCTCCTCGCCTTCGTGGTTGGCATTCTCGTGCTGATGGTCACGTCGGGGCTGGGGCTGGCCGAACGGCGACGCGAGATCGGCATCCTGAAGGCCACCGGCTGGCAGACCGACGAGGTTTTGCTGCGCGGCCTGACGGAGAGCGGCGCGCTGAGCCTGGCCGGCGCCTGCGTGGCCCTGCTGCTGGCCTGGGTCTGGCTGCGGGCCTTCAACGGGTACGGGGTCGCTGGCCTCTTCCTGGCCGGCGTCGATGCGGCGCCCGACTTCCCGGTGCCGTTCCGCCTGACGCCCGTCCCCACCCTGCTCGCCTTTGTCTTCTCCTTCGCGATCGTCTCGAGCGGGACGCTCTTCTCCTCCTGGCGGGCGGCGACGACACCGCCGCGGGAGGCGATGCGCTAGGCCCCCCCTTCCACGACGGACGACTGGCCATGTTGCTCTTCGAGGCGCGCTCGCTGTGCAAGCATTATCGAGCGGGGACCGGGAGGGAGGTGCGGGCCCTCGACGAGGTTTCCCTGGGCGTGGAGCGGGGGAGCTTCGGGGTGGTGATTGGCCCGTCCGGTTCGGGGAAGACGACGCTGCTCGCCCTCCTGGGAGCGCTCGAGGCGCCCTCGCGGGGCGAGGCGCTCTTCGAAGGGAAGAACCTGCGCGAGTGTTCCGACGTGGAGCTGGCCCGCGTCCGGCGCCGGATGGGCTTTGTCTTCCAAGATTTCGCGTTGATACCGAACCTCTCCGCCGGAGAGAACGTCACCTACCCTCTGATTCCGCGCCGGGTGCCGTGGTCCGAGCGCCAACGGCGTGCTCGGGAATGGCTCTCCCGATTCGGGATGGCGGACAAACAGGACGTGCGGGCAGGGGAATTGAGCGGCGGAGAGCAGCAACGAGTCGCCATCGCCCGCGCCCTGGCCGGGCACCCGGAGGTCGTGCTGGCGGATGAACCGACTTCGAACCTCGACCCGGAGGCTGGGCGAGCGCTGCTGGCGAGTTTCCAAGAACTTCACGCGGAGGGGAAGACGGTGGTCCTCGCCTCCCACGATCCTCAGGTGTGCGCCCTGGCCACCTTGGTTATCGAACTGGAAGGAGGTAAGTTGAAGAGCGCCCGGGTAGGGCGACCACCCGGCCCCTTTCCTGAAAGAGCCGGTTCGGGAGGGGGCCCGTGATTGGACAAGCATGGCCAACGAGGGAAGCGGGCCTCAGTACTGCGCCCCCCCGCTCGGCACCCGGCGCGCCGGCGGCGCGGAGGACGGCCGAAAGACGAGCACCACCGTCCCCGGCCTCAGCGCCCCCAGGTAGACGGGATCGACCGGCTTGTTGTCCAGCGAGACCGCCACGACGGTTCGCTTGCGCAGCGCGTTCGCCAGGGCCTTCTCGCTTAGCTTCGCGCCCTTGCCGTCGTAGCCCTCCAGCCCGGCCAACTTCGTGGTCCGTTCGACGCTCTGATACTCGACCCGCATGCGCCGTTCTTCTCGAATCGTTTTCTTGCCGTCGACGATGACCTCGACCGCCGCCGTGTAGTCGATCGCGACCGGCACGAGCTCCGTCAGGACGAGCTCGCCGGGCCTGGTCATCTTCGCGGTGGTCAGGCGCGGGGGCAGCCCCTTGGGCAGCGGCACGTCGGCCGCTTCGGGCACGGGAGCGGCCGAGGCGAAAGGGGCGAGCAGAAGCAGGGAGAGCGCGAGCAAGCGTTTCATCGGGCCCTCGGAATGGAGGCTGGTTGGCGTGTGCCGAACGTGGTTCGATGGTATCTCGTCCCGAGGAGCGTCGCAAGTCGCCGGGAGAACGAAAACGCCTCACGCGAGCGGATCGCGTTCCTCGCGGTTGAAGCGGAAGGCGACGACGGCCACGCGAAAGCACAGCGCCTCCACGTCTCCCACGATGGCGCGCGCGGCGCGCGAGCGGACCTCGCCCTGGAGCGGTTCGCAGACTTGCAGCGGGATGCCGAGGTGGATCTCCTGGCGCGTGAGTCGACCGTACCACGGCTGCGCCGAGAAGGCCCGATCCTGCGGCACGCAGCAGGCGAGGAAGTCCTGGTAGCTGGCGAAGCACTCCGCCCACGCCCCGGACAGTTCCGGCCGTCCCGGGCGCAAGTCGGCATCAATGTCGGGCGCGCTGCCGGCGCCCGCCACCATCACCACCCGGAAGGAGCCGTCGGCCTCGGCGCGCACGAAGGCGCTTGCGGGGACGTGCATCGGCATCCCCTCCGACAGTAGTCGGGCCGCGAGGGCGTGTGGCGTGGCGGCGATCGCATTGGTGAGGAAGGAGATGCCCTCCTTCCGCGTGCGCAGGTCGCGCACGTAGATGCGCCAGTTCGTCTGCACGGGCGAGGGGAGCAGGCGGCGCAGCGGGCCGAACAGGCGCGGGCCGAAGTGGCCGTGGCGGTAGGTGAGGAAGGTGAACAGAGCATGCTTGCCGCCCGGGCCGAGGCGCTGGAGCTCGGTGCCGGCGGGGACGTACGGCGCCAGCCGCTCGACCTCGACGAGATAATTGCAGTACACGACGTCGGAAATGTCGCTGACGAACGAAACGGGGGGGGCCCACTCGCCAAAGGCGCGCAGGAGGCGGCTCTGGGCGATGGCGTCGAGCGCCCTCCCGACGGGCCCGTTCCAGGGGTGGCGCCAGGGGGCCAGGCGCCCGTGGGCCTCGGTGGGGCGGGCCCGTCGCAGCACCAATTCCGCCACCCAGGCCAGCCACAGGAGCAGGAGGACGAACCCGGCCGCGTTGCTCCCCGTCACCAGCAGGCCCCCCGGCTGCCAGGAGGCCGGCAAGAGCAGGCCGGCGCCGCCCACGGCCAGCGCGCCCCACGTGAGGATGGAGAGCCAGGTCAGCCCGCGGCACCACGTCCCCGCGGCGGCGAAGCACCACGTCCAGCCCAGCGCCATCAACAAGTAGAGCGTCGCTCCCCAGACGACAACCTGCCGATAGACGTCGCCCTCGAAGCGGACGAAATCGGCGACGTCGCCGCTGTCGCGCGCATCCCGGGCCAGCTCGACGCCGCGCGTGACCCAGAGCGCCTGGCCCGTCTGGTCGGGGACCAGGGCCGCGACGGTGACCAACACGGTGATCGCGGCCGGCCAGCGCGGCACCCAGGGCGTACAAAGCAGGGCGACGCCGGTGAGCAGGTCGATGAGGGCACAGAGCTGCCAGGGGAACCAGCCGAGGCGCCAGCGCCAGGAGTGATCGGCGAGATACGCGATCCGCTGTGAGACTTCCTCGGAGCTGCCTCCTGGCAAGCCGGGGAGGAGGAGCAACGCCATCGACAGCATGGCGACGGCGTGAATCGCCAGGTTCCAGAGCAACACCTGCTCCAGGAAGATGGCGGCGCGCGGTGCGGAGGTTGTGGTCATGAGGTGCGATCGTAGGGGGAGGGCGCGGGCGCTGTCAACCGGGCCGCGCCCCTTCGGCCCAGCAGACGGCATACCAAATGGCGGCGTCGGGCCCCGAGCCCCACGCCTGGAGCGCGCCGAGGGCGGCGTCGTAGCAGTTGGCCGGGAGCAGGTGCTGGGCGAGGACGAGGTCGCGCGCGCCAACGAGGATGTGGTGGAGGTTGGCGAGCAGCGTCGCGAAGCTCGCCTGGCCGACGCAGCTGCCGAAGAACAGCCAGTCGTTGCGGCGCGGCTCGGCGCCGGCGGCGTGGAGCAGTTCCACCAGGCGCCGGCCGACGAACGGGTCGTTGCCGAGCCGGTCGTAGGTGCGCACGTAGGCTTGCCACGCAGGGCGGAAGCCTGCGGGCTCGGGACACAGCCGCAGGACGTCGTGGTCGTCGTCGGCCAGGACGATGCGCCCGCCGGGGCGCACGGCCGCCACCATCTGGCGCACCACCGCCAGCGGATCGCTCACGTGCTCCAGGACGAAGCGGGCGTGGGCAACGTCGAAAGTGCCCCACTCCTCGGGCGCCAGCGGCAAGGCCGTCGCCTCGCCCTGCCGCCAGTCCACGCATGGGGCGGGCTCGGCGCGAGCATGCCTCAATTGCTCCAGGCTGCGCTCGACGCCGACGACCAGGGCGGCGCGCTCCGCCAGGGCGCGCGCGAACTGTCCCAGGCCACACCCGACGTCGAGAATGCGCTCCCCGCCGCGCAGGGCCAGCGCCCGCAGACACGGCGGGTTGAGCAGGTCGTTGAGTGCGGACAGTCGGGCCTGCTCCGGGGCGCTGGTGCCGTGTACGTAGGGGGACGGGGCGCTCATCGAGGGCGTGCTCCGCGGCCGTCAGCGGCTCACCTTGACCTTCGGCAGCGCCTTCCGAAAGGCGGCGAGGCCCTTGTCGGTGATCTTGGCCCCCGACACGTCGATCTGCTGGAGCTCTGTCAGCGCCTGGAGATGAAGCAGGCCGGCGTCGGTGATCGGCAGGTTCCACAGGTCGATCTTGCGCAGGCCCTTGAGCTTGCTCACGTAGGCCAGCCCGGCGTCGGTGAGGGCGCTCCCGCCCAGCGCCAGGACTTGCAGCGACTTCAGCGCGGCGAGGTGTTTGGCCCCGTCGTCGGTCAACTCGCTGCGCAACAGCGACAGCTCGCGGAGCTCGGGCATGCCGGTCAGGGAGGGCAGCCCCGGCCCCTTGACCTTGGTGCCGGTCAAATCGAGACGGGCGAGCTTCGTCATCTTGCTCAGGGACGATAGCCCGTTGTCGCTGACGGCGGTCTCGGCGAGGTTCAACTCGCGCAACCCGGTCATGCCGGCGAGGGGGACCAGGGACTTGTCGGTGAGGGTGGTGCTGGAGAGGTCGAGGGCCTGCAAGCGAGGCAGCGACTTCAGTGCGGAGAGGTCGGCGCCGCTGACCTTGGTGGAGGCCAGGCGCAGCACTTCGAGCTTGTCCAGTTTCTGGAGGGAGGCCAGTCCCACGTCGGTGACGCCGGTGTAGCGCAGGTCGAGCTCGCGCAGGTCCTTCATGGTGGCGAGAGTCGGCAGGCCCTTGTTGCCGACGCGCGTGCCGAGCAGGCTGAGCGAGCGCAGGGCGGTCAGGCCCTTGAGCCGCTCCAGCCCGTTGTCGCTGACGGCGGTGCTGCCGACGCGCAGCTCTTCCAGGGCGGTCAGGCCCTTGAACTGGTCGAGCCCCTTGTCGGTGATGGCGGCGCCATCGAGGCGCAAGGCTCGCAACTTCTTCAGGCCGGCGAGGTGGACGAGGCCGGCGTCGGTGACGCGCGTGCCGACGAAGGTAAGCTCCTCGAGCTGGGGGAGCGCCTTGAGATGAACCAGGTCCTCGTCGCGGGCCCGGGCGCCGAAGAACACGATGCCCTTGACCGCCTTGCTCTTGGCGTCGCGGTCGATGCGGGCGCCCAGCGCGTCGATCGCGGCGAGGGCCTTCGCCTCCGCCCCGCCTTTGGGCTCGGCGGCCCCCAGGGTCGTCGAGAGACCAGCCAGCAAGAGCGCGCAGCAGAAACGCATCGGGGGCCTCTCAATTTCACCGATTGATCTTCGCGGCCGGCAGCGCCGCCTGGAGCGCCGCGACGCCCTTGGCGGTGGTCTGGGTGCCGGCGAGCTGGAGGCTCGCCAGCGCCTTGAGCCCTTCCAGGTGTTTCAGCCCCGCGTCGGTCACGGGACAGCCGCTGAGCGCGAGGCGCTCGAGCGACTTGAGCCCTGCCAGGCGGGCCAGGCCAGGCCCCTTGATCCGCGTCTCCCCCAGGTCGAGGCGCGTCAAGGCGGTCAGGCCCTTGAGGTGAACGAGCCCGGCGTCGGTGATCGGCGTGCGATACAGGCTCAGTACGGAGAGCGCGCGGAGCCCGGCCACGTGCGCCAACCCGGCGTCGGTGATGTTGGTGCCGGCCAGGCTGAGCGTGTCGAGCTTGCCGAGCTTGCGCAGCGAGGCCAGGTTGCCCCCGCTCACGGCCGTGTCGCTGAGGTTGAGGTACGTGAGGCCCTTCATGCCTTCGAGGTTGACCAGCCCCGCGTCGGTGATGCGCGTGCCGCGCAGGTCGAGCACTTGCAGGCCTACTAGCCCCTTGACGTTGGCCAGCCCGACGTCGGTGATGGGGACGTTGTAAAGGTCGAGCGAGCGCAGCGACGTCCCCCGCAGGTGTACCAGGTCGGTGTCGGTAGCCTTGCTGCCGAACAGGCTGATGCCGACGACGTCCTTGCCCTCCACCTCGAAGGTGGCGCCCAGCTCCTTGAGGGCGAGCAGGTTCTTCGGCAGCACCTTGGGCAGCACCTTGGGCACGTCCTTGGGCTTGTCCTTGGCCTTGATCTTGTCCTTCTTGTCTTTCTTGTCTTTGGGCGGGACCTTGGGGCCCTGCGCGAGCGCCTGGCCCCTCGCCAGAACGGCCAGGGCCAGCAGTCCCACCAGGAGAACGATGTAACGTCGCGCCATCTGCCTCCCTCGTACGTGCCCAGGTCGCGCGTCGATTCGCGGTCGCACCTGGGAGGATGATAACCCAGCGAGGGTGTCGGGGCCAGTCCCCACTTGCGACTTGCCCGTCCCTGGAGGGGCGTGCGACGGCGGAGATGGTCAACTTCTGCCCAGCGCCCAATCGACCGCCCAGCACCCCCGCACGTGGGGGCCTCCCGCCCGGCAGTGGTCGAGCACCAACGAATCGGTGCAGCCAGCGTCTTCGAGGGCGTCGGCCAGCACCGGCACCTCGTCGAAGTTGCCGCCCTCGCGGATGGTCTGCGCCAGGCGCACGACGGTGCCGTCCTTCCACGCGATGCATTCCGGAGACAGCTCGGGCAGAGGGCGGAAGAGGTTGCCGAAGACGTCGCGGACCAGGTGGGCCTGGGCGGCGCGCTCGACGCCCCAACCGTCGAGCCTGATCTCGGCCGCCGCCTCGGCGCACAGCCGCGCCGCCTCCAGGGCCCGCTCCCTGGCCGGGAGCTCGCCGCCGATCTGCGCGGCGCGATGGGCCGCCCGCGCCGCCAGCCGGGCCGCCCCGATGGCGCTGATTCTGCGCGAAGCGTCCCAGGCCGTGCGCGCCGCCATCGGCAGCTTCTCGCCGCCCGGCAGGGAGTCGGCGTAGCGCTCGGCCACGACGACGCCCTCCATGCTCCGCCAGCTCTCGAGGATTGGCCAGATGCGCCTGTAGCAGGCGCACGCGAACAGGCGCAGCCGGCGATCGCTGATGGGCGGGCGCACTCATGGGCTTCTCGTGTACGCGCGACGACCGTCCCCCATTTAGCCGCCGAGCTCGGCTCGGCGCGACGCCCGCCGCGCCCCGCAACCCGGGCGGCGAAATAAGAATCGTAACAACGCGCCCCCGTCCCCCCCGCGCGGGGTGATGCCGGCACACCCGCGTGGCCGCCAGCCGCCACCCGATC
>JBBSEZ010000386.1:0-9567 GCA_038239195.1 Gemmatales bacterium
GGGGACGGCTGTGCGCTAGTGGACGAATGCTATTTACGAAGCCATCCCCTCAACTCACCCCTATTCTACTGCTGCGCACGCGGGGCGGGAACTGCTGACTCACCCCTATTCTACTGCTGCGCACGCGGGGCGGGAACTGCTGCCGGGGTGCGAAGCCCGCTGGACAACGTAGCTCCTTTTTGGAAAGAGACGGTCGCCGAGGCGTGAGCCAAAGCGGCGACTGCCAGCCCCACAGGGTGGTCGGGAGCCAGGAGCGAGGGGTCCGGTCAACGTAAGAGGAGGGGGTGAGGGTGAGCTCACCTCCTTACCCGACTCAGGCAGAGACTTCATCAGTCGGGCAAGCGACAACAGGGAGCGAACCATGCCAGTGCGGATGCGAGCCACGGTTAGAACAACTGGCGACCGGGTTGCCGAGTTACGAACAGCTGCTAACCTCCGCCGGGACTTGTGGGCCCACTCGCCGGTCGAAGTTGACCCCGACCACCCGCTGCACGGCACTCACCGTGATGAGAGCGGGCGGGCGTACTTTGAGTTCGCCACCGCGTTCCCCGATGAGGTCCGTCGCGTAATCGACCAGTACCACTACACCGACAATGTCGAACTGATCGAAACGCCAGCATTGCCCGGCGAAGAATGCGTGAACTGCGGGAACGTGGCAGGCCCAGTGCGACCAGCTATCTGCCCGAACTGTGAGTTCCAGGATGTTTCCCCGTGCCCGCTTTGCGGGGAACCGATTTCGCGGCAGTTGTATGCCCGCATCTCCGGCGACCTGTTCCGCTGTCCGAATTGCAACAACAGGGTGCGGCTCCGGTTTAACAGCCCGATGTTCCTTCCCGACGGAAGTTACAACCAGCCGCTCGTCGTGGTCGAGGAGGCAGCGGCGGTCCATGAAATTCGATGAACAGGGGCACGTGATCTGGACGCCCATCAAGCTGTATGACCTTGCGAAGACGGCCCCGCTACAACTCGTGAATCGATACCTGATGAGCGGCACCCCTTGGGCCTTCGCCGAGTACGCCCACTACTGCGCTTTTCTGGAAGCAGTGGCCGAACGGACGGGCATCCATCCCCGGAACCTCTACCTGCGCGGGAGTTGCCACATCGGCTTCAGTATCGCCCCGAAGCAGACCGTGTGGACAGCAATGCGAAGCGGCCCCGGGTCGAAGCCCAGCGACCTGGACCCTGTCATCGTAGACGAGGCCTACTTCACGCGATTCGAGCGGGAGGTTCAGTGGTGGGAGGGACGGAACCCGGGCGAGTTCCTCCAGGGGAAGGCGTCCGACGATTACGCCCGCCGCCAGCAAGACCGTCAATTCAACTGCTGTCGGGATGAGGCCCTCCCCCTGACCATCTGCGTTCACCACCAGGACACGATGCGGGGGGTGGCAGAGATGAAACACTGCGGCTTGCACCGGCATCTGAGCGCGTTTGTTTACCCGGACTGGCTCTCGGCCCGGCGTCGGTACGAGTACGACCTCTCTGCCTTGACAAAGGGCGTCGAATCCGGGCGACTCCCGCGCCCGAGCGACGAACCAATCTCGGTTAAGGCTTCGGCCGTACCGCCCCCGGCCCAACCTGCTGCCGCGCCCAAGTTGGACACGACGCCGGGGCCCGAAGACAAGTGTTGAGGGGAAAAGAGGACGTGCTCGTCTCCTTGCGGGACCACGGCGCTGATGCGATACGAGGTCGCAGATGTAAGACGCCGGGGGCCTCGCTGCGAGGCCCGCGCCCTCCATCCCTTCATGCCCGGCTCTCGTCCCCCGCGCCCTCCGTCACGGCAAGTTTAGCGTCGGCAGCCGCGGCGCCTCGATCCGAAACCGCCCGCAGCACGGGCACGGCTTCCCCGGCCCCGCCCCCCTCGCCGCCCCCAGCCGCCCCGCCCCGACCGGCGCCCGGTCGTTCCACCCCAGCGCCCCCTCGCGCCCCCGTTCGATCCGGCCCTCGCCGTGCTTGTGCCCGTGGTCGTGTCCGCCCTCGAACGCCTTGTGCTTCGGGTTGGCCCCCGACACCACGTACGCCAGCAGGTCGAGCACCTCCTCGCGCCGCAGCTTGTCCAGCAGCCCCTTCGGCATCATCGACGTCGGCGACTTTGCCTTCTCCGCGATCGACGCCTTCTTGATCTCCACCGCCTTCGTCGAGGCCAGTGGGTTCTCGATCACCTTCAGCGCCGCCGGCGTCTCGCCCACGATCACCCCCGTTATGCTCTTGCCCGACTTCAGCTCGAAGACCCACGTCTGATACTTCTCGTTGATCTCCAGCGACGGCTCCAGCACGTGCTTGAGCACGTCGGCCGACGTCCACTTGGGATTCATCTTCGTCAGGTCGGGGCCGAAGTCCTGCCCCGCTCCGCCCAGCTTGTGGCACGCCACGCACGTCGCCACCTGGAACATCTGCTTGCCGTTGGCGAATGAGCGCCCCGAGAGCGCCTTCGCCGACAACGCCAGGTCGGCGTACTTCCACTCCGTGCGCGGGCGGTTGTCCTTCAACAGCGGGTCGAGGATCGGCAGCGGCTTCTTCGCCAGGTACGCCTCCGGCGCTGCCTGGTAAGCCTCCAGGTCCTCGACGACGTAGAGGGCCCCGTGCATCCGCCGCCAGTGGCCGGGATAGGTGCAGACGTACGGATACACCCCCACCTTCTTCGGCACCGTATAGCTCAGCCGCTGCGCCTCGCGCGGCTGCAACAGCCGGCTCGCCAGGAGCACCTTCCCCGACGGCGGGACGTAGTTGCGCTCCGCCGCCTTCGGGTCGGTGCCCGTCTTCTCGCCCAATTCGCCAACCTCTTCGAGGGAGCCCGGTTGCACGATGACGAAGTTGTGCGGCATGCCGTCGGTGTTCTCGAAGAGGATCTCCACCGGCCGCCCTGCCTGCACCACGATGCGGTCGCGGTCGTAGATCATCTGCTCGACGACCGTGCCGACGCGGATCATGCGCACGCCCAGTTCCCCCAGCTCGCGGCGCACCTTGCGCGCCTCCTCGACCTGCAGCAGCCCGGCCAGGGCGTCGGCCAGTTGCAGTGCGTCCACGACCTCGGGCGTCGTGCGCTGGGGGACGGGCACGCCCTTGACGTAGCCGAGCAGGTCGTTCAGCACCGGCTTCGCCAGGTCCTTGGGCCAGAGCCGGGCCGGCACCCGCCGAAGCGCCACCACGGCGGCGTGGCGATCGCCGTCGTCCTTGACGAACTTGACCAGCGCCTTGACGGCCTCGACTTCCTGGCCGCGCATGCTGGGCAGCGCCACCATCGCGGCCCGGCGGATGGTCCGCTCCGGCGACAGCGCGCCGACGGCGAAGGTCGCCTTCACCTCCGGGGCTGGGTTCTTGTCCTGGCGGAACACGACGTTGCGGCCTCCGTCCAGCACCCGCAGCGAGAAGCCCTTGAGCCGGCTACCCAGGTTGCCGTCGGTGCGGTTGTAGACCACGATCGACTCGATCGGATACTCCTTCTGGAGATCGACCTCCCACCACGGGTTGGCGGTGTTTTCCTGCGTGTGCGTCTGCCCGCCGGCGCCGTAGGTGCCGCTCTTGTTGCCGTCGATGGCCCGGTTGGCGTCGCCGCTGTGGGCGGTGTTCTTCTGCGACGCCTTGCCGCGCCGGGCGACGTTGGCGCCGTCGCTGTAGACCTCGACCTCCGCGAGGGTCAAGGTCCGCTGCCGGCCGGGCAGCTCGATGCGGACGTAGCGCCCGCTCACGGTCTTGCCTTCCTTCGCCAGGCCCAGTTCCTTCGGCAGGCCCGTCAGCAAGGCGGACACCTTCGGGTAGAGGTCGGAGCGCTGGCCGGGGTCGCGGATGAGCGGGACCGCACGCACCAGGTCTTGCAGCGCGCGGGCCGATTTGGTGCCCAGCGCCCAGGCGGCGTCGGCCTTGCCGTCGGCGGCGATCAGCGCCACGAAGCCGAGCTGGCGCGTCACCGGCTGTTTGGCGCCCGTGGCCAGCTTGACGAGCTCGGCGCGCGTCGCCGTCAGCTCCTCGCGCCGGCGCCCGGCCAGCAGGCGGATGAGGTCGAAGGCCACGCTCTCGTCGGCGCGGGCCTCCTGGGCGTCGTTGCTGCGAATGGCCTCGAGCAGCACGGGCAGTTCGCCCTTCTTCTCGGCCTTCGCCAGCCCCGTCAGCGCCTCGCGGCGGAACTCGTCGCGCACGCCGGGGCGGAACAGCAGCTCGAGGTAGACGGGCTGGCTGCGCTCCATCTTCATCAGGTCGCCCGTGCTCACCGTCTTGAGGAAGTACCGCGCCCCCACAGCGGTCTTGAAGGCGATCTTGCGCTTCTCGGCGATTGCCTGCTGCACGTACGGCTGCAGCGCCCGCTCCGTCTCGCCGCGCACGAACTCGACGTAGCGGTCGCTGCCCTTGTCGGAGGCCACCAGGCCCACCTCCATCGCCTCGGCCACCTTCAGGAAGCTGGCGGCGCGCACCGCCTCCAGCCGCACGCTCGGCGCCTCGTCAGCGGCCTGTTTCAGCAGCAGGTCGAGCGTGTTGGGCACGCGGTCGCGCCAGTAGCCCAGCACGCGCGTCGCCGCGGCCCGGGCCCGCGCGTCCTTCGACGCCAGCACGTCCTTGAGCAGGGCCGCGTCCACGACGTTGTGCGACTGGTGCAGCCACAGCGCCTCGAGGCGGTGGTGCTCGTAGCCCGCCGCGTCCTTGTCGAGCCCGGCGAGCCACTTCTTGGCGGCGGGGACCACCTTGGCCGTCTCGCGCCCGCCCAGCTCGATGCGGGTGCGGTAGCGGACGCGGTCCTCGGGCTCCTTCAGCAGGTCGAGGAGCTTCTCGATCGGCGCGCCGGCGATCTCCTTGCGCTTGACCAGGGGCCGGCCCGGGTAGGTGATGCGGTAGACCCGGCCGTGCTCGCGCTCGCGGCTGGGGTCGCGCAGGTTGTGCTGCATGTGGCCGATGATCGGCTTCTGCCAGTCGCTGAAGTAGATGGCGCCGTCGGGGCCCACCTTGAGGTCGGAGGGGCGGAATTGCGGGTCGCTGGAGGAGACGATCGGCTCCACCTCCTCGCCGACGAAGCTGGCCCCGTCGTCGCGGAGCTTGTACTGCAAGATGCCCCGGAAGCCGATCACGTCGCCCACCAGGATGTTGCCCTGCATGGCGTCGGGAAAGTGCCGGCTCGACAACACCTCCATGCCGGGACAGGGCCGGGTGCGTGGCCGCCAGACTTGCGGCGGGCCGTTGTGCTTGAGCGGGAACGGCAGGTAGCCGGAGAACAGGGCGGCGTGGTAGGGGTTGGAGCCAGTGCCGTCGATGACGATGTCCTGGCCCCAGCGGCGGAAGACGTGGCCGTGCGGGTTGGCGAAGCCGTAACTGACGTAGACCTCGAACTTCTGGGTGCGCGGCTCGTAGCGGAAGACGCCCGCGTTGGCGCAGCGCTGCGGCGGGCCGTAGGGCGTCTCGACCTGCGTGTGGTGGAAGGTGCCCTCCTGGAAGTAGAGCCCGCCCCCGCCGTCGAAGGTGAAGCTGTTCGAGGCGTGGTGCGTGTCGGCCGAGTCGAGGCCGTGCAAGATCCTCCGCCGAACGTCGGCCTTGCCCGTGCCCTTCGTGTCCTTGAGGAACCACAGGTCGGGCGCGCAGGCGACGATGACGCCGCCGTCGTAGACCTCCAGGCCGGTCGGGCAGTGTAGCCCGTCGGCGAAAACGGTACACTTGTCGGCCTTGCCGGTGCCCTTGGTGTCCTCGAGAATCAGGATCTTGTCGTTCATCGGGTCCTTGGGCTTCCAGTGGGGATACGTCGGCCAGACGGCCACCCACAGCCTGCCCCTGGCGTCCCAGGTCATCTGCACGGGGTTGACCAGCTCGGGGAAGTCCTTCTCCGAGGCGAACAGCTCGACCTTCATGCCCTTGGCGACCTTCATCTTCTCGATGGCCTTGGTGGGCTCGAGGAAGACGTGTGCCCCCTGCGGCCCGGAGCCGGGCTTGTTGGTCTCGACGGGGAGGAAGGGAGGCGTGTTCTCGTCGTCCACCTTGAGGTCCCCGCCCCGGGCGACCGCCCAGACGTGCTTGTCGCGGTTGGCGGTCATCACGTCGAGGACTTCCATCTCGCGCTGCATGATCTCGCGGTTGGTGGTGCGCTGCTTGGTCTTCCAGCCGACGAAGCTGAGGTCGGCCCGCCCGCCGTAGATCGAGTAGCCGTCGGTGGTGCGGTAGCGCTGGAACCAGTAGAAGTTGCGGTCGAGGACCGCCTGGCGCAGTCTCTCCAGCGAGGCGGCGTCGCGCTTGCCCTTGGGCTCGCCGGCGAAGAGGGCCTTGTCGATCACCCGGGCGAGGGCCTCGTCGCCCTTCTCGGTGAGGTGGATGCCGTTGATGGTGAGGCGCTCTTTGGCCTTGCCGTAGAGGGCACGCGTGGGGGCGAACAGATCGACGAAGGGGACCTTGTTGGCGGCGGCGACGTCGCGCATGGCGGCCGTGTAGAGGGCGAGCCGGCGGTTGTTTTCCTTGCCGTCGGGCAGGTTGGGGCTCTGGTGGTCTTCGTGGGCGATGGGCGAGAAGAGGACGAGGCGGGCGGGGGCCTTGCCGTTGTACTTCTGGGCGACGGTGTGGCGGATGAAGCTTTCGAGCTCTTTCTTGAAGGCGGGCAAGCCGGCCTTGTCGGCGAACGACTCGTTGTAGCCGAAGAAGGCGAAGACCACGTCGGCCCGGGTGGCGCCGAGCCAGTGATCGGGGCTGCCGAAGTTCGCCGATCGCAGGCGCTTGCTGGGATAGACCTCGTCACCGGAGAAGCCGAGGTTGCGCGTGACGAGGTCGTGCTGGGGGAATCGGCTGTGGAGGTAGGTTTCAAGCCAGCCGCTGTGCTGCATGCGGTCGGCGAGGGTGTTGCCGAGGATGGAGATGCGGTCGCCGTGCTTCAGTTCCAGCCGGGCGGGGGCCGGCGCCCCCGCGATGCAAGGCGCCGGGCCGTCGGACGGCACGAGCAGGAACAACAGCGGCAGGGCCACGGGGAAGAGGGCGACCAGCCGGCGCGGAGAAGAGAAGGGCCGCATCAGTGAATCCACCATGAGAGAGCTCGGTTGCGGGAAGGTGGGCAGGTCGGCGCAAGAAGTAGGGGTTAGTATACCGGGGCGGCGAGCTTTTGTCAGGAAGAGGTCGCTGCCCGGCGCGGCCTGAGGCGACCGGCAGGAAAAGGCATCCCTGTAGGACGGCTCTCCTGAGCTGTCCCTGCCCGGAGGACGGCTCAGGAGAGCCGTCCTACACCAAACCAGCTCCTCACGTCCCCCTCGATCTCGATGCCGTCGCCGAGCCCGAACGTCCCCTCTTCCAGCACGTCGGCCCGCAACCCGCCCCTGCCCCGGAGCACGGCGACCAGCCCCGGCCCGACCCGGCGCTCCAGGTAGCCGCACGGCTCGCAGGGGCGGTCGCCGCGGAAAAGAGCGCCGCCGACACGGAAGCGCCGGCCCACCAGCCCGAGCAGGGCCACGCCGGTCGTCACCACGTTGCGCCGGCTGCGGCCCTCGGCGAGGTCCAGGCCGTGCTCGCGGAGGACGGCCTCGATCACTTCCTGCTCGACGAACGAGACGGCCCGGCCCATGCCGGGCCAGCGCGAGAAACTGCCCTGCCCGAGGGCGTAGCGGTCCCCCTCCAGGCCCAGCCCCTTCAGGGCGCGTACCTGTTCGGCGGGGAGCAAGGGCGCCCCGGCCCGGGAGGCAAGGTAGATGGCGTGGATGGTGCCTTGCGTCATGGTGCCCTCGTTGCTGGTTCGGCTACCAGGGCCGATGATAGCAGCGCGCCCCGTCGCACGCGTCGGTTCTTTCTCGGCGCGAGCGGCCCCGCCCTTCTGTCCGGCGCCGACTACAACGGGCTTCGGCTCGATGGGTCGCGGGAGGGCGACGTGGCCAGGAAGAAGCGCCTGGCCAAATTCGACCTCGATGGCGGCGGGCTCGACGTCACCCGGGCCCTTTCTGGCAGGACGGTCCGATGGCCGACAACACCGATTTCGACGTCGCCGTCTCCCTGTTCATGGAGGAGCACCCCCTTCGCCTCCTCGCCGCCGATCTGGACGAGTTCCTCGAATTGACCGAGGACGTCGCCATGCCTCCAGCGCAGCGCTTGCGACAACTGGCCATCGGCCTCGAACGTGTTGGCGCCCGCTGCCGGGGGTGGCCCTACCTGCAAGCCATCTATCGGCGGGCCGCCGAGCTCGCCCCCGACGACTACACGGTCTTCCACTCCTCGGGCATCTCGGCGCTGGAGTGGGTGGACGACTGGAGAAGGCTGGAGGAGGCCCGCCGGGTGGAGATCGCCGCCGAGGCCGAGGAGCTCTTTTCGGGCATCGACATCGAGAAGGCCTCGTGAAAGAACGGGAAGGGCCCATGTTCGGAACGCGCCGATTGCATATCCTGATAGGGTAGGACTGTCTGGCGGGCTCGCCGACAGCGAGGCTTGCGACAGTCCAAGGCGCCAGGGAACGGGCGAACGTCCTCGGCCACGAGCTCGCGGAGGCCACCCCGGCCGTCCGCCGTGGCTTTTTGTTTCGCCCAAGGGAGGTCCTATGAAGCGGATCGCGTTTGCTCTGTCCGCCGGCGTGCTGCTCGGCGGGGCGTTGTTGCTGGCGGCCCCCGACCGCACGCTGGCCGCGGCCCCCAAGGCCGTCGGCGACCCCGCCGCTTTCGTCCAGGAGGGGAGCCAGTACGTCGTCTATCGCGGGAGCAAGGGACACGTCCACGAACTGTCCCGCGCCGCCAAGGGCACCTGGTCGCATGCCGACCTGACGGAGCTGGCCGCGGCCTCGCTGGCGGTCGGCGACCCCACCGGCTACGTCCTCAAGGGGGAACAGCACGTCGTCTACCGCGGCGCCAAGGGGAGCGTCTACGCGCTCTCCATGCTCCCCAAGGGCAAGTGGGCCCCCGCCGACCTGACGGCGGCGGCCGGGGCCCCCGCGGCATCCAGCGAGCCCTTCGGCTACGTCGTGGAGGGGGGGCAGCACGTGATCTACCGCGGCGGCAAGGGGAACGTCCACGAGCTCTATCGGCTCCCCAAGGGCAAGTGGGGACACGCCAACCTGACCGACGTCGCCAAGGCCCCCAAGGCGGCCGGCAACCCCTTCGGCTACGTCATGGAGGGAGGGAACCACATCGTCTACCGCGGCCTCCTCGGGGGCGTCCACGAGCTCTATCGCCTCCCAGGGGGCAAGTGGGCACACTCCGACCTGACGAAGGCGGCCAAGGCCGCCAAGGCGTCCGGCGACCCCTTCGCCTACTCCACGGGTAAAGGGCAGCACGTGATCTACCGCGGCGGCAAGGGGAGCATCCGCGAGCTCTATCAGGGCCCCAAGGGCAAGTGGGGCACCGCCAACCTGACCGACGTCGCCAAGGCCCCCAAGGCGGCCAGCGACCCCGCCGGCTACGTTCTGGAGGGGGCGCAGCACGTCGTCTACCGCGACAGCGAGGGCAACGTGCATCGGTTGTCTCGCTCCGCCGAGGGCACGTGGAGGCACTCCAACCTGACGGAGCTGGCCAAGGCACCCAAGGCGGTCGGCGACCCCGCCGCCTGCGTCCGGGGCACGAGCGCGCACGTCGTCTATCGCGACGGCGAAGGGCACCTCTATCAGCTCCAGCGGCTCTCCGCGGGCAAGTGGGCCTTCAC
>JBBSEZ010000387.1:0-9542 GCA_038239195.1 Gemmatales bacterium
GAGGATGGCGGCGAAGGAGGGGTTGTTCGTCAGGTTGATGGCGAACGACTTCAACGTGCGTTCGATGGGGGCGTTGCTGTCGTAGGAGACCGTGGTGATCGCCCCCCCGTCCAGGTCGCGCAGCACCATCGACTTGATCAGGTCGTTGACGTCGCTCACGGGGAAGGCCAGGTCAACCCGCGTGTTGCCCTCGACGGAGCCCTCGCGCTGGAAGTAGCCCACCCCGCTGGAGAACAGCACCACCTGACCGAGGTCCAGCTTCGCCAGCGTCGCCTCGCCGGCCGGCTGGGCAGCATGCTTTGGTTCGCCCTTCTTGCCATCGGCGAGCGAGCGAGAGGCATAGAGGGCGAGGAAGGACGCGGCGATGGCCAGGGTAGCTGCCCCGGCGAACATCCAGGCACGACGCATGAGGATCTCCCTTGCTGGCAGGAGGAAAGGGGGTGCGGGCCCGCGCGGGGGCCATGCGCGCACCGGAGGTTATGCCAACAAGAGACGAGCCAGGAGGGCGGATGGTTTGGGGCGAGGAGGCCCGGTCACTTTTTGCTCTTCTCGCCGCGTTCGTTGTCCCAGCCGTGATGCTCGGCCATGACGGCGAGCTCGGTGAGCTTGGCGGCAGTGACGCCAATGCGCTGGAAGCACTCGGCGACGATGCTGTTGGGGGCGGTTAGCAGGCTGATGAGCAGGTCCATCGGCGTGATCTTGCTGCGGCGATGATCGACGGCGCGGTTGAACGCCTCGCGCAGCAGCCGGATGACGTTGTCGGACAGGAACTCGCGGTTGAGGGCCATCACGGCCTCGTCCTCGCCCTCCTCCTGGTGGAACAACTCCTGAAACTGACTGAGGAGCTTGCCGAGGTCGGCCTGGAGCCGTTCGCCCCAGTTGCGGAGGCTGGGGTCCGGCACGGCGAGGAGCCCCATGAAAACGTGGGGGCTCCGCAGGCTGTCCCAGCGGGTCTCGCGGGCCAGCCGGATCGACTCGCGCAACGCCCGGACCGCCTCGTCGGTGAGCAATTCGAGGCGGAGACGACCGCCCGGCTGAAAGATGTCGTCGGTGGGTTCGTCAGGCGTCGCCATGGGACCATGTCCTTCACTGGTAGGAAAGCCCACGCCGTTGATTATGGCCCAGCAGTCCGGGCAACGCAAGGGCTCCCCGTCCCGCCCCGCCTGTTCCTTCAGGATACGCGGCCGGTCCGCGTCAGACAACGCCGAGGGCCTCCCGACGCGCCGAAGAGATCGAACAGCAGGCAACGAAGGCAACGAAGAAAGAAGAGAAGGAAAGCATCTGGAAGGGGAGCAAAGCACCGTCCCACACGAGATTGAACAGCGAAAAGCAGCCGAAGAGGAGGGCGCTGCCTTTCTGGCTCCTTGCTCTCTTTGCTTTCTTCGTTGCCTTCGTTGCCTTCTGTTCGATCTCTTCTGTCTGCTCCGTGCTTCGTCCTCGCTCCGATTGCGAAAACCGAGCGATTTGTTCTTGATCTTCCAGCGCGAGCCTTTCAACATGCACGGTACGTGCCATCCTCGAACCTCTTGTGCAAGGGCGCAACGATGAACCTGCGGAAGATTGCGAAAAGCCTTCTGGTCACCCTCCTCGTCGTCGGGCTGGGGGCCTTCGCGACCGGGGCCGACGAGAAAGACAAGGACAAGGACAAGGAGGAACTGCCCAAGGTCAAGCCGGCCGATCCCGGCACGCTCGTCATCCTCGACTCGGCCGGGAAGGAGCAGAAGGTGAAGTCGTGGCGCTTCACGCGCGGCACCACCAAGCTCACCTGGCTGGTGGCGGAGGAGAAGCCGGCCCCCAAGAAGGAGGAGAAGCCGGCCCCCAAGGCAATCGCCGCCGGCCCGCCCGAGGCGCTGATCTTCCGCGACGACCTCCGCGTCCACTTCGAGGAAGGCGCCGTCGCCCTCATCCCGCTCGACCGCTTGCGCGCTCTCGATTTCGACGCCGAGAAGAAGACCGTGACGGCGCGCGTCGCCACGAGCGGTAAGGGCGAGGACGTCGTGCTGACCGGCTCGACGCGCTACGCCGCCATCAACCAGCTCACCATCGAGGCCGACGTCGATCTCGGCGAGGCCGGCGTGGCCTCGCTCACGTTCCAGGGGGGCGGGGCCCGCAACAGCATCCGCGGCATCCGCTTCCCGGGGCCTCGGGTGCCGGCGCAGGTCGCGGGGCGCCCCGCCGTGGTGGTCGCGGTCGATAAGTCGATCAAACGGGCCCACAAAGTCAGCGACCTCACGCCGCTCTACCAGGTCGGCCGCGGCGCGGAGAAGTTGATGCCGGCGCTGATGTTCAAGAAGACGTTGAAGCTGGACGTGAGCAAGATCAAGAAGATCGTCGCCCCCAGCCCCGACGACCGCGAAGTCGTCTGGGAAGTGACGCACGGCGAGAACGCGCTGAGCCTGACCCTGATCGAACGGCCAACCTTCGGCGAGAGGAGGATGGAGCTTCGCGGGCTGCTCGGCAAGTCGGCGGTGGGCTACCGACTCTTCCCGCCTCACGCGATCTCGGAAGTGATTTTCGATTCGTCCGAACTGCCCAAGGAAGAGAAAGAGAAGGAAAAGGAAAAAGACAAGGACGAGTGACGTGTCGCGATCCGGCCCGCAACGCTTCTGCGAAGCACCGCTCGACCATCGTACCTCGGTGGATCAATCTCTTCCTGCTGGACGTTGCGATGACCACACGTGGCTTCTGGTGTCTGTTCTTCGCGGTCCTCATGGCGCTCGTGGGGGCCCTGGCGGAGCAGTCGGCGCTGGTCGTCGCGGGCCTGGCCCTGCTGTTGTGGTTCTCGTGGGAGTGGCTGACCTTTGCCGTGCGCGTGCGAGCCCTGGTGCGCGGGCTGCGGGCGAGGCGCGACGTCTGCGACGAGCGCGGGCCGGTGGCGACGCTGTGGGCGGGGCGCGGCTTCGAGGTGCGCGTGTCGTTGAAGGTCAAGGGGGCAGGGGCCCTTCCCTACGTCGTCGTCACCGACCTCGTGCCGTTCGGCGTCGAGCACGTCAAAGGGCCCACGTACGTCCAGGGGGCCTTCGAGAAGGGCAAGCCGATCGGGATGGTGTATCAGGTGCGCTGCCCGAACGCCGGCCTGGCGCGCTTCGAGGGGCTGCGCGTCGAGGTCGCCGACCTCCAATGCTTCTTCTACCACGTGCATTTCGTCCGCGCCCCCGTGGTCTACCGGGTGATGCCGGCCCCGCGCCCCGTCTCCGGCCGCCATCCGGCCGGGCAGAAGCAGCACAACCAGTTGCTCCCGCCGGGGGCCCACCGCCTGCGCCAGCCGGGCAGCAGTAGCGAACTGCTCGACCTGCGCGACTACCAGGCCGGCGACCCGCCGCGCACCATCGCCTGGAAGGTGTCGGCGCGGCGCGACCGGCTCATCACCAAGGAGTTCGAGAGCGAGGTGCCGGTCCGCTGCACCCTCTTCCTCGATACGTCCACCTCGGTCCGCGTGCCGTCGGCCCACGTCGAGCGCAAGAAGGAGGGGCGCAAGCGGCGGGCCATCCTCGACCTCGGCGCCAAGCCGCTCGATCGGCTGATCGAGCTGGCGGCAGGCATCATGCAGGCCAACAAGGCGATGCGCGATCTCACCGGGCTGTGTTTGTTCGACGAGCGGAGCGCCCGAAACTGGCGCCCCGGCCGAACCGGGCATCAGCAGACCGCGATGCTGGAGGCGCTGGCGGACGCCGGGGGGCTGGCCCCCTCGGTGCCGCGGGCCGACCCGGACCTGCTGCTGCCGACGGCCTACGCGCTGGCGGAGGAAGTTTATCCGGAGCTGTTGCGCTCCGACGTCAACGCGATGCCGTGGTGGCTGACGTGGTTCGTGGCCTTTCCGCGCTACCGGCGGCGCTGGCGAGGGCTGTGGGACCTACTACACCGCGCCAAGTTACGGCTTTTGTGGCTCGGGTTGTTCGGCGTGCCGATGGGGCTGCTCGTCGCCAACGTCGTCGCGCTCTTTCTCGACTGGCTGCCGGACTGGGGGCGCGGGCTTCTGTTCCAGCTTTTCGTTTTCGGGGGCCTGCTGGCCTCCCCGCTGGCCACGGGGGCCTTTCTACTGAGCCTGCTGGTGTCGTGGCGCCGGCGCCGGCTGACTCGCTGGCGCAAGAAGCTAGCGGCCGTCCTGGCAGTGCGCTACGGGCCGCGCTGGGGCGGCCTGGAGGCCTTGCTGGAGGACGACGACCTGTTCGCCGCCGCTCAGCAGCGCTTCCTGAGCGAGCATCAGGTGCCGTTCGCCGTGTCGCTCTACGACCAGGATGGCCGCTATCTGCTGGCGGCGCCCGAGAAGGTGAGCGTCCTGGCGACGGCGCTGACGCGGGCGGTGGGCAAGGGGCACGACAACGAGCTCTTCGTCCTGCTGGCCGACGTGCTGGAGTTGGACGATCGCCTTGGCCCGCTGCTCCAGGCGGTGCGCGTGGCGCTGAGCCGGCACCATCAGGTGGTGCTCGTGTGTCCCTGGCCGGCCGGCCTGCCCTTGCCCAGGGAGGACAGGGGCAAGCGGCGCCTGCCGGAGCTGTCGCCCGACGCTCCGCTCCACCACCTGCTGACGCGCGCCGATACGATGCGCTTTCATGCCGCCTACGCCCGCATCCGCCGGACGTTCGCGCGGCTGGGGGCCCTGGTGGTGTGTGCGGGGAGCGAGGAGCCGTTGCCGCTGGTGCTGGCCAGGCTGGAGCGGCTGCGCACGGCGGGGAGGAGACGGTGATGGCTCGCGAACGGGACCAGACGATACGCGATCCCGCCGAGGGAGGGATGCCGCTGGGGGTGCGCGACTACAAGTTGATGGGGCTGATCGCGCTATTGCTGGTGACGGTGGTACTGCTCCACGACGGGATGAGCTACTGGAGCGCGGTGGTGCTGCTGCTCGGGCTGGTGTCGCTGCAGACGTCGTGGAGCATCGGCCCACCGCTGCTGATGATGGTGCTCACCATTCTGATGGTGTTCCGCAATCGCATCACGGGCAACTGGGCAAGCTATCGTCAGCGGATCGATCCGCTGACCGACGTCGCCCTGGCCGTCGGCATGCTCGCCTACGTCGCCGCGCAGTATCGCCTGATGACGCTCGTTCGCCGGGGCCGCCCGTTCGACGGGCGCCGCCACCCGCGGGCGACGGAGGGCGTGCGCAGCCCGGCGCTGGTGACCGGGCGCGAGGTGGTCTATCTGCTGGTGAGCGTGGGGACGTTCGCCCTGGCGGCGTTCATCGGCTGGCGCTGGCTGTGGAACGAGTTGTGGTATCCCCTGGTGCGAGTGCCGCGCGACCTGTGGTTCGCGCTGGTGTTGCTGTGGATCTTCGCCGTCGCCCTGCTCGTGGCGAGCGCGCTGCTGGGGTATCTCCGTTGGGCGAGCGCCTCGGGGATGGAAAGTTTGCTCTATTTGCAAGACCAGGCGTGGGCGGCGACGCGCGGGGAGCAGCGTCGGCTCCAGCGCTGGCTGGTGTGGGCGCGGCTGCGCAAGGAGAGGCCATGAACTTTCGGCTGGTGCGCGACGTCGTTGGCTGGGCCCTGTTGTGGGCGCGCGAGATCGCCGGGTGGGCCCTCCTTCTCCTGGGCCTGGGGGCGTTCTACGTCGTCTACGATTTCTGCGAGCAGCACTTCATCCTCGAAGCCGGGCTCTTTCTCGTCGCCGCCATCTTCATTTTCCGCGGCGGGATTCACCTGCTCAAGGTGGCCGTGGCGGCGCGCGTCTGCCGGCAGGCTCAGGAGCAACTCTACCCCGCGACGGCGCCGGCGCCCGAACGCAAGCGCGGGCGGGAGCTGCCGGGGCTATCGGCGATGACCTCTCGCGAAACGACAAGCAAGAATGCCGACTGAATCCCAGCCCCGGCGCGCTTCAAGACGATCGGAGCCCGAGGACCATGAGGGCGAGGCCGGCCCAGTTGGTGAGCGTGAGGAGGGTGCCGAGGAGGATGGCCCCCTTGGCGGGTACGTGGGCGGTGAACTCGGGATCGCCCCGGCCGCGGCGCTGGGCGTCGAGGGCGAGGACGACGGCGAGCGGGCCGAGGACCAGGCCGGCGCCGGGGAAGAGGCCGTAGACGGAGAGTTGATAGGCGCGGAGGGCGCGCCGGTTGGGGCCGGCGACGTTGGCGGAGAAGGGCGTCTCGGATTCTTCCCCGATGCCGCGCCGCCGCGGCTTCCTGGGACGGGCGGGGGTGACGGCGACACTCGCACCTACCTGGAGGGGCGGGGCGACGAGGGCCGTGCGACAGGCGGGGCAGGTCGTCGCGTCGGCAGGGGCCTCGGTCTGGCAAGCCGGACAGCGCATGGGGCGGGGGGCCCTTGGAGGGAGCGAGCGAAGTCCAGGGGACATTAGCAGCGCGAGGGCTGTGGGGTCAAGTTGTGCTGCACGCCCTGTTCGGCCGCGCTGGCCGCCGCTAGATCAGCAGAGAGGCCCTTCTCCCGGTTGCCCGAGAGCGCAGCATGCACCACCGTCCGACCTTCGAGGAGTTCGCCGAGCTCGCCCGGAACGCCAGCGTGGTGCCGGTGTACCGCCAGCTCATCGGCGATACCCTGACGCCCGTCAGCGCCTTCTGCAAGATCCAGGAGGGCGACTGGGCCTTCCTCTTCGAGAGCGTCGTTGGGGGGGAGCGGCTGGGCCGCTACAGCTTCCTCGGCGCCGGCCCGTTCCTGCGCTTCCAGGCCTTCGGCAAGCGCGTGCAGGTCCACGAGAACGGGGAGGCCAGGGCCCGCGAGTGGGATTGCCCCGACCCCCTCGGGCTGCTCGAGGAGTTGCTGGCGCGCTACCGGGCGCCGTCGGTCCCCGGCCTGCCGCGCTTTTGCGGCGGGGCGGTCGGCTACGCGGGCTACGACGCCGTGCGCTACGTCGAGCACCTGCCGAGCCCCCCGCCCGACGACCGCGGCCTGCCCGACCTGAGCTTCGCCTTTTACGACCGCATGGTGATCTTCGACCACATCACCAAGACGATCGCGGCGGTGGTCCACGCCCACGTGGGCCCCGAAGATTTGCAAGCGAGCTACCGCAAGGCGTGCGAGCGCGTCGATCGCCTCGTCGAGCGCCTCCACCAGGGGGTCGCCGACCTGCAACTGACGGACATTGCCCCCCTCGGGGAGGCGCACGTGCCGTACGTGTCCAACTTCGAGCCGGCGGCCTTCGAGGCGGCGGTGCTCAAGTGCAAGGAGTACATCAAGGCGGGCGACGTTTTCCAGGTGGTACTGAGCCAGCGACTGCGCACCGAGACGCGGGCCAGGCCCTTCGACGTCTACCGAACGCTGCGCGTCGTCAACCCCAGCCCCTTCCTCTTCTACCTCAAAGCAGGCCCGGTTTGCCTGGTGGGCAGCTCCCCCGAGATCCTGGCGCGCGTCGAGGGCGACAAGCTGACCATTCGGCCCCTGGCCGGGACGCGCCGCCGCGGCAAGACCGAGGAGGAGGACGACCGCCTCGCCGCCGAGCTGCTCGCCGACCCCAAGGAGCGCGCCGAGCACATCATGCTGGTGGACCTGGGGCGGAACGACGTCGGCCGGGTGGCGAGATATGGGAGCGTCCAGCTCAGCGACGTGCTGACGGTGGAGCGCTACAGTCACGTCATGCACCTGTGCAGCACGGTGACGGGCCGGCTCCAGCCTGGCAAGACGGCGTTCGACGCGCTGCGCTCGTGCTTGCCGGCCGGGACGCTGAGCGGGGCCCCGAAGGTGCGGGCGATGGAGATCATCGACGAGCTCGAGCCGTACCGGCGCGGGCCCTACGGCGGGGCCATCGGCTACGTGGACTTCAGCGGGAACATGGACACCTGCATCGCCCTGCGCACGCTGGTGCTCATCGGGCAGACGGCCTACCTCCAGGCGGGCGCCGGGATCGTCGCCGACAGCGACCCCGCCAGCGAGCGGGAGGAGACGATGAACAAGGCACGCGGTTTGTTGCGCGCCCTGGAGATGGCCGAGAAGCAACTCTGATTGGCACGATGGTTGCACCTTTAGAAGCCCCTGAGTCGTTTGGGCATTGCCCCTTGTATCGCTCTGGGAGGAACGCACCAATGGCGAACCAGGCCCCTCCTGCGGTTATGGATCCCAAGCCCCTGCCGGCGCCCATGCCCGAGACCGACAGCGAACAGCTCGACGACATGCTGGAAGACTCGTTCCCGGCGAGCGACCCCCCGTCGTTCACGCCGGTGAACTCGGTGGGCCCGCCGGCCTGTCCGCCCGTCTGCCCGTGACGCAACGCCACACCGCAAGCGGTAGCTTTTCAGGGTCGCCGCTTGCGCTGTGGCGTTTCGCTTACTTTGAGCAACTCGTTTCCCAGTCGCGCGATCTCGTCGGGCAGCGGCATGTTGCGGAACCGATGGACGCCGGCCGGCAACTCTTCCAACCCGCCTTCTTCGATGTGCAACTGGTCGGACACGGCGAGGAGGAACGGCTCCTTGACGTGCCGGCGCAGGTGCTGCAAGTGTTTCTCCGCATGAGATCGGCGCCAGAAGCCGAGCACTTCGAGGAGCACCACCTGGCCGCTGGCCTTGTGGACCAACCGGAACTCCGGCACCCAGAAGTTATTGCCGAGCGGATAGATCTCCGTCTCCTCGACGAGCTCCCAGTCGTCGATGCGCTTTTTGAATAGCTCGGCGAACATGCGCAGCTCGGGCGGGACGTAGACGCCCGTGTCGGCGTAGTGGGACACCAGGCCATCGCCGGACTTCAGGAGGAAGACCTTGGGCTTGCGCTGGGTGCCCCAGCGCAACTCGGCGCGGAGCTCGAAGTCGCGGCACAGGAGGATGGCCGGGAGGAAGATGGCGAGCTGGAGCCCATACTTTTGCGTGGCGGAGAACAGGCTCAGGGGCCCGTCGAGGTGCAACTGATAGGTGTCCGCCCCGACGCGCTCCATTTCGCAGAGGAGGCGATGGAACTTGAGCCGGCGGAGCAGTTGCCGGTAGCGCTGCGGCGGCTCGTTGCGGATGGTCACGTGAACGCGCGTGGCCCGCAGCAAGATCGACTGGGCCAGGGAGACGTTGTAGCGCTGCAAGAGCCTTTCCACGGTCAGGTCGGCGAACTTGATGAGGCGCTGCTCGCTTTTGAGGTCGGCGAACAGGCCCTGATCGACCGCCTCGGGCGCCAGGGACAGTTCGGCGGCGACGGCGCGTAGCACGGCCTCGCGGTCGAAGGGGGCGAGGGAGTTGGCCTGGCGCTGTTCGGCGGCGGTACGGAAGACGGCAGCGCGGAGTTGCTCGGAGGGATGGCCGGAGACGACCTCGAACTCGCAGCGGTCTTCGAGCAGCTTGGCGAGGCCAAGGTGGACGAGCTGGCTGGGGTCGTCGCCGATCGCTTCCTTGAGGTCGTCCTCGAGCTCGCCGCGCGTTTGACCGTCCTGATTGCGGTAGAGCTCGAGGAGTTGCTCGGCGACGAGGCGCCAGTTCTCGTCCTCGACGTCGAGGTAGTAGGGGACGATGCGGTCGCGGGCGTAGCGGACGCGGACCATTTTGCCGGTGAGCATAGGACGGCCCTGTCAGTAGGCGTTCGTGTCGCCAGTCCGCCGCCTGTGTGGCAGCCCGGCCCCGCCCGCCGCGCCCGCGACAACCACAGCACTGGCGGCGGCGAGCCCCCGGCGGGCCCGCCCCC
>JBBSEZ010000388.1:0-9526 GCA_038239195.1 Gemmatales bacterium
GCGCGGTCCACTCGTTGACGATTTTCGACTCCATGACGTCCCACCCTTTCAATGCTTCGCGCCAGGCTTCGTCGCAGCCGGCCTTCTCGGCGAACACGATGGCCAGCCCCAGCGCCTCCCTCTTCCTCTTATCGGTTTCCTCGCCCGCCAGTTTCAGCCAGCGATCAATGATACCCGGGTCGCCGCCGTTTTGCATCAGCGGCAGCCACGCCAGCAACAGGCGGGGCGCCCGCCTCTCCGCAACTTCGCGCAACACCTCGTCGGCGCTCAGTTCGCCCAGGTCCCACTCGGCCACGCCCAGGTTCGTCAGCACGCGCGTCTTCCCCAGCCGCATGGATTGCCCCGTCTGCCCGCGGCCGGTGAGATTAATGACGACCGCGCCGACGAAGTAGTGGTCGCCGCGATGGGGAGAAGGGCGCACGTCGAGCCAGATGCCGCCCAGGTACTGGAGCATCCGCCCGAACATCTCCGGGTCGGGCGCGACCTGCACCTCGGCGACCAGCGCCCAGGGCCGGTCGCCGTCGGCCCGGTCGCTCAGGGCAGCGACGGTGTCGCAGGTGCGGTCGGGGTGGCCCGGCCAGGGCACGCCGCGCGTGTCCAGCCAGCCCTCGAAGCCCATCTCGTCCGACCTCGCTCCCAGGAGCCAGAGCAGCAGCGCCAGCGCGTCGAGGCGCAGCAAGAAGCGGCTCGCCTGGTCGTAGACGTTGCCCGAACGACCACCGGCCTTCGCGCGCGGTCGGCTCATCGCCTGGCTCTCCGATCCTCCCGCTCAGGCCGCCCGCCTTCGCCTGGTGCGCGCTGCCTCCAGCAGCGCCGCCGGGGCCTGGTCGGGCAGTGCGAGACATTGCGGCTCGACGAAGTAGGAATGCTCGAGGGCGAACCGCCCGCGCAACTCCGCGTACGTGCAGGCGTCGGTCATCGCCAGCCAGGCCGAGCCCGGGGGGAACGCCCACAGGCGCTTCGCGCCCCGTTCCTGAAAATCGTCGTTGAGCTTGAGGAAATCGTGGAGGCGCAGCATGAAGTCGTCGGAGGCGGAGCGGCGCACCAGTCCCGGGCGGAACACCTGTACCACGCTGGCACGCAGGTCGCGCAGCCACGCCGGCCCGGCCCGCCCGGGCAGGCCGATTTCCTCCCCGTACCGCTCCAACAACCTGGCAAATGGTTCCGACGTCGCCCAGACGCGCGCCTCGGACGGGCTGACGTTGGCGAACGCGCGCAGGATGCGCCGGCCGCGGGCGGGGCGGTTGGGGAAGCTATCGACGTGCAACAGGTCGTTTCTTGCCGTGAGGCGGGCGCGGCGCGTCGCCTCCTCCACGGGGCGGAAGCTGGCTCGGTCCGGCTGGAGCCCGCCAGCGTAGCGCGGGAACGTCGCCCGCAGCCAGGCCGTTACGCTTTGCGAGTAGGCCTCGAAAAGTGTCCGCAGGCGATCCTCCTGGCCGTCGTCGGTGTGCAGCAGGCCGGTGATTCGCCCGGTCGCCGGGTCGAAGCTGATGTTCTTGTGGCCGAGGCCACCCTCTTGTTGCTGAAGCAGGAATGCCCGATCGTCGTCCTGGGGAAGCGGGAAAGGAGCTGCCGGGTAATGCAGGACCTCGCCGCGCTCCAGGCGTTCCTCGGGGGACGAGGGGCCCTCATTGGTCATGTCGCGTGCCTCCCATTCGCGAGGACGGTGGCCCTCAGGCCGCGTGCCGTTCGGTGGCGCCTGTCCCGTCGGGGCGCTCTCTGCCGGGGGGCAATTCGTAGGGCAGCGCAAGGACGAAGCGCGTTGGCCCCACCGGGCGCGCCGGGTCCAGGCGCAGGTCGCCGCCTTGCTGGCGGGCCAGGCGCCATGCCACGGGCAGGCCCATGCCGCGCCCCCGGCCGGCGCTGCGGCCGGAATAGAACGGGTCGAACAGGGCGGCGTGAAGTCCCGCGGCCGGCCCGGGGCCGCTGTCCTCCACGGCCACCTCGACCATTCCTCCGGCCGGGCCGAGCAGCACCAGTCGCGCCCACCCCGCCGGCGGGACCGCCTCGATGGCATTGCGCAGCAGGCACACCAGGGCCGTGCGAACCTGCTCGGCGTCGAGGTAGACGGGGAATCGGTCCGGGGCCGGCGCCACCTCCACGCGCACCTGGCGCTGTTGGGCCAGCTCGCCAAGCGAGGCGGCCACTTCGCCCAGCAGAGTCGGCAGGTCCGCCCAGGCGGGGCGTGGCGCCGCCGGGCGGGCGAACAGCATCAGGTCGCGCAGGAGGGAGTGGACGCGCTTCGTTTGAGCAATGATGTTGTGCAGCGCCCGGGCCGTCTCTTTCTCGGTATCGCCGGTGAACCAGTCGGCCTCGTGGCCCAGGAGGTATTGCGCCTGGCCGGAGATGACGGCGAGCGGGTTGTTGATTTCGTGCCCCGCTCCGGCCGCGAGCTCCGCCAGGGCCGTCAACTTGGCCGTCTGGAGTCGCTCTTCCTCGCCGCAGGCGCGCTCCTCCAGCGTGCGGTGGAACTCATCGACCTCGCGCTCCAGGGCGCCAAAGAGCGCCTCGTGGCGGTGGCGGCGGTTCTCGATGGCCAGCACGAGCAGATCGCGGAGCAGGGGGGCGCTGTGCGGCGCTTGCCAGTGGATGGGGGCGATCGCCGCGAGGGTTGGCGCCTCCGTTGGGCCCCCCAGGGCAGCCTCGTCTTCGGCGCGATGATCGAGGCCGACCAGCCCCAGGCCGTGCGCGTGGCCGGGGCCCTGGCGCCAGGCGGTGCGCGCGACGGCCAGCAACAGCGGATCGGCCCCGAGCCCAAGGGCAAGTGCGGCCCCGGCCGGGAGCCCCAGCGCGCCAATCACGCCGGACAACCAGGCAGGCAAGCCCCAGCGCCGCGCCAGGCGGCGGGCGATGCGGTCCTGATCCAGGCGCCCGGGGCGCGGCGCTGGGGCGGGAGGGTGGCGAGCCGGTTCCGGGCTCACCAGACTGGTGGCAGTCCCTTCGGGATCGACGGCGCACAGCGCTAGCCAGCCGAGCGGGGCCAGCAAGGCGCACAGCCAGGCCTTGGTAGGATCGATGCCCCGTGGGCCGGCCAGTGCCTCGGCGCGCCAGGCCGCAGCCAGCGCGGCCTGGTAGATCGGTCGGGTGGCAGGCTGGTCCCAATCGACGAAGCCGGCGCCGGCGTCGAGCAGGCGCAAGGCCTCTTCGAGCGGGGCGGGGCCTTGCAGCAGCGCGTCGGGGAAGGGCAGAAGGGAAGTGGTGGCCGGCGCTGCTCGTAGCAGAAGAAGGACCGCGCCGGGATCGTGGCGGAGGAGGGGCCAGGCAGCGGCGCCGGGCGTGCGAGCGAGGGCGGCAAGGGAATCGGCGCTGGGGGCAAGCCAGGGCAACTGAGCGGCGCGGGATGCCGCCCGTCCCGGATCGACGCCAGCCCGAACGTGCGCCGAACCATCCTGTTCGGCCGGTTCCCTCACGGCGGCTCCTTCCGTGGCTAGGAGGCGCGGCCGCTCGCCGACCGCGCAACAAGCGAAAACACTCCGTTCGGCCGCGGCCCCAGGGGCGTCGGGGGACGCAGCCGAACGAGCCCCGGATCGTCACGCCGTGGCGGACGCCGGCTCGATCTCCAGCAGGGCACACATGCGGTCGATCAGCTCTTCGATGTCGAAGGGCTTGTGGAGGAACTCGTCGGCGCCGGAGAGGCGCAGCTCCTGGATCTTGTCCTCCTCGATCATGCCGCTGATGCACAGGATGTGGACGTCTTCGAGCGTGGTGTCGGCCCGCACCCGCTGGCAGACTTCCTTGCCGTTGATGTCCGGCAACATGACGTCGAGGACGATCATGTCGGGGCGATACTCCTTGACCATCATCCCGGCGTCGAAGCCGTTGGAGGCCACACGCACCTCGAAACGACCGTCCTCGTCGAGGAACTTGGTCATGAGCACGACCAGGTCGTGATCGTCGTCAACGAGAAGGACCTTGCGCTTCCCACTCTCGAGAGCGTCGGTGGGAATGCTGTTGTCCTTCATGAACTTGTAGAGCGCCTCGCGCGGGATGCGCCGGAAGCGCGACCCGGGCACGCGGAAGCCCTTCAGCTGTCCGTTGTCGAAGCAACGGATGATGGTCTGCTGGCTGACCTTGCAAATTTTCGCCGCCTCACCAGTCGTGAACACGGTTTTCATGCGTCTATCCATCCCTTACTGGCCTGAGGCCAGTCGCACGAGTGGGGCCTTCAGGGGCCTTGTCCGAAAAGCCCTTTCCAGCCGGAATCGTCCGTGATCTGCCTCTTGTCAATCCGTCAAGAGCCGCGGCCTTTCTGGCCGGAACTGCCAGCGACGCTGTTGGGTTCCCCCACGAGCGTTCTGCGGGAGCGCCCTCCGTCGCCTCGTCCTCTTCTGAGGCGCCCCCGATGGGCATGAGTAGCTTCCCACTCACACCCGCCATGCGACCCCTCCCGAAACTTCCTTGCTCCCCCTGGTGTCGCCACTCGATGTTTGCACGCGCCCCTTAACCTCACCCCAGGTCGGTGCGAGGCCCCACACGTCGGCCAATCGGTTCGACGCCAGGGTTGGCGCCGCACCGGGCCGGCCAGAGCGGAAAGTGGCGCTAGACGATGCCCCAGTCCATCAAAGGTGTGAGGTCGTGACGCTCTCCAGGGCGTCGGGCACCCCGCGGACGAGTAGTGAAGTCTCAAGGGCGGAGGGGATTGCCTTTCTCTCCAACACTCGCGATTATAGCCAACCTGGGAAGCATGTCAACGCAAATCGTTTCCCCGCAGTTGCTCTAACCTGTTTCCTTGACCGAACTTCCTCCCGATTACAGGATCTCCTTTCCCTGCTTTCGTTAGCTGCCTTCCTTGCCGAGAGCCACTCAACGACGCAGATTGCCGGGACTGCCATTTTCGCCCCATCCTTCGAGGCTTCGCTCCCTTTATCGGACTGCCCCGTCCCTCAGGTTGCCTCCATTTACCCCGATCTTCCAGGGGCCTCGCGAAACGGCAGGCAAGAAGGTCAATCCAGGTAGATCAGGAGGACCGCGAGGTCGGCGGGGTTGATGCCGCTAATCCGGCTGGCCTGGCCGAGGCTGGCCGGTCGCACCCGGCTCAATTTTTCGCGCGCCTCGGCCCGCAGTTGGGGCACGCCGGCATAATCGAAGTGGGTCGGGATCGCCTTGGACTCCAGGCGCTGGAAGCGCTCCACCTGGGCCGCCTGCCGGCCAATGTACCCGGCATATTTTGCCTCCAGAACGACCTGCTCGCGAACGTCGTCGCGGACGTTTCTGCTTCCGAGCTCGGGCCGAAAGGCGAGCAAGTCGTCCCACTCGACTTCCGTGCGGCGCAGCCAGGTCGCCAGGGTGTCCCCCTCGTGGCGGTGCGCCTGGAGGTAGCTCGCGAGCTCGGCGATGGCGCGCTCCTTGCGCTGAAGCCTTTCCCAGTCGTGGTCGGCTACCAGGCCGACGCGGCGGCCGAGGGGCGCCAGGCGCCGGTCGGCGTTGTCGTGGCGCAGCAGGAGGCGATACTCGGCGCGACTGGTAAACATCCGGTAGGGCTCATCGACGCCCTTGGTGACCAGATCGTCGATGAGGACCCCGATATACGCCTGACTGCGGTCCAGGATCAAGGGCGCTTCGCCTTTTACCTGGAGCGCCGCGTTGACTCCGGCCATCAATCCTTGCGCGGCTGCCTCCTCGTAGCCGGTCGTCCCGTTGATCTGGCCCGCGAAGAACAGCCCCGCCACCGACTTCGTCTCCAGGGTGGGGCAGAGTTGCGTGGGCGGGGCGTAGTCGTACTCGACGGCGTAGCCCCAGCGCATCACCTCGGCGTTCTCCAGGCCGGGAATGAGCCGCAACATGCCCTGCTGAACGTCCTTGGGCAGGCTGGTGCTGATGCCGTTGCAGTAGTATTCGAGGGTGTTGCGACCTTCCGGCTCGAGGAAGATCTGGTGCCGGTCCTTGTCGGCGAAGCGCACCACCTTGTCCTCGATCGACGGACAGTAGCGCGGCCCGCGCCCATGAATCTGGCCGGAGTACATCGGCGCCCGGTGAAGGTTGGCGCGGATCAAGTCGTGGACGGCCTGGTTGGTGTAGGCGATGTGACAGTGCATCTGCGGCTGGGTAATGCGCTCCGTCGCGAAACTGAAGGGTCGGGGCTCGTCGTCGCCGGGTTGTGGCTCGCACTTGCCGAAGTCGATGGTTCGGCCGTTGAGCCGGCAGGGCGTGCCCGTCTTGAAGCGCGCCAGCTCGAAGCCACAGCCCGCGAGGCTGTCGGAGAGCGATTCGGCGCTGGCGTCGCCGGCGCGCCCGCCGCGCGTCTTGGCCTCGCCGGTGTGCATGACGGCCTTGAGGAAGGTCCCCGTGGTCAGGACCACGGCGCGGGCGCGATAGAGCGTCTCGCCGCGGGCAATCACTCCGGTCGCGCGGCGCGGGCCCCCGATGGATCTCTTGTTGTCTTCGAGGACGAGCGCCTCGATCGTCTCCTGGCGGAGGGTGAGGTTGGGCTGGGCCTCGACGCGGTGTTTCATTGTCTGTTGATAGAGCTTCTTGTCGGCCTGGGCCCGCGGGGAGTGCATGGCGGGGCCCTTGGTGCGGTTGAGCATGCGGAACTGGATCGCGCTGGCGTCGGTCACCTTGCCCATCTCCCCTCCGAGGGCGTCGATTTCGCGCACGATCTGCCCCTTGGCCACTCCGCCGATGGCGGGGTTGCAACTCATCTGCCCCACGGCGTCGGCGCTCATGGTCAAGAGCGCCGTGCGCAGGCCGAGGCGCGCCGAAGCGAGGGCGGCCTCGGTGCCGGCATGGCCGGCGCCGACGACGACGACGTCGAAGTCGTAAATCAGGGGGAACATGGTGGAATTGCCTGGTGCGGTGCGGTCGGTCGTCTCTTGCCACTATACCCGAAGGGGCAGGCCGGGCGAAAGGCGGACTGTAAGGGCCGGCAACGGTGGGGTATGATGGGGCGATGAAGCGTGCGCCGGCGAGCCGGGGGCGTCAGCCCCCGGTTCGGGCGCCAACCGGGGGCTAACGCCCCCGGCTCGCCTTCCGACCTTTGAGAGGACCGCATGCAAGAGCACTCCCACGCTTTCCTCAAGAACCTTCTCGAAACGCCCAGCCCCTCCGGTTTTGAGCGGCCCATCCAGGACGTGGTTCGCGCCTGGGCACGCCATTACGCCGACGAGGTGCGCACCGACCGGCACGGGAACGTCCTCGCCGTGCGCCATCCGGCCCAGGAGCGCGGCCCTGTGCAGCGCGTGATGCTGGCGGGGCACTGCGATCAGATCGGCCTGATGGTGCAGCACATCGACGACAATGGCTACCTGTACGTACAGCCGATCGGCGGCTGGGACATGCAGATCCTCCTCGGCCAGTATCTCACCGTCTGGTCGCGCCAGGGCCCGCTCACCGGCGTCATCGCCCGCCGGGCACCGCACCTGCTGACGGGCGAGGAGCGCGCCAAGGTCCCGCAGTTCACCGACGTCTGGGTGGACGTCGGCGCCAAGGACAAGAAGGAGGCCGAGGAGCTGGTGACGCACGGCGACCCGGTGACGTTCGCGCTGGGCTATCGGCCGTTGCGCGGCCGGCTGGCGGCCTCGCCGGCGATGGACGACAAGGTGGGCGTTTGGGTGGTGATGGAGGCGCTGCGGCTGTTGCACGGCAAGCCGCTCCAGGCGAGCATCTACTGCGTCTCGACGGTGCAGGAGGAGATCGGCCTGCGCGGGGCCACGACGAGCACGTACGGGATCAACCCGACGGTCGGCATCGCGGTGGACGTTTGCCACGCGACCGACACGCCAGGCAACGACAAGAAGCAACTGGGCGACACGCGCCTCGGCGCGGGGCCGGTGCTGTTCCGCGGGCCGAACATCAACCCGCACGTCTTCGACCACCTGCACGAGGTGGCCCGCGCCAACGAGATCGCCGTGCAGGTGCGCGGCGCGCCCCGCGCCACCGGGACGGACGCCAACGCAATGCAGCTCGGCCGCGACGGCGTGGCGACCGGCGTCGTCGGCATCCCCAACCGCTACATGCACAGCCCCGTGGAGGTGGTGGACCTCGACGACCTGGAAAAGGCGGCGCACCTCCTGGCGGAGTTCTGCCTGGGCGTCACGCCCCAGATGGACTGGGTGCCGTGAGGCGCCGCGGTCTTCGCCGCTTGCGGCTTGGAGTTCTCTCCATTGCAGAACGCCAAGCCGCAAGCGGCATGGAGGTGATCGCGATGAGCGACGGACTGACGCCGGAAGAGGTCCACGAGATGGTGGATCGGGTGGTGGCCGAGTTGCTGGAGGCGGCGGGCGCGAACGAGCCGCCGGTGGACGCGCTCGCCCTGGCGAAGCGCCATCTCGGGCTGGAGGTGTTGCTGAATCCGCCGAGGGGCCGAGGCCGCACGCACGTCTTCGAGCGCCCCGAGCCGACCGAGGAGCGCCAGCAGGGGCTGGCGGCGCACGCCATCGGCGAGTACCTGAAGCTGCAACTTCGTCAGCGGCTCGGTATCGAACCGGGGCAAGGGATGATGGGCGAGTCGTTGCCGAAACTGCTCGCGCAGCGGCTGCTCGTGCCGACGACCTGGCTGGTGGCGGCGGCGCGGGAGAGCGGGAACGACCTTTTGGAGCTGAAGGAGCGGTTTCGGACGGCGAGCCACGAGACGATTGCCTGGCGCTTGCTCGACCTGCCGGCGCCCTGCATCATCACGATCGTGGACAACGACGAGATCGCGCGGCGGCGCAGCAATGCCTGGCGCACGCGCCGGGAGCTGTCTCCCCCCGAGCGCGAGTGCCAGAAGTACGTGAGTCAGTACAGCCGGCCACGTGTCGTGAACCGGGATGGATGGGCGGTGCAAGGATGGCCCGTGCATCAGGCGGACTGGAAGCGCGAGGTCTTGCGCAGCGTCGTCGAGGAGGGCGAACCGTAGGGCGCCCCTCGGGCGGCGTTCCGCGCCGCCGCGAGAATCTGCCTTTACAAGGCTTGCCACGGGCGCCAAGATAAGCGATGGTGTTCGAGGGGAGAAGGGCCCTCGCCCCTGGTGGGGCCTGGGGAGCGGGGGCTCGGCCCTGTTCGGCGGGCTACGGCCCGCCGAAACAGCGAGCCCGGTTGTTCGGGTGCTTTTGAACAGGATTGGGAAAGGCCATGTCGAACGAACGCGTCCCCATGACTCGCGAAGGCTACGAGAAGCTGAAGGCCGACCTGGACCGCATGCAGAACGTCGAGATGATCGAGGTGGCCAAACGCATCGCCTCGGCGCGCGAGCTGGGAGATTTGAGCGAAAACGCCGAGTATCACGCGGCCCGCGAGGACCAGGGCATGCTCCAGGCGCGCGTCGATTCGCTCAAGGACAAGCTGGCGCGCGCCACGATCGTGGACATCAGCAGCTTGCCCAACGGCACCGTCGTCTTCGGCACCCGCGTGCGGATCAAGAACCTCGACTCCGGCGCCGAAGAGGTCTACGAGCTGGTCGGCCCCGGCGACGAGGACTACGACAACAACAAGATCCTCACCACGAGCCCGCGCGGGCAAGGGTTGCTCGGCAAGAAGCTCGGCGCCGTCGCCGAGATCCGCGTGCCGCGCCGCGCGCTCCGCTACAAGGTCAAGTAGATCTCCTTCC
>JBBSEZ010000389.1:0-9511 GCA_038239195.1 Gemmatales bacterium
CCGAGCCCGAGGGGCTGGCGACGCTCCAGGCGATGTACGAGCGCTGGCCGTTCTGGGCCACGGCGCTGGACAACGCCCAGATGATCCTGGCCAAGGCCGACCTGACCATCGCGCGCCTCTACGCCGACCTGGTGGAGGACCAGGCGCTGGCGGGGCGCATCTACGAGCGCATCGCGGCGGAGCACCGCCGCACGGTCGAGCTGGTGTGCCAGGTGACAAAGCAGTCGGCGCTGCTGGAGAAGATGCCGGTGTTGCAGCGGTCGATCCAGCAGCGCAACCCGTACGTCGATCCGCTGAGCTTCATCCAGCTCGTGCTGCTGAAGCGGTTGCGGGCAGGGGCCGGGGACGGAGAGGAGCTGGCGACGGGGGTGCTGGAGAGCATCAACGGGGTGGCGGCGGGGCTGAAGAACACGGGGTGAGGGCCCAACGGGTTGAAGGCGCGACGAACTCACCGGAAGAGGACAGCGGGGACGAACGAGAGCCAGCGAACGAGTCGGTGTCGAACTGGTGACCCACGATAGCGGCTCGCGCTGTTCGGGCCCCTCGAATTCCCCCTGTGGCTTCCCCGCAGTCTTCAGGACGCGCCGCCGCCATTCGTCCGCCGACAGGCGCCGGCGGGGCAAATGGCTCGACCCAAGGAAGTTGTGTGCTTCGCCGCCTGCTTCGCTCGCAGGGTCGGGATCAGCGATTCACCACCCGGACGGTCGCGGCGCCTCCGGGCTGGAAAGGGCCGGCAAGTCTTCAGTGCGCGGTCTCGGCCAGGCGGGCCAGGAATTGATTGAGAAACGACAGTGTTGGCCTGTCTTCGGTCTGAAGGATAGCGTCGAACAGCCTCTTCGCCTGCTGCCGTAGCACCTCCAGATCGTCCGGGTGTGGAACAGGCGGAAGGAGATCGGCTACGGTCGTTCCAAGGGCGGTGGCGAGCCGGGCGACCAGATCGATCCCTGGGGCGGATGACCCACTTTCCAGGCGGGTGATGTAGCTGAGCGTGACTTCTGCTTGGTCTGCGAGCTGGGCTTGCGTCATGCCCCGTGCGGTTCGGACCTCCTTCAGGCGCTGCCCAAAGCGGGCAACGATTGGGTGGTGATCGATCTCTTTTTTCGCTCGTGGCATGGCTTCCCCCACCCTCTTGTCGCAGGGGGAGGAAGGGGAGAAAAGAACACAATTTTGTCTTGTATAAGCCAAAAAAGTCTATACCATCGTAACGTAGGCGAGTTGTGTTAAAGGCCGTCTGGAAAGTCAATCTCGCAATTCGCCGGCCGCAGAGGGCTGCTTAGAGGGGTCGAAAGTGAACCTCGCCGGCACCTTCGGCACAGAAGCGGAGATGATTACTTGGGGAGGGTCAGCTATGCGTTGGTGCCTCATCGCTTCGCTGTTGATGTTGACGATGGCGAAGGATGGCTGGGGCGAAGCCCCCCGTCCATCCAGCACCGAGGCCTTGTCGGCGATCCCTTACTACGAGGTCTCTCGTCCCAAGGGCGTTGTCGTGCTGGAGATGATTCCCTCCCAGGGGAAACTGCCCGCATCGAGCGTCGCCGTGGAGGCAGCGACTGGCAAGCGCCTGTGGCGGATTGCCGCATACTCCCCGGCTGCGCTCCTGTACGACAACGGGGAGCGCCTGGCCCTGCTGAACGCCGCGCCCCTCGGGGGAGCCAAGGACGGGCGGGCCTGGGCCTTGCGCTTCTACCACCGCGGCAAGAAGGCAAAGGAATACACTTTGGAGGACCTGGCGGCTGCGGCCAAAGGGACGGTGCCGGACTTGGTGCCGAAGAAGCCTTTTGCCCTCTCCTGGCTGGCTCGCGTTAATGCACCCATCGACCCTAAGGGGGGCCCAACCCTGGCGCTCGTGGACGGGACGGCGCTGACGTTCGACCCGGACGGGAAACTGGTCGCGGCCGTGAAGGGCAAGAAACCCAAGGCTGAGCAGATCGATCGGGAGACAGCCCTGGCCGAGGGCTACCGCCGGGCTCGGGAGGGCCGCCGCACGGCGACCGGCCTGAATGCCTTCGCGCTGCAACTCCACGACCGGGTCGCCACCTCGGCGCCCGCAGAGAACGCGATCCTTTCGCCCTACGGCCTTGCCGCCGCCCTCAACGCCCTCGTGGGCGTGGTGGGCAAAGAACCCGAAACAAAGATCCTCAAGGTGCTGACGACGGGAGGCGAGGGCCACACGGCAAAGATGGCGGAGCAGTACCAGCGGCTCCAGGAGGTCGTGGCTGGGCCTAACCGAGCGCCCGCGGACCGGCTGGGGCTGGAGCTCGCGGAAGCCCCGAAAGGCGTGAAAGGGCTGGTGGTGAAGAGGGTCCTCGCGGGCTCGCCGCTGGTTGATAGCGTCAAGCCGGGCGATAAGCTGCTCAAGGTACGCGACCAGGCGGTTTCGACCCCCCAGGAAGTGAAGGAACTTATCGACGGTTGGACAGGCTCGCTAGTGCTCGTCATCGCCACCGGGGCAGAGGTCCACCACCTCCTCGTCCCCGCCGTCCCGGCTGCGCCGGCCCTCCGGATGCGCACCACCCTGTGGTCCAGGAGCACCCCGGCCATGCACAAGGCGCTGGCGGCCCGGCTGAAGGGCCAGCCGCAGCTGGATCTAGAGGCGATCGATCCGGCCGACAGCAAGAAGGCCGCCGCGCTCATCAATAAGCAACTGGCAGCGTTCACCCACCAAGCGGGCACCCAACTCGTCCAGCCGCGGGACCTCACGGATAACTTCCTGCTCGTGACCAACGCGCTGTACTTCTCGGCGGCCTGGGCGCTGCCGTTCGACCAGGAGTTGACCGACCCGGAAGGGCAGTTCCAACTTGCTAAGAATAAGACGGTCAAGGTCCCCGTCATGACGACGAGTGCGCACCTGGCCTACAGGGAGGACGCGGCGGGCAAGTTCTCCGCCGTCGAGTTGCCGTACCGCGGCCGGAAGTATGGACTGGTGGTGGTGGTGCCTCAGGCGACCGTCGAGTTGCGCGATGTGGAGAGGGCCTTAGCCAAGGAGGGGGTGGCCGAGTTGTTCGGGCACCTGGACCAATCCTCGCGCTACGTCGAGCTGCACCTGCCTCGGCTGCATCTGCGGCGCTGCTCCTCCCTGCAAGGCCCTCTGTCCGCCTTGGGGTTGCCCAAGGTTCTGGCCCTGAGTCCCGAGTTGCTGGCTGCGACCGGCTTGGAGCACGCCGCCATCAAGGACGTCCGTCAACAGGCCCGGATCGTGGTCGATGAGAAGGGCACCGAGGCCTATGCCATCTCTTCGATCCCGATTGGCATCATCGGCGCCCCCCCCAAGCCGGTGGTCGTGAGCGCCACTCGCCCGTTCCTGTTCCTTGTCCGCGACCGATCGAGCAACGCCATCCTCTTCATCGGCCGCGTCACCAACCCGATCAGGCCCTGAGAAGCAGTCCTCGGTCCTCGCCCCGACTCGGTGTCGGGGATGCCACCGGGATGAACCCGATGCTCGGGGACGTCCCTGCTTTAAGGAGGTTTGCGAATGGCTCACAAGTTTCTCTGCTACCTCGCTGTCCTGCTGGTCGGTGCCCTCGTGGCTTCGGCCGCTCTCGCCGACTGCTGCCCCTGCCCGATCGTGAAAGGGGCCAACCCCGAGAGGGACAAGAAGCCCGAGCCCGAGCCGAAGCCCAGGCCGGGCGAAATCACCGAGGACAAGGACAAGGATAAGGACAAAGATAAGACCGGCGAGCCCGATCTGACCGGGGGCGGGGACGTGGCCGGGCTGGGCGACGCGCTGGTGTCGGAGGACCGCCAACAGGCAGTCATTAGCTGGAACGGCAAGCAGCAGATCCTCATCCTGACGACTAACGAAAAGTTGCTCACGAAGCACGGCACGGCGGTACTCCACTTCATGCCCCTGCCCGGCAAAGTCAAGGACATCTATCGGGCGGACAAGGATACCTTCAACAAGGCCAAGAAGTTGGTCCGCGATAAGTTACGGCTGGAGGGAGTCGCCGGCCTGGGGATCTTCATGGAGAAGACCATTGGGGCCCATAATATCTTTGTTTGGCGGATCGACGACCCGAAGGAGTTCGAGGGGCGGGTGCAGCGCTACGTGCTGAAGCGCTTTGGGAAAGGCGCGCGTGCCCATCTCACCCCGCGCATGCTCAAGGTCATGGGCAGCTACTACAAGCGCGGCTTCCGCTATTTCGCCTTCGACATGGTGCTGATGGGCACCAGCAACACGACCAAGGAGGCTATCGGCTACCATTTCGAGTCGGGCGGCGCCTACTACCCCCTGGTGATCAGTAGCGCCGCGGCCACTGGACGAACCCTTGTTGACATGGTCGTATTCTCCAAGGGTGAGTTGACGCCGGTGAGGAAGGTGGAGGGAGCCAAGAGAATGAGGGTCCTGGGCAACAGGTCGGTCCCGATCAGTTACGCCGAGCTCGCGGGCGTGGACAGGCGAATGGCCGGGCTCTTTGAGCGCGGGGCCGTCCTCCGTGGCCGGATCATCCAGATCGAGGGCAACCTCCAGGACTTCAAGACCGACTTCGCCGCTCGCTGAAGCGGCGCCCACGATCTCACCCCCACCGTCGCCCGGTGGGGGCGCCCATCCCCTGCGTTCCACACCGCTCCCGGTGGGAGCTTCGATAGTTTCTGTGCGGGTGCCTGGCCACGAAACACCGGCAAGGGTCCGTATTGTACATTCAACCCAGGAGTTGAAACCATGAGAGCGTTTGCCTTGACGTTAACGCTGGCGGCCTTCGGACTGTTGATCGCCGCGGAGCCGGCCCAGGCTCGGGGGCGCCGGACGACGTGCGGCCCGTGCTACGCCCCCTGTTACGTGCCCTGCTACGCCCCGTGCTACACGCCCTGTTCGCCGTCGGTGGTCTTCCCGTGCTTCCCTTGCCCCCCGCTCGTGATCCTCCCGCCGGTCGAGGACAAGAAGGAAGACAAGAAGCAGGCGAAACACCCGCCGCAGTGCGACCGGGTCTTCGCCCTGTTCATCGCGGGGACCCAGGACAAGGTGCTGGCCCCCAACATCCAGGCCGGGGTGAAGTCGGTGAGGGCCCTCTTCAACGAGGACCTGCTGCGCCAGAAGGTGGGCGAGCGCAAGAGCGATCTGTCCGGGAAGGCCGCGACGCCGAGCGCCATCCGCGCCGCCTGCGAGAAGCTCGACCTGGGCAAAAACGATTCTGTCTTCGTCTTCTACTGCGGACACGGCGGAACCCTGGCCGGCAAGGGCCACTGCCTCTTCCCGGTTGCGACCCGCGACAAGGACAAGAAGCTGGTCGTGGGCGAGCCGCTGCCGCGCAAGGACATCACTGAGATCTTGATGAAGAAATCCCCTCGCTTCATCTGCTTTGTGACCGATGCCTGCGCCGGCTTGGTGGAGGCCCCTGATATGAAGGACCTGGCCGACCCCGCCCCCAAGAGTTACAGCACCACCGACAGGCCTGCCATCGTCAAACTGATGGTGGAGAACACCGGTGTTTTCGACGTCAATTCCAGCACTCCGCCCACGGGCGGGGAAGACAAGGGGCAGCAGGCGATTCTCGTCAAGGGCGGCGGGCTGTTTACCAAGGTCTTCGTGGTCTTGGCCCGGTCGAACCGCATCGACAAGGATGGCGATGGCAAGGTGAGTTGGAAGAAGGAGTTCTTCCCGCTACTGAAGGAGGAGACGAGCAAAGCCTTCCAGAAACTGAGGGACGACCCGAATGTCGATCTGGGCGTGTTCGCCGGGCAGGAGGAGCAAGTGCCCGAGCGTTTCCCGCACGACGAGGAGGCGGCGCAGGCCCCGACACCCTTGGATGGGGCGGCCCCGGCCACGCTCGTGGCTAGCCCCCTCCCGCGAGCGGCCTCAAAGCCCTATCTCCCGAGGCCGCGACGCCAAGCAGTCCCATCAGTAGCACCGCGCGAGCTCCCCACCGTCCAGACCGGACAGAGGGCCGAGGTCGCGATCCCCACGCCGGCGCCCCCGGCTCTCATTGGGCGGTGAGCCGGGTGCCGGCCCATGGCGGATCAACAGGGACCGCCGGCAGACATGGACCTGCCGGCGGCTTCCCCCGGAGCATGCGAAAGTGTTTTGCAGCAATACGGAGGTCGAGTCATGGACAGGCGAGAGTTGATCGAGCGCTCCCTTGCTGGCGCGGCGGGATGGGCCTTCGTCGCGGGAACTGAGGCGCCCGCAGTCCCGCCGCGCGCCAAGCACGTCTTTTCCGTGAAGTATCGCGCCTGGCGGGAACGGTTCTTGCGAGGCTTTGAGTTCAATGGGCAAGTCGCCGCCTGGGCAGATGGGAAGCGCCGCCAGTTCAGCGACCAGACCCTTTACATGGGGTTTGCGCTGCTGACCTTCGCCGGCGAAGCGCGGCTGCTCGCTGGCGCCGGCGGGGACGCGCGACCCTCCGAGCGTGTCATTGGCCGCTTGCTGGCCGCGTTCGAGCGACTGGACAACGACGCCGAGCGGCGGCGTTACGGCACGGCGGTCCCGGGCTTCTTCCTGCGCGATTACGTCGAAAAGATACCGGGCCTGGACGTCAGCAGTGACTTCCTCGACAGTGCCTCCTCCGCGGGCCGGGCGGACATGAGCCTGGATCAGGGGGTCAGTCTGATGATGGGCTGGTGGGCCGTGGCCCGCTGGTCGACCGACGCCGGCAACCGGCAGCGCGCCCGGGCGCAGGCCGCCCGAGTCATGGGATACTTGATGGACCAGCGCTTTATGATCGACAAGCCTGGCACCCGGACCTCGGTAGGGCGCGGGAACGACGCCCGGGGGGCGGCCGGGTTCCTCTGTCACATGGCCGAGGCAATCACCGGCGAGGGGTACTACCACCGGGCCAAGGTCCGCCTCAAACACGACAACCGCTGCCCCACCTGCGCCGGGACCGGTCTCGTCAACGTCCCCAATCCAAACCTGCAATGTATCGGCTGCCATGGGACCGGCGAGGTCAAGATTGTGCTGGGCGGGGGGAAGTGTCTGCCCTGTCGCGGTAGCGGCGAGGTCCGGATCGTCACGGAGTCGGACTGCCCCGGTTGCCGGGGGACGGGCGAAATTCGGGTCGTGGTGACCGACTGGCTCGGCCACGATCACACCCTGGGCAAGGGTCGCTGTTCGCTATGCCACGGGTCGGGGAAGATCGGGGGGCGAACCGACCTGGGTAAGTGCAAGGTGTGCCGAGGCAGTGGCCGGCTCCCTTCTTACACGAAGGACCTTGGCCGGTGCAAGCTGTGCCGCGGCTCAGGCCGGCTGCGGGTGAAGTTGCCCAAGATCAAATGCCCGGTGTGCGGCGGGAGCAAAGAACTAAACCTCTACGCGACGGTCACCCACCCACTTGTGCTGGCGCTGGAACCGCTCGCCATGGCGGCCTGCGACACCCCGCGGCTTGGGCTGCACCAGCGGAAGGTGACCATCGATTTTGGCAACCGCAAGCTGGCTCAGTCGTACGTCCGGCACCTGAACCTGGTGTGCATGGTTTTTGAGCCAGCGGTGTCCGACACGGCTCTGTTGCTGGCAGCGAAAGATAGTGACCACCCCTGGGCCATGGCGTTGCGCGCCGCGATGCGCTCCTCCGTTTGTTCAGCTTGTCACGGCCAGGGGAAACTGTTCGTCCTGCGTCCAGAAGCGGTGCGTGTGGGGGGGCTGCACACGAGGATAACCTACGCGCGGCACGAACTGGGCCCCTGCGCCCGCTGTGGCGGGCGCGGGGCCCTCGCGGCCGCGGCACGCCCTCATGGCGCCCTCCTCGCCGTGATGGACCAGTTAGTGCGGCTGCACCGGGCGGCCCCGGCCGACGGTCCGGGGGCCCGTTCGCCGAGCATCGAGTGGGCACGGGACAACCGCTGGGTCAGGTGTACCGATCGCAACCGCCCGGCCGGGACCGCCCGCTATAACGGCCTGGACTTCCTGAGCCTGGAGGTACTCATCCGGCTGGCGGGCGGGGGCGCTCGTCTGCCGAAATAGCCTCGGCTCCTGGCGTTCCTGGACCGATGCCAATCGCGTATCTGGCCCACTTTCACACTTGGGAGGCTCGTAAGATGACCAAAGCTGTCCGGCATCTCTTGGTGGTGTTGATGGCGATCTGCTTCACCCTCCTCTGGGTGTGCAGTTCGGAGGCTTGTGGCCGAAGGCGGGGCGGCTGCTACTACGTCCCGCCCTGCTACGTCCCGCCCTGCTACGTCACCTATCCGGTGGTCTATGGGATGGTCCCTGCGTGCAGCGCCCCCGCCCTGTCTGACCACCCGAGCGGCCCCCCTCAGCCCGAGCCGCCGGACCATCCGTCGCCCTCCAAGTAAGTCCTTCCGACACGGGTCCCCAAACGAGATAAGGGTGGGAACCATGGCGATTTCGCCTCGCTCGTCTCTGATTGCCTTGGCCGTGGTGGTCACCGTCCTCGGTGCCACGGCCCTCAGTGCTGCCCCGCACTACTACCGGGGCTACAGCACCGCCAACCACGGTTACTACGGGCCGTGGTACAACAGGGACAAGGGATACATCAAGTACAACTATTACTACCGCCCCCATCCGGGGGCCTCTTACAAGTACCACTACTGCTACTACTACCCCCGCGGCAAGTACAGTGGCTACTACTACTACTACAACACGACAAGTGGGAAGTATTGGGGTCGTTGCAAGCCCGGTAGTACGAACTACGAGTACCTCGACCCCAAAAACCAGAGGGGCCGCCTGGAGGATATTAATGTTGCTTGGTTCGAGCCGCAAGGGGCCATGAGGCCTGTCCCACAGATGAACCCGCGTACTACCATGATCGGCCCACCCCAGCCTGAGCCCCCAGACCCGGGGTAACAGTGCTGCTTCCTGCCGCTGGCAATCTGCTTCGCGTTGTGGGCCTGTGAAGCGGTGTCGGACGGCGCCCGCAACCTCCCGCAACGTAAAGTGGCACGAGCTTTGACGCCCCTCATCAACACCGCGGAACCTGCCCGTCTGGCCGAACAGTTTGCGGCCCTCGCCGAGCAGTGGAAGGCCGAGACGGCATTCCTCTCATCGACCACCGCGATGGTGAATCACCCGGCCTCCCAGGCGATCATCTCCCTGGGAGTGCCGGTCGTGCCTTACCTCTTGCGCGATCTGGAACGCGAGCAGGCCCACTGGGCGGTCCGCGTCTTCCTTGAGCGCCTCAACCTCCCGAGCCTGTTCGAGCGCACTGGGAGCGCGTCCTGGACGGACTGGCGGCGTCGGCGCGGCGGCACTACCGGGCGCTGGTCTACGAGGACACCGAGTTTTTGACCTACTTCGAGCAGGCCACGCCGCAGGCAGAGATTTCGCGCCTCAAGATCGGCTCGCGGCCGGCGCGGCGCGGTGCGGCAACCGGGATCAACGACCTGCGGGCCATCCCCTGGGTCTTCAGTTGGATGCAGAGCCGGCACACGCTGCCGGGCTGGTATGGGCTGGGCAGCGCGATGGAGGAACTGGTGCGGGCCGAGCCCGAGGGGCTGGCGACGCTCCAGGCGATGTACGAGCGCTGGCCGTTCTGGGCCACGGCGCTGGACAACGCCCAGATGATCCTGGCCAAGGCCGACCTGACCATCGCGCGCCTCTACGCCGACCTGGTGGAGGACC
>JBBSEZ010000390.1:0-9500 GCA_038239195.1 Gemmatales bacterium
AGACGAAGAGCTGACCGCGTTATTCGAGGAGCTCCACGCCGACGACGGGGAGCCCGAGGTACTGTTGTGCGGCCCCGACCGCTTCGTCCGGCGCCTCCGGCAGGCACCGCTGGAAGTGCCTCGCCAACCGACGGCAAAGGGGCGGAGCACGAAGCCTTCCTCTTTCCGGCTCGAGGCCCCGCGGCGCAAGGGGCTGGACCAGCTCCGACTCCGCGAGGTGCCGCGTACGCCCCCCGGGCCCGGCCAGATCGAGATCGAGGTGCGTGCCGCAGGCCTGAACTTCCGCGACGTCCTGCTGGCCCTCGACTTGATTCCGGGCGACCTTTACGAAAGCAGTCCGGGAGGCGCGACGCTCGGGTTGGAATGCGCCGGGATCGTCCGGTCGGTCGGAGAAGGCGTGACCGAGTGGCGGGCCGGCGACCGGGTGGTTGCCCTGGCGCCGAATGCCTTCTCCCGCTTCGTGCTCGCCCAGGCGGAGAGGGCCCGGCGCCTGCCGGCCCGGTGGAGCCATGAAGAGGCGGCCACCGTGCTTTCCGTGTTCCTGACCGCCTGGTACAGCCTGGTCCACCTGGCTCAACTCGCCCCGGGCGAGCGCGTGCTCCTCCACGGCGCGGCGGGGGGCGTGGGACTGGCGGCCGTGCAAATCGTTCGCCACCTGGGCGGCGAACTGTTCGCCACTGCCGGCACGCCGGAAAAACGGCATTACTTGCGTGCCCTCGGTGTCCCCCACGTCTTCGATAGCCGTTCGCTGGCGTTCGCCGACGAAGTGCGTGCCGCCACCGGGGGCCAGGGCGTGGACGTGGTGCTCAACTCCGTGACGGGCGAAGTCATGGAACGGAGCCTCGCCTTGCTGAGGCCCTTCGGCCGCTTCCTCGAAATCGGCAAACGCGATTTTCTGGAGGACCGACCGCTGGGCCTGCGGCCGTTTCTCAAGAACCTCTCGTATTTCAGCGTGGACGTGGATCAACTCGGCGTTCGTCGGCCGGGGCTCGTCCGATCCCTGCTCGACGAGTTGATGATGCTGTTCGAGCGAGGCATCCTGGCTCCACTGCCCCACCGGGCCTTCGGCGTTGGGGATGCGGCCGCCGCCTTCCAGCACGTGCAGCGCTCGCAGCACGTCGGCAAGGTGGTGATCGCCCTGGACGAGCCGGCGCCGGCCGTGCTGCCGCCCCTCCTGGGGACAGTCCGCTTCCGGGACGACGCCACCTACCTGATAACCGGCGGACTGGGCGGCTTTGGGCCCGCCTGTGCTCGCTGGCTTGTCGAGCGCGGTGCCCGGCATCTGCTGCTGGTCGGGCGCCGCGGAGAAGCCAGCCCGGGCGCGCGGGGAACGCGGGCCGCCATCGAAGAAGCCGGTGGCCAGGCCCGGATCGCCGCCCTCGACGTGACCGATGCCGCCGCGCTGGCGGGGTTTCTCTCCACGGTCCGCGAACAACTTCCTCCGCTGCGCGGGGTGATCCATTCGGCGATGGTGCTCGACGACAGCAGCATCTTCAACCTCGACCGGGAGAGGTTCGGGCGGGCGTTGGCCCCGAAGATGGTCGGCGCATGGAACCTGCACCGGCTCACCTTACAGGACCCCCTCGAACACTTCATTCTCTTCTCTTCGGTTGCCTCGATGCTCGGCAGTCCCGGACAGGGCAATTATGCCGCGGGGAACGCCTTTCTCGATGCGCTGGCGCTCTATCGGCGCCGGCGCGGGCTCCCCGCCCTGGCGGTCAACTGGGGAGTGATCGGGGAAGTCGGCCACGTGGCCGAACGCGAGGAGCTCGAGCAACGCCTGGCCCGGGGTGGTGCGGTAGGGCTGGCGCCCCACCGCGCCCTCCAAATGTTGGGGCACCTCATCCAGACGGACGCCCAGCGCGTCGGCGTCATGGACGTGGATTGGCAACAAATGGCGCGCTCCCGGCCGCGGATGCGCAGCCCCGTCTGGTCCGATCTCCTGGCGGATGGCCCGGCCGAGCAAAGCGGAGAGCGCGGCCGCAGCGACTTCAACCAGCTCCTCAACTCCCATCCCGCGGAACAATGGCCCGAGCTCTTTCAGGCCCGGGTGGCAGACCACGTGGGGGGCGTCCTCGGCACGAGCGTGGAACGGGTGGAGACGGGGAAGTCGCTGACGTTGATGGGCATGGACTCGCTCATGGCGGTCGAGTTGAGCATCCGCCTCGAGCGCGACCTCAAGGTCGAGGTGCCCGTCATGGTCCTCATGCAAGGCCCCAGTGTTGCCCACCTGGCCAGGCAGCTTGGGGCGCAATTTGTCCAACGGAGGTCCGAGAAGCCACCGACCGGGACGGGCTCGGCGGCGAGAACCGGAGAAGTCAACGGTCAGAGGTAGGAAATGCAGCCGTCGTCCACGACGCCCTTCATCTGGGGCCGTTCCTACAGTCGCACCAGCGCCGATGGCGGTATCGTCGGAATGGGGGCCTTCCTGGCGGTCGCTCGCCTGTCGTCAGCGTCGTCGGGTGGCCGGGCTTCTTCGGTGCCGTGCGAGGAGCGCCAAGCCCGCGGCCGCCGTCCTCTTCCCCTCGGCCGCACAGTTGGCACCGGCCCGGAAGGACGCCCGGCACGTCTCGATCAGTTCCCGCCCACGCCGCGCGATCCCGGAGGCACCCACCAGGTCATCTGGGACGAACTGGTGGGCGAGCCGTTCGAGGCCCGACCGCCGAACAAGCCCCTCACGGTCGCCGGGTATGACGCCGGGGGGGCGTTGACGGCCTACGTCGATCCGATCGCCGTGAGCGACGCCCTCCCGGACGCGGCGCTGTTCCTCGCGCCGGGGTGGTACGTCAACGTCCCCCTCGAAGCGACCTGCGAAGCGTCGTGGAGCGTAACTCCGCAGCCGATCCGAGACCTCGCGCCAGGTTCGTGACCCGCTCGCGGGCCCCGCCGTGGCGCGACGAGCACCCAATGAGGGATTGCTCCTTCACCGTCCCCTTGACTGTCCCTGCTGGCCTCACGCCGGCAAGAAAGGAAGGCAGGCTTTCTCGCCTGATTGGGCGAAGAGTCAGCCTGGAAAGGCTGACCTCCAACCCTGCGGTGTAAGTCCTTTGCGTGCCAGGGGAGCTCGACAGTCGAGGTCGAGCCCAAACGCCGCCCCATCTGGGACAGCCGACTATAATGCCGGTAGCCCACTGCTCGCCCTCCCCGTTTGGCGTTGAGGCACGTTCCATGCCGGCCGAAAAGCGTCAGGTCGATGGGCGGGATTTCTGGTTCTCTATCGAGCGGCCCTCCCAGCCCGACCCGGAAACTGGTGACCTCAAAGAGGCGCCCGGATACTACGTCGCGTTCTCGACCCGGGAGCCGTCCGCGGTCCTTCCCGGAGAGATCGTCAAGGACGATCGAGGCCGAGCCAGGCTGTTTCCTTCCCCCGCCGCTGCCCTCGAGGCCGGCGTCAAGGAGGTAACGGCCCGAGCCCGCCTCCCGACCACAGTGTTTGCTGTCGGCCTCCCGGGGGGCACGAAGCAGGCGGAGTTCGAGCCCTACGTTCGACTGTTGCGGGAGGATGGGGTCAATCCTGATGGCAAGCCTCGGGTGGAAGACTCGTTCGGACGCAAGTGGCTTCACGTCTGGGACGACCGCGCAGCGGCCGAACGGTTTGCCGCGCGGCTTCGCAAGGAAACCCACAACCGAAACTGGGAGGTGTACCAACTCAGCCCCCTGCGCCCCCGAGCCGATGAGGCAGCCGATCCTCCAGGGCCCATCGAAATCCTTGTCGGGCGGCAGAGCGAGGGGAACACCTACAATCTGCATCCCAAGAGTTTCAAGCTCCTCCGTCAGCGTTTTCCGCAGGCCCGCAGTCTGCCGACCATCTTCATCGGCAGGGACACGCAGGGCGACGACGAAGCCACTTCGGGATCGATCTACGACCACGTGGCCACCCTCTTGACCGGACTGTCCCCCGAGAAGTTATGCGACGCCTTCGGGGGCTACCGCGTCGCTGACCCGATTTCAAATCTTACGCTTTGGGAGACAACCCTGGCTACCCAGTGAGGCCACTCCTCTGGACGGAGCTTGGGGCATCCTCCTCACCTTCAAGTCAAGGCGGCGGCCAGGGATGCCAGGCGTCTCGGTAGTTCTGGAAATCGACCTGCCCAGGCCCGGACTGGGCCGTGGTGCTCGTCAACACGATCCGAAATCGTACGTACGCCTTTCCCTTCGGATCGACGTGCAGCGTGCCCGCCTGCTCGTTGACGTACCGAGCATAGAGAGTGCCCCGGCGAATCACGATGAAATCGGACCAGCGGCCCTGCTTCCCCTCTCCGCGTCGGATGGGGAAAACGTAGACGATGGGCGGGTTGTCCTGCGGGACGGCGAGTTGATCTTCTGGCACGTTGATGAGAGCGAAGTAACTGTTCTGCTGTTCCCGCGCGGTGGCGCCCTTGACCTGGACACGAGTGACCTCGACGGCAACTCCTTTCACCACGAGCACGTCGTCTCCGACGTCTACCTCGGGGATGGCGACATTGATGCGGCGGTGAAGAAATTCGGCCATCACAGCCAGGTGCCCGCTTCGCCCGAAGAACGCTCGCTTGCTGCGCGCTTCGGCATCTTCTTGGGTGGGCTCGGCGGGAGCGTCAACCTCTTCGCCGCGGCCCGGGAGCGACGATTCCGACGGAACGAGCGACTCGCCTCCCGGTGGTTGCACCACTCCCTCGGGCGGATCGACGCTTTCGGCCCGGTCCGGCTTCTTTTTTCGGGGCATCTTCACACCGAGTGGACGAGAAGGCGCCAGTGCCGTCATTCCTCGGCACCGTTGGACGAAAGCCATTCTAAGCAGAGGAGGCGCGGGCGTCGCTGGTCATCAAGGAATCGAAGCGGCGCAGTCGCTTCCTGAGCAGCGGCACGTGGGGACACGATCGGCACGGCCCCGGAAGGACGCCCTGCCCTCTTGCGGCCGGGCCACCCTCCCGACGAGACCGGACAGAAGGCCTTCCTGCGGTCGCTGACAGATCGTTCGACCCGGGAGGCCCCCGCGTGGTAAAATGGCCCTGGAGGAACACGCCATGCCGATTCACGACTGGGGCCGCGTCGATTCCGGGACGTTTCACGACTTTCACCAGGGGTGGACGATCGAGGTCCGCAACGCGTTGAACCGCGGTGTGCTCCCGGCAGGCTACTTCGCGATGGCCGACCAGAGGGTGAGCGGGCCCGAGCCGGACGTGATCGCCCTGGAGCTGCGGGGGCCATCGGCCTCGCCGTCGGGCGGGTTATTCATCGCCGACGTCCCCCCCCGTGCCCGGCAAATCGCGAGCGCTGCGATGGACCGGGCGGCCTACGCTCGAAAGGCCAACCGCATCGCCGTCCGCCATCCGCTCGGCCACGTCGTGGCCATGATCGAGGTCGTCTCGCCGGGGAACAAGGACAGCAAGCACGCGATTCGCTCGTTCACCACCAAGGCCATCGACTTCCTCCGCAATGGCATCAACCTCGTGGTGGTCGATCTGTTCCCGCCCACCCCGCGCGACCCGGAAGGCATCCACCGAGTCATCTGGGACGAGTTGGTGGGCGAGCCGTTTGAGGCCCGACCTCCGGACAAGCCCCTCACGGTCTCCGGGTACGACGCTGGGGAGCCGTTGACGGCCAACGTCGATCCGGTCGCCGTGGGGGGCCCGCTCCCGGACGCGGCGCTGTTCCTCGCGCCGAGGTGGTACGTCAACGTCCCCCTCGAATCGACCTACGAAGCGTCGTGGAGCGTAACGCCACAGCCGATCCGAGAGCTTGTCGCGCCAGGTTCGTGACCAGCTAGCGGGCCCCCCCATGGCGCGACGAGTCCCAGATGCTGGCTTGCTCCTTCACCATTCCTTTGACTTTCCCTGCCGGCCTCACCCCGGCAAGAAAGGTCGGCCGGTGGCAGGCGGAAGGTATCTTGCCGCACGCCATCGTGGTATCTTCAAGGAAGGTGAAGGATTCGTTCAGGGGGCGTGCAAGGGGTGAGAGGAACCGAAAGTATCGACCTCACGCCCCCGCTCAACCCGGCCGGCCCGCCGGACGGCAAGGCTCTCCAAGATAATGCACCATCTGAGGTTATAGCGGCCATGAACTACGTTGACCCCCACATCCACATGATCTCCCGCGTCACCGACGACTACCACCGCATGGCCCGGTGCGGCTGCGTCGCCGTCTCCGAGCCCGCCTTCTGGGCCGGCTTCGACCGCGGCTCCGCCGAGGGCTTCCGCGACTACTTCCATCACCTCACCGAGGTCGAGCCCAAACGCGCCGCCCTGTTCGGCATCCGCCACTATTCCTGGCTCTGCATCAACGCCAAGGAGGCCGAGAACGTCAAGCTCTCGCGCGAGGTCATCGCTATCATCCCCGAGTTCCTCGACAAGCCCAACGTCCTCGGCATCGGCGAGATCGGCCTGAACAAGAACACCCGCAACGAGGCCACCATCTTCCAGGAGCACCTCGACCTCGCCGCCCGCACCGACGAGCTCGTCCTCATCCACACCCCCCACCTCGAGGACAAGTACAAGGGCACGCGCATGATCGTGGACATGCTCCGCAACGACTCCCGCATCCAGCCCGAACGGGTGTGCGTCGATCACGTCGAGGAGCACACCGTCCGCTTCGCGCTGGACAACGGCTTCTGGTGCGGGATGACGCTCTACCCGACCACGAAATGCACCCCCGCCCGCGCATGCGACATCCTCGAAATGGTCGGCACCGACCGCATCATGGCCAATTCGGCGGGCGACTGGGGCAAGTCCGACCCGCTCGCCGTGCCCGAACTGGTGCTCGAAATGCGCCGCCGCGGCCACGGCGAGGCGGCCATCCAGAAGGTGGTGTACGACAACCCGCTGGCGTTCTTCCGGCAGAGCAAGCGCTGGGTCGAGCCCGACGCCCAGGCCGAACCGAGGCCCGTGGCCAGGGCGGCAACGAAAGAACGCTTGCCGGCGAAGGGATAAGAGAACGACGAGCCGCGCGATCGCAGCGCCCCGTCAAGCCGCAAGCGGGGCTTTCTTTGCCGCAAGCGGCCTTGCGGGGCCTTGCCGTGGACTTGAAACGTTTCTGGGACGTCATCGCCTTCTGCTGCCCCCACGGCGCCGACTCGAGGGAATGGTACAGGTCCCTCGTCAAGACGATCTCGTCGCTGCCGTCCCTCGACATGGTGCGCTTCGACCGCCGCTTCGGCGAGCTGACCGACGCGCTCTACACCGTGAACCACTGGGGCGCGGCCTACCTCATCAACGGGGGGGCCTCCGACGACGGGTTCTACTACTTCCGCTGCTGGCTCGTCGGCATGGGCAAGACGGTGTACGAGGCGGCCCTCGCGGGCCCCGACAGCCTCGCGGACGTGGTCGATCCCAGCGAGGAGTACGAGGCCGAGATCTACGGGGTCGCCTGGCAGGCATGGCAAAGGTCGGGGCGCCCCGAGGAAGAATTCGAGAAGCTCCGCAAGTCGATGAGCTCCCGCAAGCAGGGGAAATTGAAGGGCAGGAACTGGGACTTCGACAACAACGCGGCGATGCGCAAGCACCTCCCGCGCCTCGCCGCGATGTACCTCGGCGGGGAGGAGGCGTAGCCGCCCCGTCTCGCCGCCTCCCCCCCGCGCGAAAGAGTGCCCCATGCCCACCCACTTCCTCGGCATCGAGACCTCCTGCGACGAGACGGCCGCCGCCGTCTTCACCGACGAGCCGCGCGTCCTCTCCAGCGTCATCGCCTCGCAGACCGACCTGCACGCCCGCTTCGGCGGGGTCGTTCCCGAGGTCGCCGCCCGCGCTCATCTCCAGCGCCTCCTCCCCGTCATCGACGAGGCGCTGCGCAACGCCAACCTCCGACTCGACGAGGTCCAGTGCGTCGCCGTCCACAACACGCCCGGCCTGGTCGGGGCCCTCCTCGTGGGCGTCAGCACCGCCAAGATGCTCGCCCTCGCCCTCGGCGTGCCCCTCGTCGGCGTCAATCACGTCGAGGGCCACGTCTACGCCTGCCGCCTCGCCGCCGGGCGCGACGTCTTCCCCTGCGTCGGGCTCGTCGTCAGCGGCGGGCACACCAGCCTCTTCCACTGCGTCACGCCCCTCCAGTTCGAGAAACTCGGCGCCACCCTCGACGATGCGGCTGGCGAGGCCTTCGACAAGGTGGCCAGCCTGCTCGGCCTGGGGTTCCCCGGCGGGCCCGCCGTCGAGCGCGAGGCGGTCTCTGGCGACCCGACCGCGTTCAAGTTCCCGCGCTCGCTGTTGCGCGACGAGCGCCTCGATTTCAGCTTTTCCGGGCTCAAAACGGCGGTGTTGTACGCCCTCGCCGGGCAGGGCAAGCCCCGCCCCGCCCCGCCCCCGCCCGGGCAACTCCGCGCCAACCTCGCCGCCAGCTTCCAGCAAGCCGCCGTGGACGTGCTGGTCGGCAAGGCGCGCCAGGCGCTCGAGCGCACCGGCGCCCGGCGCCTCGCCGTGGGGGGCGGGGTCGCCGCCAACAAGTGCCTGCGCGCGGCGCTGGAAGTCATGGCCCGCGAGCTGGGGGCGGAGCTGTTCGTCCCGCCCCTGGCGCTGTGTACCGACAACGCCGCGATGGCGGCGGTCGCCGTCGAGAAGTGGCGGCTCCGGCAATGGGCGGGCCTCGATCTCGACGCCCTGGCGACTTGAGCTTTTTCCCGACACCCGACTCATTTTGTGCCCGAGGTGGGGAGGGCCTGACCTCTTCTAGCAAGGCGCCCCGATCTGCGCGTCTTGCGGCCTCGGCCCTCGCCCCCCGGGCCGAAAAGGGCCGATGTTTTCCGACACGTGCCCCCTGGCAGGGCGATAAAGAAAGGGACACACGGGCGCACGGAGGTCATCAGGATGGTGGCCGGCCCGCCGCCCCGGCACTGCTAGGAACAGGCACCGCCATGAAGAAGCTCCTCCTCGCCCTGCTCGCGCTGAGCACCTGCGCGACGCCCGCCTTCGCCGGCAAGACCTTCGGACTGTGCATCCGGCGGCGATGCGGCAGGTGCTGCAACAGTTGCGCGACCTTCTGCGTCCGCCAGTACAACGCCTTCAGCCCGGTCGCCAGCGGCAGCATTTGCTGCGATGGTTTCCTGCCCATCGGCAGCCCCGGCTGCGCCCCCGGCACGATCAACTACGGCGGTATCCCGACGGGCGGCCCCTGCTGTGCGAACGGTTCCTGCAACGCGCCCGATGGCATGGCCTATTTCGGCGGCAGCATGAACATGGGCGCGAGCCCCAGCTATCCGGTCTCGGCCGGCCCCTCCGAAGGCGAGGGCGAGGGCGAAGGCGTCACGAGCGAGCCGATGCAGATGCCCCACGTCGCGCCCGCCCCGCTGCCGGCGACCACCAGCGTCCAGCCGACTAACTATCGGAGCCAGGCCCGGGGCGCCGGGTATGCTCCCGGGGCCGCCTCCTACGTCCCCGGCATGGGCTATTACGTCCCCAACATGATGGCCAACCCCTACTACACCGCGCCGTCCTACTGGAACGGGGCTCGCTGATCGGGCTCGGTGTCGGGACGCCACGCTAAGCCGCAAGCGGCGAGCCCAAGTTGAGTGTGGGTGGCAAAGTCACCCACACTCA
>JBBSEZ010000391.1:0-9493 GCA_038239195.1 Gemmatales bacterium
ATCGGCGGGGTTGCTCCAGCCCAACCGGTGGCGGGTGACCTCCCACCCGATAGCGGGGCTGAAACAGCCTTCCTCGCGAGGCATGACAGACCAGACGCTCGGATGGCGCATCGCCATCCCGGTGCAAAGCACCCAAGCTAGACCTGACCTCCTGATTGGCCCCCAGAGCGGAGCCACAAGCGTTCTATCGCGAGGCCAGGAAGCGGCAAGGGGCGAACGCGTGCGCTTCGAGGCCCCTCGGAAGCCAACGCCGCGCTCGAAAAGTCCAGCATTGGACGACGGCCTCAGTTACAATGACCGAGCAGGTCGACGAGGCGGCCAACCCCAGGAGGTTGTCATGGGCTATACAGTCTTGCGCCCGGGCGGGACGAAGGACGGCGAATTTCAGGCCTACGCCCGGCTGCTCCGTCAGATGGGCAAAGATCTCGGCAAGCTGCCGCGCGTGGCCGAGCCGAGCACCAACCGGCGCTGGCTGCACGTCTGGAACACCTATGCCGAGGCGCAGATGTTTGCCGAGGAAATGAAGGAGCGGATGGGGAACGCGGCGTGGGAGGTGCAGGAGGTGCCGGGCCAGGCCTCGGAAGGGCCTCTGGGGCCGCTTGTGGTCCAGCTCGGCCGCCAGGCGACCGGCCTGACGTTCGCCCTGCACCCGTTGAGTCGCGCCCTGATCGAGTCGGCCTTTCCCAGGGCGGTCGTCCTTGCGCACGCCTTCATCGACCTCGCCACCTGGAACGATTTCCGCCAGACGCGCGGGGACGTGCGCGATCTGGTGGACGAGGTCCTTCCCAGGCTGAGCGGCCTGCACGAAGCCGACCTGCACGAGCTCGGCTACGAAGCGGTCGATGCGGAAACCAGTCAGACACTTTTCGTGGTGCCGCCTGCGGTCCTCGCTCAAGTTTGAGGAGGCGCAGGTTCGCCCGGAGGGGCAGCCTCCTCGCCCGGTTGCGTCGCGAGGACGGGCAGCGGCTGAAGTGGGGGCAGTTGGTCCCAGGCGTTGCGATAGGGGGTCAGGTCCACCTCGCCGCAGCGGACGTTTCCGGGCCGGAATTGGACGGTCAGGGCAAGGTCGCCCGTCCGGTGGTTCTCCGTCCCAAACCGCTGAGGACCGTTCCACAAGTTGTCCAACTGCTCTCGGCCGATGACGAGGAAGTCGGCCCAGCGGCCCTCGAGGCGGACCGCCAGGGCGTAGTAGAGCGGAAGGCCATCGGTGCGTTCGAGCTGGCGCATGGGTACGTCGAACCGGGCGCTGTAGCCCTCCTCGTTCTCGTAGCGCGCTCCTCGCGCCGTCTTGACCTGGATTCGCGCGACGTCTACCCGGTGGTCGAGAAAGGCGAACACGTCGGTGCCCACGTCCACCTCGGGAATGGCGGCGTTGCAGAGGCGGTACAATACCTCGGCCATGACGGCCAACTGGCCTCCCCGTCCCCGGAAGGTGTCGTCTGTCCCTCGCTGTCTGCCCATCGCAGCCTCCAGCCAGAGCCAGCGTTGATTCGGAAGGAGGGCCGGCCGCCTGGACAGTCCAGGCGGCCGGTCGAATTCAGGAGGCCTCTACTACGTGACCTGGGGCGCGGAGGGCTCACGGCCACGCCGGGAAGACTTCCCCCCGGCAGACGGTGGGACCGCGACTGGCGAGGTTGTTCCAGGCCACCGTCCGCCGGGGGGAAGTCTTCCCGATAGCGGGGCTGAAACAGCCTTCCCTGTGACGCATGAGGGACCAGACGCTCGGATGGCGCAACGCCATCCCGGTGCAAAGCACCCAAGCTAGACCTGACCTCCTGGGCGGCCCGCCTGGCGGGACCAGAAGCGTTGTATCGCGAGCGGAGGAGGAAGCAAGAGGGCGCTGGCCCGCAGCATGGGGCCGCGACGCGGAGCGCGCCGGCGGCCCCGCGCGCCGCTTCGCGGCGCGGCCACGTGGATCGCAGGGGGGCCCCTTGCGATCTCCGCGCTTACGTGGTGCAATCGACGAGGAGATCGGAACACGAGGGACAACGGGATGGCGCTGAGCAGCAAACTCGAGGAGCAGGTAGGCCCAGAGACCAGGATGCGTGGCGAGAAGCTCTTCATCCGCAACAAGGTGACGATCCTGGCCGGCGGGCCTCGCCGGGTGCGGGCCTCGGTGAGCGGGCCCCCGCGGGGCGTGGTGTGCCTGTCCCTGGCACCGAGCGCGCTCAAGGGCAGTTGTACCTGCGCGGCCTACCAAAAAGACCACAAGCCTTGCCAGCACGTGTGGGCAACCATCCTCATGGCCGTCGCCCAGGACCATCTCGACGCGGACGAGGCGGAGGCCCGGCGCTACGAGCACGACGAGAGGGTGGACGTGGTGTCGAGGCCCAAGAAGGCAGCGGCGAAGAAGGAGCAGGCGAAAAAGGGCCACCCCGTCGTCCGCAAGCCGCGCACGCCCTCGTGGAAGGAAGGTTTCGCGCAACTCCAGCGCGACCTGACCCGGGGGCCCAGCGTCCGAGCCCCCGCGGCCTGGCCCGCCGAGAACGAGATCGTCTACGTCATCGATCTGGCCGTCGCCCCCACGAGCGGGCTGGTCCTCGACGTCGGCGTGCGGCACCGCAACGCCGACGGGGAGGTCTCGGAGCCGGTGGCGCATCGCCTCTCGCTGGCGCAGCTCTCCCACCTGCCCGACCTGGCGGACCGGCAAATCCTGACCACCCTCGAGGGCGCGGGGGGCATCAGTTCCGCTTTCGGGGGCGGCTCGCCCTACGACTTCACCGAGACGCGCTACGCGTTTCCGCAAGCGCTGATCGACGTCCTCCTGCCGGTGATCTGCCGCACCGGCCGCTGTCTGCTGCAGCGGCCCCATGCGTCCGAAATGACCGTGCTCCGCTGGGACGAGGGCGGGGCCTGGGACTTCTGGTTGTGTGCGCGCCCCGCCGAGGACGGCTATCGCCTGACGGCCGAGCTGCGCCGCGGGGAGGAGCGCGTTCCCCTCTCCGAGCCGCTGATGCTGCTCGCGGCGGGGCTGGTGTTCTGGCCCGATCGGGTCGGCTCGCTTCGCGTCGCCGGCGCCTTCGATTGGATCGCGACGTTCCGCCGCCACGATGCGTTCGCGGTGCGCGCCGAGGAGGTCGATGCGTTCCTCGCCGACCTGTTCAAGCTGCCGCGCTTGCCGAACCTCGACTTCCCGGAGGAGTTGCGCGTCCAGGAGGTGACGGTGGCGCCCAAGCCGCGCCTGCTCGTCAAGCCCCCGCCTCAGCCCCATTACGGCCGGCGCGTGCTGCATGGAGAGCTCTCGTTCGAGTACGAGGGCGAGGTGGTCGCCGCCAAGGCGCCGGGCTGGCACCTCTTCGTGCCGGGCCGCCGCCTGCTGGTGCGCCGGGCCCCCGAGGCCGAGTCCGCCGCGCTGGAGCGCCTGCTGGCGCTGCGCTTCAAACAGAGCTACAGCTACTACGGGCAGGGGCGCACGCTCGAGCTGACCACGAAATACCTGGCGGGCGTCGTGCGCACTCTCCTCGCGGAAGGCTGGCACGTGGAGGCCGAGGGCAAGCTCTACCGCAAGCCCGGCAACTTCCAGATCGAAGTCACCAGCAACATAGACTGGTTCGAGCTGCACGGGAAGGTCGATTTCGAGGGCCGCTCCGCCAGCCTGCCCGAGTTGCTCGCCGCCCTGCGCCGCGGCGACGGCTACGTCACGCTCGACGACGGGACGCTGGGCATGTTGCCCGAGGAGTGGCTGCGGAAGTACGGCACCCTGGCTTCGCTGGGCGAGAAGGACGGCGACACGCTGCGCTTCAAGCGCACCCAGGCCGGCTTGCTCGACGCCCTCCTCGCCGCCCAGCCCGAGGCCACCTGCGACGCCGTCTTCACCAAGGTGCGCGACGAGCTGCGCTCCTTCGCGGGCATCGAGGCCGCCGACGCGCCGCCCGGGTTCACCGGCGAGTTGCGCGGCTACCAGCGCGACGGCCTGGGCTGGCTGCTTTTCCTCCAGCGCTTCGGCTTCGGCGGCTGCCTCGCCGACGACATGGGCCTGGGCAAGACGGTCCAGGTGCTCGCCCTCCTCGAAACGCGCCGCGCCCTCCGGGCAGGCCCCGAGGAGGCGCGCCCTGGCCCCTCGCTGGTCGTCGTCCCGCGCTCGCTGATCTTCAACTGGAAGCAGGAGGCCACGCGCTTCGCCCCTCAGCTCCGCGTCCTCGACCAGACCGGCTCGGAGCGGGCGCGCGACGCGACGGCGTTCGCCGACGCGGACGTGGTGCTGACCACCTACGGGACGCTGCGTCGCGACGTCCACTTCCTGAAGGACGTTGCGTTCGACTACTGCATCCTCGACGAGGCGCAGTCGATCAAGAACGCCAGCAGCGAGTCGGCCAAGGCGGCGCGGCTGCTGCGCGGCACGCATCGCCTGGCGATGAGCGGGACGCCGGTGGAGAACCACCTCGGCGAGCTGTGGAGCCTGTTCGAGTTCCTCAACCCCGGCATGCTGGGCAGCGCCTCGGTCTTCCAGCTCACCGCCGGGCGCACTCCCGAGCCCGAGACGCGCGAGCTGCTGGCGCGGGCCCTGCGGCCTTTCATCCTGCGCCGCACCAAGGAGCAGGTGGCCAAGGACCTCCCCGCCAAGACCGAACAGACCATCTACTGCGAACTGGAGGACGTCCAGCGCAAGCGCTACGACGAACTGCGCAATCACTACCGCCTGTCGCTGTTGCAGCGCGTCGAACGCGAGGGCATGCAGCGCGCGACGATGTCGATCCTGGAGGCGCTGCTGCGCCTGCGCCAGGCTGCCTGCCACCCCGGGCTGATCGACCCCAAGAAGAAGGCCGAGAGCAGCGCCAAGCTCGAAGCGCTGCTGCCGCAACTGGAGGAGCTGATCGCGGAAGGGCACAAGGTTTTGGTGTTCTCGCAATTCGTCCAGATGCTCCACATCGTTCGCGACCGGCTCGACGAGGCGGGGCTGGTCTACGAGTACCTGGATGGGCAAACGCGCGACCGGCAGGCGCGCGTCGAGCACTTCCAGACCGACCCCGCGTGCAAGTTGTTCCTGATCAGCCTCAAGGCGGGCGGGCTCGGGCTGAACCTGACGGCGGCCAGCTACGTGTTCTTGCTCGACCCGTGGTGGAACCCGGCCGTCGAGGCCCAGGCCATCGACCGGACGCACCGCATCGGCCAGGAGAGGCCCGTCTTCGCTTACCGATTGATCGCGCGCGGCACCGTCGAGGAGAAGATCTTGGAGCTGCAGCGCAGCAAGCGCGACCTGGCCGACGCCATCATCAACGCCGACAACGGCCTCGTCCGCAACCTCACGCGCGAGGACCTGGAGTTGCTGCTCTCGTGAGAGGGGCGCCGACTCGGGCGCCGGAAACGGAGAAACCGCCATGCCGCACCGCCTCGCGATTGCACTCGGCCTCTTGCTTGCGTTTCGCGCCCCCCTCCACGCGGGCCCGCCCGTCGCCTCCTACGTATTCCCCGCCGGCGCGCAGCGCGGGCAGACGGTGAAGGTGCGCGTCGGCGGGCTGTTCCTGCACAATGCTTGCAACTGGGAGCTGCTCGGCCCCGGCGTCAGCGCGAGCAAGCAGCTGAAGCGCGCCCCCACGCTCTGGTTCGAGGGCCCGCTGCTGCCCCTGCCCGACTCGCAGCGGCAGGAGGACTATCCGCAAGACATGGAAGGCGAGGTGACCGTCCGCGCCGACGCCACTCCGGGCCTGCGCCGCGCTCGCCTGTGGACGTCGGAAGGCGCGTCCTCGGGGCTGGGCTTCATGGTCGGCGAGCTCCCCGAGATCGTCGAGAACGAGGTGGACGGCCCGCCCCGGGCGGTGGACGTCAAGCTCCCCGTGACGATCAACGGCCGAATCTTCCCTCGCGAGAACGTCGATGCCTGGGCCGTGGCGCTCCGCAAGGGCCAGACGATCTCGGCGGAGGTCCACGCCGCCCGCCTCGGCTCGCCGCTCGACTCGCGCCTCGAAGTCCGCGGGCCCGATGGCCGGCTCCTCGCCGAGAACGACGATCGTTTCGGCACCGACTCGCTGCTGCACTTCACCGCCCCGGCGGATGGCAAATATCAGGTGCGCATCCACGACACCGACCGGCGCGGCGGGCCGAACTACGTGTATCGCCTCACCCTGACCGCCGGCCCCTACGTCGAGCGCGCGTTTCCGCTGGGGGCGCGGCGCGGCACCAAGGGGCGCTTCCACCTCAGCGGGCCCGGCACGCCCCGCGAGCCCGTCGAGGTGGCCCTGCCCGCGACGGCGGGCGCTCATCTGCAGCGATTCCCGATCGGCGCCGACCGCTCCAACGCGGTCTTGCTCGACCTCGACGACCTGCCTGAGCACCTCAACGCCGAGCCGAAAGGGCCGGCGGAGGCATCGCTCGTGACCGCCCCGGCCATGCTCAATGGCCGCATCGCCACGCCCGGCGACGGCGATTGCTGGAAGTTCGGCGCCAGGCGCGGCGAGGTGCTGGTACTGGACTTGCGGGCGCGCTCGCTCGGCTCGCCGCTCCTGGGCGTGCTCGAGGTTTCCGACGCCGCGGGCAAGGTGGTCGCGCGGGCGGAGGCCGCGGGCACTCAACTCGACCCAACGCTGACCTTCACGGCGCCCGCCGAGGGCACGTACTGCGTCGCCGTCCGGGACCGCTTCCGCACGCGCGGCGGGCCCGCGTTCGCCTACCGGCTGCGCCTGGCGCCGCCCGCGCCCGGCTTCCGGCTGCACTTTGCCCAGGATGCGCTGACGCTGCCCCGGCTCGCCGACCAGCCCAAAAACGCCAAGGCGAAAAAGCCCGCCCCGCGCGGACAAGTTCGCCTCCGCGTGACGGCCCAGCGCGAGGGCGGCTTCAACGGGGCGATTCGCCTCACCATCGAGGGATTGCCTAAGGGCGTCGAGGTTGCCCCGCTCATTTTGGCCCCCGGGCAGGCAGCGGTCGATCTGACGTTCACCGCCGCGCCCGACGCCCCGATCAGGGCCGTGCGGGTGACCATTCGCGGCACGGCGCTCGTCGCCGGTCGCGAGGTCGCCCAGACGGCGACGCTGCCGGCCGCGCCGGGGGTGGCCGCGACAGACAGCGCCCTGCTCGCCGTGGCCCTGGTGGCGCCGTTCAAGGTGGTGGGCAGTTACGACCTGAGGCTGGCGCCGCGCGGCTCGCGCTTCCGCAAGAAGTACAAAATCGACCGTGGCGGCTTCACCGGCCCACTGGAAGTGCGCCTCGCCGACCGGCAGGCGCGTCACCTGCAAGGGGTGACGGGGCCCGTGCTGACCGTCCCGGCCGGCGCCAGCGAGCTCGAGTACCCGGTGGACCTGCCGCCGTGGATGGAGACGGGCCGCACCTCGCGCGCCTGCATCATGCTCGTCGGCACCATCAAGGAAGGCGGCGTCGAGCACGTGGTCAGCGCCACCTCGACGGAGCAGAAGGACCAGATGATCGCCGTGGTCGAGACGGGCCGCCTCGGCCTGGAGGCGGGCGCGACCTCGCTGAGCGCGAAGCCGGGCGCGTCGGTGCGGCTAGCGGTGACCGTGCGCCGCAGCAAGGGGCTCGTCGGGCCGGTGAAGGTGGAGCTGGTGCAGTCGGGGCACGTCCGCGGCCTCCGCGCCGAGCCGATCGTGGTGCCGGCCGACCGGAGCGAGGGGTCGCTGACGCTGCGCTTCGGGCCTGGGCCGCTGGGGCCGTTCAACGCCCCGCTGATCGTGCGGGCGACGCTGGTCGAGGCGAGCGGGCCGGTGGTGGCGGAGGTGAAGGTGGAAGTCGTCGCGGACGAGTGAGGCGCGTCGGGGCCCTCTCCATGAACGACCTGCTGGACAATCGCCTGTTTGCGATGCGCATCGTCCACGGCGCTCTTTGCGTGGCCGTCGCCACGTTCGCGGGTGTCGCCTTCGCGCTCGGCCCCGCCGCTCTGGCGGGAGGGCCGGCGCCGCCGCTGATCCTGCTCACCTACCTTGGCGCGGGCCTCGCAGTGGTGAACGTGCTGATGGCCTGGTTCATTCCCGTCCCGATGGCGACGGCCTGGCGCAAGCGCGTCCGGGGAAGGCTGGGCACGCCGGAGGCCAGGGTGGAGGCCTTCGCGGCGTACTTCCCGCTCCTGCTGGTCCGGGCGGCCCTGCTGGAAGGCGCGGCGTTCGCCCAACTCGTGTTCTACCTGCTGGAGGGCCAGCCGCTGAGCCTGGGACTGGCGCTGGGGCTGCTGGTGTTCTTGCTGCTGCTGTTCCCGACGCGGAGCGGGGTGGAGGAGTGGGCGGCGAAGCAGGAGGAGCTGGCGCGGCAGGAGAGGTGACGAAAAAAGGGCGCCCGGCGAAGATCGCGGGGCGCCCGGGAGAGGTGAGAGTGGGCGGAGCGGGGGACCGCTCAGTCGTCCTTCGACTTCTTCTTTTTCTCGGTCTCGGTTTCGGTCGGCTCCTTCTTCTTCCGCTTCTTGAACGCGCCGTGCTTGATCTCGGTGACCTTGCCGTCTTCGACCTCGAGGATGACGAAGGTGCCCTTCTTGTTCTCCTCGAGGGTCGCCTTGAGGGCCTTCATCGAGGAGTCCTCGAACTCGTCCTTGCCCTTGATCTTGCTGTGCTTGACCTTCTTGGCGAGGTCGAAGGTCTTCTCCGTGCCCTTGCCCTTCTTGCCCTTCTCGCGCACGGTGACCGTGATCTTGTCGTCTTCGATCTTGTTGAGCATGCCCCGGACCGTTTCGGCCAGAGCAATGCTACCCGCCAAGAGCAGGACGATCCCCGTGGCAACCAACTTCTTCAACATGCGATGCTCCTTGAGGCTCTTCAACGTAGCGTCCCGGCCTGCTGCCGGTTGACCCTTGCCCCCCTCGCCGACCTCGGAGCGCGGGGGGCGCAGGCGAAAGTCTCTGGGGCGCAGCGTCGCCCAAACTGCGCGAATCGGGTGGGGAAACGAGCCCCGCACCGTCCTGCGCCAGAGGCGGCCTTGCCCTCGCTGAGTTCTGCTTGAACGAAGTTCTAAACCAGATGCTAGGCATAAAGTATCGCGCCGGCCATAACATTCTGGAGATAACCGGAAAGAGGGGAACGGAGGAGGGCCCTCCGTTCGACCATCGCCGCCCCAATAAAGAAGGGGCGGCGTTCAACGCACGGCCCGGCAGCAAGGAAGCGAATTACTCGGCGTCCGCCTTCTTCTTCCCCTTGCGGCCAGCGATCTTGATGCTGGTGATGACTTCATCCTTCCCTTCGCCCTTGGTCGTGATCTTGACCCGGACGCCCTTCTTGCCGGCCTTCGACTCGAGGTGCGTGGTGAGCGAGTCCGCGGACGCATCGACGCGGTCGCCCTTCTTGCCGACCTTCCCCTCGAACGTCGTGGTGCTCGAATAGTTGAGGACCTTCTCCGTGTCCTCGCCCTTGACCTTGATCTTGACGGTCTTCTTGTCGATGCTCGTGAGCACGCCTTCGTACTCGGCGGCGAGAACGATCCCGGACAGGAAGGCCAGGGCGAGGCCCGCGGCGGCAAACTTCTTCAACATGGGATGCTCCTCGAGGCCTCCGTCGATCCTGTGCAAACGTCCCGGCCCACTGCCGGTTCGTCGTTGCCCCCCGCCGACCTCGAAGCGCAGGGG
>JBBSEZ010000392.1:0-9488 GCA_038239195.1 Gemmatales bacterium
CTGGCCGGGTGGGACTGGGGCGCACACAACCAAATCGCGGGCCCCGTTTTTGCGACGCTCGTACTAGGGGCAACGCCGTTGCCGCTTCGGCGTCGGGCCGCTAAACGGTCCCTGGCGCGACTTCGTGAAAAAATGTACGAAGGAGGGGATTGACTTTCCGCCCCGCCTCCTGAGAATGCCCCCACAGCCTTACTGCCGCTTGGGGTGGGGTGAGCCATGAGCCCGGATGGGCCGGAATCGCGCAAGTTGGGCCTGGCCCTCATGCTCGGGCAGACCGGCATCGAGATGGTCGCGCCCATCGCCCTTGGCGTTTTGCTCGACCGCTGGCTCGGCATCCTCCCCTGGCTGACCGTCACCGGCGCCGTCGTCGGCTTCGTGGGCGGGTTGGGACACATGGTCTTCCTGGCCAACCGCCTCAATAAGGACAACGACAAGCCCCCGACCGAACGAGGTGGCGCGTGACGCCGGCCGCGACCCACAGTTCGACCGCCGTCCTGACGCGACTCATCGCGCGCCTCGTGACCGGCACCCTTGCGCTCTGGTTCGTCGCCGGACTGGCCGTCCACCAGTGGCGGGGCCCCGACGACGTGCTGCCCAGCGCCCCCGCCGCCCTGCTCTGCCTGTTCCCCGCGACGCTCACTCTCTGGTGGGCCGGGCGCGCCGGGCTCCGCGGCGATGCGCAAGGCCTGATGGTCGCCTTCGTCGGCGGGATGCTGCTGCGCCTGGCCGTCGTCCTTGGCGGGGCCCTCGCCTGCTACTACCTGGTGCCGGCGTTCCATCGCCCCGCGCTCTGGGCGTGGGTCGTGCTGTTCTACCTCTTCACGCTCGGGCTGGAGACGAGCCTGGCGCTGCGGCTGCTGTCGCGCCCCGACGCCCCCGATGGCCGCTCTCCCTCTTGAACCTCGTTTCGGAGCCGAAGCAAGGACATGGCAGCGAACCCTCTGGAACACGTCCTCGATACGTCCCACTGGCACTTCACCGACGCCATTGGCGGGGGCATCCACCTCAACCTGAGCGTCGCGTCGTTCAAGCTGTTCGGGCACACCTTCGTCCTTACCAAGTTCATGGTGTTGGAGGTGATCGCCGCCCTCATCATCATCGGGATCTACGTCTGGCCGGGGCGCATGGCCTGGCGCGTCCGCAACAGCAACGTCCCGCGCGGCAAGTTCCAGAACGCCTTCGAAGGCGTGCTGACCTTCATCCGCGATCAGGTCGCGCGTCCCTACATCGGCGAGCACGATGCCGACCGCTTCTTACCGTTCCTGTGGACGCTGTTCCTCTTCGTGCTCGTCTGCAATTTGCTCGGCCTGGTGCCGTTCCTCGGCTCGCCGACGGCCAGCCTGGGCGTCACGGGAGCGCTGGCGGTGTGCAGTTTCTTCGTGATCCACGGCAGCGCCATTGCCAAGATGGGCCTTGGCCACTACATGAAAGCTCACGTACCGGACACCGGATTGCCGATCCTGGCCGCCCTGCCCCTCATCGTGATGATCGTGGGCATCGAACTGCTCGGGCACTTCATCAAGACGTTCGTGCTCGCCGTGCGGTTGTTCGCCAACATGCTCGGGGGCCACACCGTCCTGGCGGTCATCCTCGGCTTCATCACGATGTCCAAGCACGCGGAGGTGATGTTCTATCCGATCACCGTGGGGAGCGTCGTGGGCGTGCTGGCCCTGAGCTTCCTGGAACTGTTCGTGGGCTTCCTGCAAGCCTACATCTTCGTGTTTCTCACGGCGCTCTTTTTGGGGAGCGCCTTGCATCCCGAGCATTGATCGGGCCGACCGGCGGCTTTCCCGTCCAGGCGACCGGGCGGGCGGATTGGAACTACTTTAGGGGAGACCGTCTTCCGATGAACAGGAACCTGTTGACGCTGCTGGGCCTCGCCGTGTTCGCCCTGCTGGCCGGCGCCAGCCCCGCCTTCGCCGTGACCGACGTGTCCGGCAACCAATCGTTCTACGGCACCGCCCTGGGCGTGGGCATCGGTGCAGCGGTGACGATGATCGGCGCCGGCCTCGGCTTCGGGCGCATCGGCGCCGCCGCCCTGGAGAGCATGGCCCGCCAGCCCGACCCGGCCGTGATGAAGCAACTCTTCACGACGATGCTGCTGATCGGCGCTCTCCTCGAAGGCGCGACGTTCTTCAGCCTGATCGTCTGCCTGCTGGTGATCGTACTGTAATTCGTCCTCAGCCACGTTGGGCGCCCCACGGAGCGATCCGCTGGGGCGCGGGCCCGGAGTGCCAAGCACGGGGGGAGCCTCCCGTCGCCGGCTTGTTTCGAGGGAGCCATGCGCCGTCTATTGTTGGCCTGTTGCTTGCTGGGCCTGGTGTCGGTCGCTTCCTTGCCGCTCGCGCGGGCGGCGGCCCCGGGCGATCATTCCAAGAAGGCCCCCACGTACAAGCACGGCAAGGAGAAGTACGACCTCTCGAAGCCGGAGGAAAAGCAGAAACTGCTGGACGACCTCTACGCGGGGAAGGTCCACGATCTGAAGCAGGTCCACGAGGCCGAGAGCTCCTTCCTCGAACAGATGGCCGACCAGGCCATCTGGACGCTGCTGGTCTTCGGCGCCCTCCTCTTCATCCTCTGGAAGTACGCCTGGGGGCCGATCTCGGCGGGGCTGCACGACCGCGAGCACACCATCGAGAAGGCCTTTGAGGAGGCCCGCCTCGCCCGCGAGGAGACCGACAAGCTCAAGGCGGAACTCGCCGGCGAGCGGGCCAAGGCCGCCGACGAGGTGCGCGGGATGATGGACGACGCTCGCACCCGGGCCGAACAGCTCGAAACCGACATCAAGGCGCGCGGCAAGGCCGAGGTCCAGGCCGAGCGCGACCGGCTGCGCCGCGAACTCGCGCGAGAGCTCGACCAGGCGCGCGTCGAGGTCCGCAACGAGGCGACCAACCTGGCGACGTTGATCTCGCAGAAGGTCATCCGCCGGCAACTGAATTACGACGACCAGCGCGGGCTGATCGCCGAGGCGCTGGCGGAGCTCCGCCAGGCGGGACAGGAACGCAAACAAGACATCGAGAGCGTGCGCGCATGAGCTCTCCCGAACAGGTCCAGGCCCGGGTGCCGACCGTCCTCGACGACGAGTCGCGCCAGGTGGCCCGCATCTACGCCGAGGCCCTCTACAAGGCCGCCGAACAGCATGGCCAGCAGGGCGAGGTGCTCGACGAGCTGAACGGCCTGGTCCACGACGTCTTCAAGCAAGACGCTGGGCTCGAGCTCTTCCTCACCAGCGCTGCCATCGGCAAGCACCGCAAGGAAGAGGCCTTGCGAAACGCCTTCACCGGCCGGGCTAACGAGGCGTTCGTCCAGTTCCTGCAAGTGCTCAACGCTCACGACCGGCTCGGCGCGCTGCGCGCCATCGCACACGCCTATCAGGTGATGCACGAGCGGAAGAGCCATCGCTTCCACGCTTCCGTGCGCTCGGCCGTCGCCCTGACCGACGAGGAGCGCGGGCGCCTGGTCGATGACCTCAAGGGAATGGCCGGGCGCGAGCCGATCCTGGAGGAGTCCATCGATCCCGAGCTCCTGGGCGGGCTGGTGGTCCGGGTGGGCGACTGGGTCTACGACACCAGCGTGCGCACGCGCCTGGAGACGATCCGGAACGAGTTGATCGAGAGGAGCAGTCATGGCCTTTAAGGCGGACGAGATCGTTTCGGTCCTGGTAGGCGAAATCACGCAGTCGCGCGCCGGCATCCAGGCCCACGAAGAGGGCCGCGTGCTGGAGGTCGGCGACGGCATCGCGCGCGTCTACGGCCTGTCCAACGTCATGGCCGGCGAGATGGTCGATTTCACCAAGGCCAAGGTGAAGGGCGTCGCCTTCAACCTCGAAGAGAGCTCCGTCGGCATCATCATCCTCGGCGAGTACACGGAGATCTCCGAGGGCGACGTCGTGCGGACCACGGGCGCTCTACTCAGCGTGCCGGTGGGCCCGGCCATGATCGGCCGGGTCGTCGATCCCCTCGGCAACGCGCTCGACGGCCAGGGCACCATCGTCACCCCGCACCACCGGCCGGTCGAATCGACCGCCCCCGGCGTGGCCGGCCGGCAGCCCGTGGACGTGCCGATGCAGACCGGCATCAAGGCCATCGACGCCATGACGCCGATCGGCCGCGGGCAGCGCGAGCTCATCATCGGCGATCGCAAGACGGGCAAGACCGCCATCGCCATCGACACGATCATCAACCAGAAGGGCAAAGACGTCGTGTGCGTCTACGTCGCCATCGGCCAGAAAGAGGCGACGGTGGCCAAGGTGGTGCAGGGGCTGCGCGAACAAGGCGCGATGGACTACACCATCGTCGTCACCGCCGGATCGGCCGACCCTGCGCCGCTCCAGTACATCGCGCCCTACGCCGGCTGCGCCATGGCGGAATACTTCATGTACGAGGAGGGCAAGGACACCCTCTGCGTCTACGACGACCTGTCCAAGCAGGCCGTCGCCTACCGCCAGCTCTCGCTGCTGATGCGTCGTCCGCCCGGGCGCGAGGCCTTCCCCGGCGACATCTTCTATGCCCACTCGCGCCTGCTGGAGCGCTCGGCGCGGGTGGTCGAGCAGTACGTGATCGTCGCGGACCACGCCGACGACAAGAAGGTCGGCGCCGACTGGGGCGTCAACCGGAGCGCCGACGGCAAGGGCGTCGTCTACTCCGGCGAGCACGAGCGCGAGTACGCCAAGAAGCACGACCTGCCCAAGTACCCCGGCCACAAGTTGGTGAAGGTCGCGGGGTCGGGCGGCTCGCTGACGGCGCTGCCGATCATCGAGACGCTGGAAGGCGAGGTGTCGGCGTACATCCCGACGAACGTGATCTCGATCACCGACGGCCAGATCTACCTCCAGCCCGCCCTGTTCAACGCCGGCATCCGTCCGGCGATCGACGTCGGCATCAGCGTGTCGCGCGTGGGCGGCAAGGCCCAGGTCCCCGCCATGAAGGCCAAGGAGGTCGCCGGCGGGCTGCGACTGGCGCTGGCCCAGTTCCGCGAACTGGAGGCGTTCGCCCAGCTCGGCACCGACCTCGACAAGGCGACCCAGGCCGACCTCGACCGCGGCTACCGCATGGTCGAGCTGCTCAAGCAGCCACAGTTTCAGCCGATGGACGTGTACGACCAGGTCATGTCGATCTACGCGGGGACGCGCGGCTACCTCGACAAGGTGCCGCGCAAACAGGTGCAGGCGTGGGAGAAGCAGTTCCTGCGCTTCATGCACGAGCAGCGCGGCGAGGTGGTCGCGGAGCTGAAGAAGGAGCGCAAGCTGACCGAGGGGGTTCAGAAGAAGCTCCACGACGCGATGGCGGCCTTCCAGCCGCAGTTCAAGCCCCCGGCCGCGAGCGCCTTCGAGGGCGGCGAGGCCGCCGCCAAGCCGGACGGCGCGGCGAAGAAGCCCGAGGCCGTCAAGGCGGGGAGTTGACGCCGAAACCGTAAGGCCGGAGCGCAAAGAACCATGGCGAACACGCGAGTACTGGTTGTGCGCCGCAAGGCGGTGCGCAACATCCGCAAGATCACGCGGACGATGGAGCTGATCGCCACGGCGCGCTTCAAGAAGGCGATGGACCGAGCGACGCAGGCGGACGCGTACACGCGCAAGATCGCGGAGCTGGCGGCCGACCTGAGCGCGACCGCCGGGGAAGTGTCGCACCCGCTCCTGAAGAAGCGCGACGTGGTCAAGACGAGCGTGCTGCTCGTCCTGACGTCCAACCGCGGGCTGTGCGGGGGGTACAACGCCTCGGTGTTGCGGGAGGCGAACGCGCGGGTGCGCCAGCTCAACCGCGAGGGCGTGACGCTGAAGCTCGAACTGTCCGGCAAGCGCGCCATCAACTTCTTCAAGTACCAGGGCGTTCGGCCCGAGAAGAGCTACCAACAGTTCGAGGACAAGCCGGCCTTCGATGAGGTCGAGCCGCTCGCGGATCGCTACCTCCGCCAGTTCATCGCCGGCGAGATCGACCGCGTCGAGGTCGCGTACATGAAGTTCCTCAGCCCGGCGGTCCAGCGGCCGGTCGTGGACGTGTTACTGCCGCTGGATCAGGGGAGCAAGGACAAGAAGGAGAGCGCCGGCAAGAAGAAGGTCGAGTACGAGTTCCTGCCGGCGGCTGACGACATCTTGCAGGAGCTGCTGCCGGTGTCGTTCAAGGTGCGGCTGTTCAAATGCTTCCTCGACGCGGCGGTCAGCGAGCAGATCGCCCGGCGCGTGACGATGAAGCAGGCGACGGAGAACGCCGACGACATGATCAAGGAGCTGACGCGCCACTACAATCGGGCGCGGCAGGCGCAGATTACGAAGGACATAGCGGAGGTGATCGGGGGGGCGGAGGCGTTGGCATGATCGGTTGATCCTGACGGGGACCGCCCCAGGCTTCGCTGGTACAATATTTCATGCCCCCCACGCTTCAAACTGCGGGCACCGTGTACCGTTGCGGGGCGGCCACCAAGGCGAACTTGACCCCTCGACCGGGACGCGACACCGTGGGGCGCACGGGGCAGATGCCCGGACTATCCACCTTCGGGAGCCTTCAGGCGAGCGTGAAAGGACAACAAATTGACCTGGCCTTGTTGCAGATGCCGTTGCGGGCCTTTGCCGACGACTCAGCCGAGGGAGGGACTGCGGGCCACGTCACAATCGTTCCGATCAACGAAGCGGGCGAGGTCGATCGAGCCTTGCTCGACGAGTGGGCCGCCACCCGAGCGACGGACGAGCATCATCGCCTGACCGACCTCATCGTTGCGGCGATCGCGCAACCGAACGTAAGGGGGCCATTATGAATCCTGTGCTGCCCCGAGTTGACGTTACCGACGCCCCCACGGCCCCTGCCGGTGCGCCGAACATCGATTGGGACGTGGTCCACGCCGCGGTTCAACGGGCCCTCGCCGAGTTGGCGGAAGAGGTGGAGCGCGGCTGGCCCCGGGCGCGATCGCGCCCGGGCGAGACAACATCGGGCGCCGGCCTCTTCTCGTACCGCACCTTCGAGGTGCCGACGGACCACGGGATCGACCCGCTCGTCGCGGGCGTGGACTTTCGAGCGCTGCCGAACGGGCCCGGCCTGCGAATCGTGGCGGACCTGTGCGGGGAAGAGTCTGGGGTAATCCTTTACGAGTGTTCCCCGCGGGAGGTCGCAGCGACTACCGCGGCGGCCCTGCCGGCGGGCGAGGCCCTGGCCCGTGAACTGGCCGGCCAGGCCGAGTCGATTGGGAAAGCCCTCGCGCAACCCTGCTGTCCCCCGCTGGAAACAACTGAGTAACCATCCGAGATCATGGGAGCCCTTATGGCAACCGCCACCAACGGCCACGCCGCCAACGGCCAGCAGACCGGCCAAATCGTGCAGGTGATCGGCTCGATCTTCGATGCCGAGTTCCCCGAGGGACACCTGCCGGAGATCTACCACGCCCTGCGCATCGAGACCGACTACAAGGGCGTCTCGATCCGGCTGACCGGCGAGGTGCAGCAGCACCTGGGCGGCAACCGCGTCCGCTGCGTGGCGCTCGGCTCGACCGACGGGCTGGTGCGCGGCATGAAGGCCGTCGATACCGGCAAGCCGGTGCAGGTGCCGGTCGGCAAGGAAACGCTCGGCCGCGTCTTCAACCTCCTCGGCGAGCCGATCGACGGGCGCGGGCCGGTCAATGCCAAGGAGTTTCGGCCGATCCACAGCCCGCCCCCGGCGTTCCAGGACCTGTCGCCCAAGACGGAGCTGTTCGAGACGGGCATCAAGGTCATCGACCTGCTCACCCCCCTGGTGCGAGGCGGCAAGGCCGGGCTGTTCGGCGGGGCCGGGCTGGGCAAGACGGTCATCCTCACCGAGCTGATCGCCCGCATTGCCAGCCAGCACGGCGGGTATTCCGTGTTCGCCGGCGTGGGCGAGCGGACGCGCGAGGGCAACGACCTCTGGCTCGAAATGCAGGAAATGGAGATCGGCAAGACCGGGCGCCACGTCATCGAGCAGACGGCGATGGTGTTCGGCCAGATGAACGAGCCGCCCGGGGCGCGCCTGCGCGTGGCCCTGTCGGCGCTGACCATGTGCGAGTGGTTCCGCGACGTGACGGGGGCCGACACGCTGTTGTTCGTCGATAACATCTTCCGCTTCTCGCAGGCCGGCTCGGAAGTGTCGGCGTTGCTGGGCCGCATGCCCAGCGCCGTCGGCTACGCCCCGACGCTCTCGACGGAGATGGGCGAGCTCCAGGAGCGCATCACCAGCACGAGCAAGGGCGCCATCACGTCGGTGCAGGCAGTGTACGTCCCGGCCGACGACCCGACCGACCCCGCCCCGGCGACCGCCTTTCAGCACCTGGACGCCTACATCTACCTGGAGCGGAAGATCTCCGAGAAGGGCATCTATCCCGCCGTCGATCCGCTGGCATCGTACAGCAACATCCTTCAGGCGCAGTACGTGGGCGAGGAGCACTTCGCCGTCGCCAACCGGGTGCGGCAGATCTTGCAGCGCTACCGCGAGCTCCAGGACATCATCGCCATCCTGGGCGTCGAGGAACTGAGCGAGGAAGACAAGCAGGTGGTCCACCGGGCGCGGCGCATCGAGAAGTTCCTGTCGCAGCCGTTCCTCGTCGCCGAGGTGTTCACCGGCAAGGCGGGGAAGGTGACGCCGCTGGCCGACACCATCCGCAGCTTCAAGGAGATTTGCGAAGGCAAGTGGGACCACCTCTCCGAGGGGGCGTTCCTCTACGTCGGCGGCATCGAGGAGGCCGAGGAGCAGCACAAGAAGCAGCAGCAGGAGGCCGAGGCGTTGGCCCAGCGCGAGGCCAAGCCCGCCGCAGCAGCGCCGGCGCCCGCGCCGGCGAAGGCGGCGCATTGACGAACGGGCGAGCCGCCGGCTTTATGCCGGCGGAGCACGCACGTTCCGCCGGCATAAAGCCGGCGGCTCGCCCCCCGAAGGTCCATAGGGGAAGCACGCCATCATGTCCGATCCGACACCCACCACGATCCCGCGCGAGCTGCGCTGCGTGGTCGTCACCCCCGAGAAGGCGCTGCTCGACGCGGCCGCCGACTTCGTGTCGCTGCCGATGTACGACGGCGAACTGGGCGTGCTGCCCGGCCGTGCCCCGCTCATCGGCCGGCTCGGCTACGGCGAACTGCGCGTCCGGCGCGATGGGCAGACCCAGCACTTCTTCGTCGATGGCGGGTTCGTGCAGGTCGTCGCCAACGCCGTGACCGTGCTGACGCCCCGCGCCCTGCGGCCGGACGAGATCAAGCCGGCGGCCGTGGAGCAGGCCCTGGAGTCCGCCCGCGCCCGCCAGAAAGACGCCCACACCACCGAGGAGCAGGACGCCAACCTCAAGGCGATGCAGCGGGCCCGCGTGCAGCTGCGCATCGTGGCCAAGAGCCACGATGCGCCGCCGATGTCGCACGTGTGACGCCGCTCCCCTCTTGCTTGCCGTTTCCCGCGAACCGACAAGCAAGAGTGGAGCGCCACATGCCTCCCCTATCAGCACAACCACCGAAAACGGCGCCACCAGGTATTTAGACCACTCCGCCACCACCGGCACCTCGTCCC
>JBBSEZ010000393.1:0-9381 GCA_038239195.1 Gemmatales bacterium
GCTGGCGCCGCTGCGCGAGGCGATGCGATCGGCGCGCACGGCAGGGGGCGTCTCGGCGGGAGCGCGCGGGGCGGCGGCGGGCACGGGCGCCCGCAGGCGCGGCTGGCGGTAGTAGGTGTCCGCGGCGGGCGGCATGTAGCCCGGGACGTTCGGCTTGCGCGTCTCCGTGGGGGTGACGCCCGGGGCGCGATCCTCGGTGATGCCCGCCGGCGGCGAGCTCGGGTTGGGCGTGCGATCCTCGGTGATCCCACCGCCGGCGGGGGGAACGAGGCCACCGCCGGCCGGGGGGACGAGGGTGGCGCCGGCCGGCGGGGCTGCCACGGCCGCGCCCGTGGTGGTCGTGCAGCAAGTGGTCACGGGCTCGTAGTAGCACGCCTGGCGGTAACTGGTGACCGGCGTCGTGCAAGTGCGCTGCAAGTAGCTGGTCACCGGGCAGCAGCGCTCGCGCAGCCGATAGCTCGTGCAGGGCTGGGCGACCTGCTGGTAGCGGCAGGTGCAGGGGTCGTAGTAGCAGCTGTAGCGGTAGCTGGTGACCGTTTCGTAGTAGTAGCTCTTCTGGTACGTCGTCACGGGCTCGTAGTAGGTCGTGGTCTTGTAGGTGGTGACGGGCTGGTAGTAGGACCGCTGCACGTAGCGGGTGGTGCATTGCTGCACCGGTTGGGGGCATGGCTGTGGGCAAGGGTCGGCCGCGTACATGGAGACGGCGGGAGCTGGCTGGGGGCTGCAGTTGTGGCAACAAACCTGAAAGACGTTGTTCCAGGCGGCGTCCGCGCGTCCGCCGCCCGCCAGGAGGGCTGCCAGCGCGCAGCCCCACACGTAACCCTGCAAGGGCCTCATGGCACGTTCTCCTCAACGATGTCTGGTGGTGGGACCTGGCCTCTTGTCTGCTCCAGCAACGCACCGGAGCGCACCACAAGTGCTCTTAGAAGGCAGCGCCGTGGGGCGCCAGCACATCATTCATCATTGGAAAGTATTGGGCCCGTTGCAAGACAGATGGGGCCCCCGAGGGGGGGAATGTGAGGGGAGAGATGGTAAAGTTGTCAGGTCCGGTAAAGTCCGCAGCCCCGCGCGCGGAAAACGTCGCGGGGCCGCGGTTCGATTCATGCTTTCCCCGCGCGGCGCCTCACAGGGCTGCCTTGAGGGCGGCCAGGGCCGGCTCGTAGTTGGGCTCGCTGGCGATCTCGCCGACGTATTCAACGTGCTTGATGATGCCGGCCTTATCGACGACGAAGACGGCGCGGGAGAGGAGCGGCAGGGCGAGGCCTTCGATGAGCGTGCCGTAGTTCTGCCCGAAGGAGTGGTCGTGGGTGTCGGAGAGCGACTGGACGTTGGCGATGGCCTTGTCGGTGCAGAAGCGCTTTTGCGCGAACGGGAGGTCCATGCTGACGGTGTAGCAGGCGACCTGATCGCCGAGCGACGCCAGCTCGTCGGAGAACTTCTTGGTCTGGATGCTGCACACGGGCGTGTCGAGCGAGGGGACCACGTTGAAAAGCCGGGGCTTGGCGGTCGTTTGTGCCAGGCTGACCGTGTCCTTCATGCCGGTGGCGCAGGTGAAGTCGGGCGCCTTGTCGCCCGGCTTGAGCTGCGGGCCGAGCAGCGTCAAGGGCGAGCCGCGCAGGGTGGTCGCGTTGGGCCTCTTGTTCATGGGGGTCCTCCTCGGTTGGTACGTGCGGACGGGGGCGCCCGGTCAAGATATGGTTGAGGGGGCGCTGCGTCCAAGGGCTCAGTTGGCGCTGAAGTCCGGCGGGAACTTGCGGGGCCCCTCCTCGGCCGGCGTCTTGGCTTCGAGGTGGCGCAACAGCAGCCGGGCGCGCGGCTCGACGCGCACTTCTTCGAGCAGCTGCAACTTGAGCTCGACCTCGAGCGGTAGGGCAAAGCTGAAGACATCGCACAGCGGGCCGAGGTCGAGCCCGCTGGCGATCAACTTGTGCAGCTGCGCCAGCGCGGCGCTCTGGGCGGCGAACCAGGCGTCGGCAGCCTTGCCGAGCCGGCGACGCAGCTCTTTCGCGATGCGGGCGCAGCCGACCGGGACGTCGGCGAGCACGTCCACGCGGGCACTGCGGTAGAGCTTGCCCGTCTGCACCTCTTCGCGGACGCGGGCGCGGGCGACGCCGTGCAGGAGGAGGTTGAAGCGCCCGTCGGAGAGGCGCTCTTCCTGGAAGATCCGGCCGACGCAGACGGTCGGGTAGATGGGCGGTCGCTTGTGGTAGTCTTCTTCCCAGTCGGGCTGGAGCAGCGCCAGCGCCATGAGGCGGTCGCCGGCGAGGGCGTCGGCCATGAGCTGGCGGTAGCGCGGCTCGAACACGTGCAGCGGCTGGATGACGTGAGGGAACAGCACCAGGTTGGGCAGGGGAAACAACCGGGCCGTCCCGCAGAAGTCTTCCAGAGGTGGTTGGCCTTGGCTCATGGAAAGGCCCTCGATCATTCGTCCTCGCGAAGGTAGTCGTCCGGGTCGGGCCACGCCGTCGGGGGCGGGGCCAGGGCGATGCTCGGCACGAGGGCGGGGTCGGGCCTCGTGCTGCGGTCGGGCGCCGACGCGCCGAGGAGTGGGCGAAAGCACGCTTCCATCTGTCGCCAGAATGCCGCCGTGTCCATGCCGAGAAAGGGCGAGCCACAGGGCTGCATGTAGTCGCGGCTGGAGCGGTAGAGCTTGAGCGCCCCGCCGAGGTTTCCGCCGGTGAAATGGAACAGCCCCACCGCCGCCTGGATCAGCCCCTGGTAGAATCGGCGCTCGTTGCCGTGGCTCTCGGACCACAGGTCTTCCCAGACCTCGTGGGCCTCGAAGAAGTCCCGTTCGTTGAAGAACAGCACGCCTGCCAGGTAGCGCGGGTCGTAGGTGTCCATGCTGCCATTCTATGCAGACGGCGAGCGCCGCTCACCGTATTCCTGCCTCGCGAACGCCCTATCTATAGCCGAGGCGGCGCGAACTTGCCAGCGCTCCCACGATACAATACCCACCGCCCCCGTTCCGCCGAGGCTTGCCATGCCGTTCACGTCGCGCCTGTCGTTGTCGAGCCTGATCGATCTTTGTCGCGTCATGCGCCACTACCTCGGCGGTGGACTGTCGCTCGTCGAAGTCTTTCGCCAGCAAGAGAAGAACGGGCCCGCCAGCATCCAACCCCTTGCCGGCCGCGTCGCCGTCGCGCTCGAACGGGGGACTTCTCTCTCCGAAGCGCTGAAGCGCGAAGAGGCGGCGTTTCCCCCACTCTTGCTGTCCCTGGCGAGCGTGGGCGAGCAGACGGGCATGCTGCCGGAGGTGTTCGGCGAACTGGAGAAATACTTCCAGCGCCAGTTGGCCCTGCGCCGGCAGTTCCTCGCCCGCGCCACCTGGCCGATGATCCAGTTCGTGCTGGCGACCTTCGTCCTCGCCGGGCTCATCCTCGTCATGGGGCTGCTCGCCCGGCCCGGGGCCAAGGCGTTCGACCCGCTCGGGCTGGGGCTGTCCGGCCTGGGGGGGGCGGTCCTCTTCCTCGTCGTGATCTGGGGCACGATCTTTGGGCTCGCCGGTGTCTATCTCCTGTTGACGCGCTCGCTGCGCCATCGGTCCGCCGTGGACCGCTTCCTGCTCAAGGTGCCCGCCCTGGGCCCTTGTCTGAACGCGCTGGCGCTGGGGCGCTTCTGCCTGGCCCTGCGCCTGACGACGGAGACGGGCATGTCGATCCACAAGGCGCTGCGCCTGTCGTTGCGAGCGACGGGCAACGAGGCCTTCGCCGCCGAGACCAAAGGCGTGGAGCGGGCCGTGAAAGAAGGCGTCGACCTGGCGCTGGCGCTGAACGCGACGGGGCTGCTGCCTTACGACTTCCAGCGCATGCTCGAGGTGGCCGAGGAGTCCGGCACGCTCAGCGAGGTGCTGCGTCACCAGGGCGACCACTACCACGAGGAGGCGTCGCGCCGGCTGGCCACCCTGACGGGCGTGGTGAGCTACGGCGTGTGGGCGCTGGTGGCGCTGTTCATCATCGTGGCCATCTTCCGCATCTACCTGTCGTACCTCAGCATGTTTGACTCGATCGGATAGGATGGGGGTTGAAAGGAGGAGGTAAACCATGACGGTCCGACAGCCGCGTTACAGCGGGGATGAACACGCCCGCCGGGGAAGCGAACTGTACGAGCGGCAGGTGAGGCCGCTGGTGGAGGGGAACACCGGCAAGATCGTCGCTATCGACCTTGAGTCGGGGGAGCTCGAGATGGCGGACCGGGTTCTGCCCGCGACCGACCGCCTTCTCGCGCGGCTTCCCGATGCGCAGGTGTGGTGCGAGCGCATCGGGCATGAGGCGGTTTACCGCTTTCGCTCGCCCCTCCTCTCGAGTCGGAGGCGCTCATGATCTTCCTGGTTGCTGGCGGCGACGTGACCATCGACGCAGTGCCGTGACCGTTCTCCCAGGAGGGCCCCTCCCATGCTCGGCGCCATCGCGGGCGACGTCATCGGCTCGGTCTACGAGGCCCGGCCCATCAAGACGCCCTATTTCTCTCCTCTATTCCACCACGACACCCGCTTCACCGACGACACCGTGCTGACCGTCGCTCTCGCCGACAGCATCCTGGCCGGCGCCGACTACGGCGACAAGCTCCGCGAATACTTTCGCGCCTACCCCAACGCCGGCTACGGCGGCAGCTTCTTCCAGTGGGCCAGGTCCGGCAGCCGGCGCGCCTACAACAGTTTCGGCAACGGCAGTGCCATGCGCGTCAGCCCCATCGGCCACGCTTACGAAACGCTCGAAGAAGTGCTCGCCCGCGCCAAGGAGAGTGCCGACTACACGCACAACCACCCCGAGGGCGTCAAAGGCGCTCAGGCCCCCGCCGCGGCCGTGTTCCTGGCGCGTCGGCAAACGCCAAAGGCCGAGATCAAGGACTACGTCGAGCGCACTTTCGGCTACGACCTCGGCCGTACGGTGGAGGCCATCCGCCGCCGCTACTCCTTCGACGTGACCTGTATGAGGACCGTGCCGGAGGCGCTGGTAGCGTTCCTCCAAGCGGAGAGTTACGAAGACGCCGTCCGAAAAGCCATCTCGCTGGGCGGCGATAGCGACACGTTGGCTTGCATCGCCGGCGGAGTGGCGGGGGCCTATTACGGAGTGCCCGACGACATTCGCGCCGAGGCAATGGGCAGGCTCGACGAGCCGTTGCGCGCCGTGGTCGGGGCGTTCTGCGCTCGGTTCTGCTGAAGCGCCCACCGCGGCTGAACCACCGCCAGGTCGGACAGTCCCAGGGCGGTCTCGCCCATGAGCCGGGTCAACGGCCTCATCGCCCACTGCGGGACGCCGGGGATTTTTTGCAGCCCCATGCGCACCTCCTGCACCACCTGTACCTCGGGCGGCAGCAACTGCTTCAGTCCCACGAGCGAATGGCGGTGCGTACACAGGATCACGGTGCGGGGCTGGGTGCGCACGAGAGTACGCAACTCCTCAATGTCTTTGCTGCGGTAGGTGCGCAGGTCGTCGCGGCGCAGGTAGAAGCCGATCGAGTCGCAGTTGCGCGGATAGCAGACGATCGGGGCGTCGCGCTCGGCGCACAGGGCGAGCACCTCGCCCGGCCGGCTCATGGGCGAGCGATAGGCGGCGTACCACGGCAGGGCGGCGTAATGGAAGGCGAGCAAGAGAGCGAAGGTGGCGCCGGCGACGCCCGTCGTCCAGCGCGACGCGCGCCATCGACTGTGAGCGAGAAAGTGGCCGAGGACGAGGGCGAGGGGGGGCAGGGCGGGCAATACGTAGGTTGGCAACTTGCACGACGACAGCGTGAAGAACAGCACGCACCAACCGCCACCCAGCAGCAGGAAGCCCAGCTCGGGCGAGCGCACCCGCGCCACTTCTTCCTTCCCCGAGAACAGGAAGCGGAGGAAGGGGACGAGCAGCAGCGCCCCGGGGAGCAAGGCCCCCAGCAGGATGGGCGCGTAGAACCAGACGCCGCGCACGTGCATGGCCGGGGCGAGAAAGCGGCGGACGTTGTGCTCCCAGAGGAAGTACGACGCGAACTGCGGCACGCGCACGCTGAGGGCGACGTACCAGGGCAACGCCACCAGGGCCACGGTCGCGGCGAAGGCGAGCAGCGCCCGCCAACTCGGTCGGGCGCCTTGCCCGCTGAGGCGCTGCTGAAGCCAGAGCGGCGGGGCCAGCAGCAGCAGGGCGACGGGGCCCTTGGTGAGCACGCCCAGCCCGCAAGCGACGGCCGCGAGCGCCCACCAGCCCCGATGGAGCGCCGGCCCGCGGGTGGCGGCGAAGGCGCCGAACAGGGCCAGCGTCGCCCAGAACGTCAAGAGGCCATCGAGGACGAGCAGGCGGCCCATGCCCAGGAAGCCCGGCGAGAGGGCCAGGGCCAGCGCCCCCCACCAGGCCGAGCGCTCGCCGAGCCAGCGGCGGCCGAACAGGTAGACGAGCAGGACGCAGCCGTGGACCGACAGGGCCGGGACGAGGCGGGCGGCCCAGTCGTGGGCCCCGAAGAGGCGATAGCTCAGCATCACCAGCCAGTAGAACAACGGCGGTTTGTCGAGATAGGGCTCGCCCTGGAGCAGGGGGACGACGAGCTCGCCGCGCGCGAGCATCTCGCGCGGTATCTCGGCATATCGGCTCTCGTCGGGCTCGAAGAGGCGGAAGCCCAGGCAGGGGTAGAGCAGCACGGCGGGCAACAGCAGGAACAGCAGGCCGGACGTGCGGCAAGCAGTCGGGGCGGCCGTGGGGGGGGCCGGGAAGAGGACGCGCGACCACAGAAAGGGCGCCCAGCCGAGAAGGGAGCGCGGCAGAGGGGTGGGAACGGACGCTACGGCGCTATCCATGCGCGAGATCCTCGCCGAGAACCACGGTGGGGCCGGCGAGGATGATGACACGGTTGAGCGCGGGGGTCAACGCCGTCTGGGGAAAGCGCGAAACGCCAAGCAAGAAGGGCGCCCTTTCGCGCCCCCTCTTGCTTGGCGTTTCGCGGACGGTCGCGTTAGCGCCGGCGCCGGGACGAGCCGGTGCCCTTGAGGCTGAAGACGACCAGGAAGGCCGTGCCGGCGAGGGCGAGACCACCCACGGCGATCAGGCCAATGCCGAAGAAGATGGTCATCGTCTTCAAGCCCCTCCCCACGTCGGCCGCCGTCGTATCGGGCGAGGGCGCGGGAGTGTTGAACGAGGGGGTGAACACCGGGTGGTTGCCCCCGTTGAACGCGGGGGCCGGGTTGTTGCCCCCGTTGAATAGGGGGCCCGGGTTGCCAATGCGCCGGGGGGCCCCGACCCCGTTGTGGTAGTCCAAGCCGCAAGGGCAGGAGAAGAACGCGGGGGGGCTATTGCCCGTGCCCATCGTCCGGCCGCACTGCTTGCAGTACCAGGTCTTGGTGAGGATCGGCCCGGGTTGCGGGCCGAAGCCGGGGTTCCCGATGTTCATCCCGCCCCGGTTCCCGATGTTCATTCCGGGGTTGCCGATGTTCATCCCACCCGGGTTCCCGACGTTGAAACCGCCCGGGTTCCCGATGTTGAAGCCGCCCGGGGGATTGACGGGGCGGGGTGGACTCGGCGGAGGAAAACCACCGGGCCGAAACTGGGCGGAGAGGGAGTCGGCGAAGAACAGACAGCTCAGGAGAGCGACGGGCAACAGTAGGTGGGGGGGCCTCATCGAAGCACCTCAGGCGGGAAGTTGATCGAAAGAATGCCAGATTGGAAATCGTACTTGATGGCGCCCCCTCTCGTCAACAGTCGAGGAACAAAAAAATCGGCAAGGGCGGTTCTCCCGACAGCCGGCCCTGGCGCGCGGGCAAGATCTGAGGTGCTCTGCCGAGGCAAACGATACCCGCGAGGCCCCGGATCGGGTAGGATTGCAGGGCGGAGTGGTTGTTCTTGTTCCTGGCTCGGAGGAAGGACCATGCGTGGCGGTTTGGCGGGGGGCCTCGTTCTCGTGCTGGCGCTGCTGGCCAACCGGGGCCCGGCGGAGGAGGAGAAGAAGGCCAAGTTCGAGCTGACAGCAGACGAGAAAACGCTGCTCCGGCTGCTCAACGCGTCGCGCGCGGAGGAGAAGTTGCCCCCGCTCAAGGCGAACGAGGTGTTGACGCGAGTGGCGCGGGCCCACTCGGCCAACATGCTCAAGCAAGGGAAGATGGCTCACGTCCTCGACGACAAGACGCCGGCGCAGCGAACGCTGGCGGCGGGCTACGACTACAAGTCGGTCGGCGAAAACGTGGCCTTCAGCGAGGACGCCCGCGACTCCGTGAAGCCCGCCGACATCCACAAGGGCTGGATGAACTCGAAGCCGCACCGGGCCAACATCCTGGCCCCCCGGTTCAAGGAGGTCGGCATCGGCATCGCGCGCGGCCCCGGAGGGAAGATCTACTACACGCAGGTATTCGGGACGTTGCGAAAGAACCGGTGAGGCGCGCCGATGAACATGGAAGAGGCGCTGCTCCAGGCGATCCACGAAGCGCCTGCGGACGAATCGCCCTGGCGGGTACTGGGCGATTGGCTCGAGGACCAGGGGGCCCCCGAACGCGCGGAGCTCCTCCGCCTCTCGCTGGCCTTGCGCCGAGAGGCCGAGGGGCCCGCGGCGCGCCAAGTGCTGGAAGGTCGCCTGCGCGCCCTCCTCGCGGCGGGGGCGCGCCCCTGCGTGCCGGGGCTGGTCAACTCGATCGGCATGCCCCTCGTTCTCGTGCCGCCGGGCACGTTTCTCATGGGCTCGCCAGACGACGAGCCGGACCGCTCGCTCGACGAGGGCCCTCAGTACGAGGTGACGATTGCCCGGCCGTTCTATCTCGGCGCCCATCCGATAACGCAACGACAATATCAGGAGGTGGTGGGCAGCAACCCGAGCTGTTTCTCCCCCGGCGGCGATGGAAAGGGGCGCGTGCAGGCCCTCGACACGGGGGCGTTCCCCGTCGAGAGCGTATCGTGGGAGGAGGCCGTCACTTTTTGCGCCAAGCTGTCCGGGCGCCGCCACGAGCGCAGCGCGGGCCGGTCGTACCGGCTGCCGACCGAGGCAGAGTGGGAATACGCCTGCCGGGCCGGCACCACGACGCCGTTCCACTTCGGCCCTTCGCTCACGACGCGCCAGGCCAACGTGGAGGAGCCGAGCGGCGAGGCCCAGGCGACCTCGCTGAAGCGGACCACGACCGTCGGGTCGTATCCTCCCAACGCCTGGGGACTGTACGACATGCACGGCAACGTCGATGAGTGGTGCTGCGACGGGTATGTCCGGGGCTACTACGACCGCTGCCGGGCACAGGGCTCGCAGGGGCCCGGCCGAGGCGATTGGCGCGTGGTGCGCGGCGGGTCGTGGCTGTATCGGGCGGCCTCCTCGCGCGCGGCCTGCCGCGGCTGCTTCCGGCCCGAGGACCGGCGCGTTGTGGTGGGCTTCCGTGTCGTGTGCGTGACGGGGCCGATTTAGCCGCCCCGCTTGCGGGGCGCTGCACCGGCGCCGCGCCCC
>JBBSEZ010000394.1:0-9311 GCA_038239195.1 Gemmatales bacterium
CGAAACGCGGGCCCTGCTGGGAAGCGCCATCGAGCGCTGGCCCGAGGCCCTGCCCCCGCGCGTCCTGCTCGGCCGCGCCTTCTTGCTGGAGGGCGGGCGCCCCGCCGAGGCCGAGCACGCCCTGCGCGAGGTGCTCCGCCTTGCCCCAACGAACGCCGAGGCCCGCCACAACCTGCGACTGCTCGTGGGCGAGCCATAAGGCGAGCGGCAGGAAAAAGCCTCCCTGTAGGACGGCTCTCCTGAGCCGTCCATGCCCGCAGGACCGTAGGACGGCGCTCCTGACCCATCCATGCCCGCAGAACGGCTCAAGAGGGCCGTCCTACAGCAAACCAACTCCTGCCCGCTCGCCTGAGCGAGGGAGGTGCCGCGCCGCCCTCGCTCGCCGCCCAGCGGCTTCGCGATCATCTCTCCACGTCGCAGATCCGGAACCCCTGGGCCAGCGAAGTCAGCGGGTCCTTGCGCGGGATGAACTCCTGGCCCAGATACCCGCTGTAGCCGGTCGCCACGATGGCGCGCACGATGGCGGGGTAGGTCAGCTCTTGCGTGTCGTCGATCTCGTTGCGCCCGGGGTTGCCGCCCGTGTGGTAGTGGCCGATGTAGTCCTTGTTGTCGCGGAGGGTGCGGATCACGTCCCCCTCCATGATCTGCATGTGATAGATGTCGTAGAGCAGCTTGAAGCGCGGCGAGCCGACCGCCTTGCACAGCGCGACGCCCCAGGCGGTGCGGTCGTACATGTAATCGCGGTGATCGACCTTGCTGTTCAGGCCCTCCATGATGAGGGTGACCTTCTTGTCCTCGGCGTACTTGAGCACGCGCTTGACGCCGACGGCGCAGTTCTTGAGGCCCTCGTCGTCGGCCATGCCCCGGCGGTTGCCGGACATGCAGATGACGCTGGGCAGCTTCTCGGCGGCGGCGTAGTCGATGCGCTCGCGCAGCTCCTTCTCGATCTTGGCGTGGTTCGCCGGGCGGTTCAGGCCGTTGGCGATGTCGGCCCCGCCGATGAGGGCACAGGTCAGGCCGAACGGCTTGATGATCTTGTGCTCGGCCGGCAACAGCAGCTCGATCGACTGATAGCCGATCTTCTTGGCCTCCGCCGCGAGCTTGGGCAGCGGAATGCGCCCGTAGCACCACCGGCAGACCGACTGCTTGATGTTGCCCCTGGGCTTGGCGGGCTCGGCGGCTCGGGGGCCCGCGGCGCGAGCGGTCAGCGCTCCCGCCGCCGCCGCGCCGAGGGCGCCCAGGGTTGTGCGGCGGTCCCACAGGTTGTTGCGTTGCATGGTGGTCGTGTCCTTGGAGAGAGGGAGAAACGGAACGCGCCCCCGTGGGGATCGTCAACGAGGACGGCAGGCTCACTCGAACAGTTCGCTGACGGACTTGTTCCAGTGAATGCGCTCGATGGCCTTGGCGAGGAGGGGGGCGACGCTGAGCACGGTCAGGTTCGGCAACTGCTTCTCCGGCTGGATCGGGATGCTGTCGGTCACGACGATGCGGCGGATCGCCGAGCCGCGCAGCCGCTCGATGGCGGGGCCACACAGCACGCCGTGGGTGGCGCAGGCATAGACCTCTCGCGCCCCGCAGCGCATGGCGACGTTGGCGGCGTTTACCACGCTGCCCGCGGTCGAGATCATGTCGTCGAAGATGACCGCGACCTTGCCCTCGAGCGAGGCGCCGATGACGTTGGCGACCCGCGTCTCCGTCCCGCTGCTGCGGCGCTTATCGACGACGGCGATGACCCCGCCGAGCTTCTTCTGGTGGAGCAGCGCCTTCTTGATGCTGCCCTCGTCGGGGCTGAGCACGACGAAATCTTCGAGCGGCACGTTGGCGCGCACCCACTCGTTGATGACCGGGCCGGCGTGGAGATGATCGACGGGGATGTCGAAGAAGCCCTGGATCTGGGCGGCGTGCAGGTCGAGGGCGAGGACGCGGTCGGCCCCGCCCACCGAGAGGAGGTCGGCGACGAGCTTGGCGGTGATCGGCACGCGACCCTGGTCCTTGCGGTCCTGCCGGGCGTAGCCGTAGTAGGGGAGGACCGCCGTCAGCCGTGCCGCGCTGGCCCGCTTGAAGCAGTCCAGGATCACGAGCAGTTCCAGCAAGTTTTCGTTGACCGGCGGGCAGGTCGGCTGCACGAGGAAGATGTCGCAGCCGCGCACGTCCTCCTCGATGCGCACGGAGATCTCGCCGTCGGGAAAGTTCCCCAGGGTGATGCGCCCAAGGGTGTCGCCGAGCTGCCGGGCGATCTTCTCGGCGAGGGGGACGTTGGCCCGGCCGCTGAAGACCTTGAGCTTGTGATTGTTCATGGCCGGTCGCGCTCGCTCGGAGGGCGGCGATTCCTTCGCCAGGCCCGCAGTGTCCACGTGCGACGCCAATTCCGTTCGCGCCGGCCCCTCTTCCGTCTCCTGCCGCCCGGGCGGCGATGGGAAACGGAATTATGAAGTGCCGGTGAAGCGTTGTCAACGGGGCCGCGCGCCGCACGGTGAGCGAAGCATGCGCCCGGGCGTGCAAACGTCCCCGGTGGCGCTGCTCGCTTCGACGCGATCGACAAGATGATCGGGCCCTCGGGCACTCACACCACCGTCAGGAACACGAGCAGCGCGTGCAGGTAGACCGCGCCCCCGAGCAGCGCGGGGACGCAACACAGCGCAATCAGAGGGACCGCCGCGCCCGGCCGGCAGCGCGTCATCGCCGCGTAGGCCCCGGCCCCTCCCAGCAGGAGGCCCGCCGCCGCGAACAGCGCCAGCGCCGCGAGCGAAACGGGGCGCTCCCAGGCCTCCGGCAAGGCCCTGGGCTCCCGGTAGCACGCCGCCGCGAGGGCCCAGAGCAGCAGCGGGGCCACGACTTGGGAAAGCAGCGCCAGGGCCGGGAGGATCAGGTGCCAGCGCCTTTCCTTCATGGGGCAGTCCCCTGAATCTGGAGCTGGTCGTCCCCGAAGCAAAACGCCTCCGACTCCTCGTAGGCCCGCCCCGCATCCAGCTTCCCCAGCGACAGCGCCTCGGCACGCCCGAGGGCCGCGCGCATCAGCTCGTTGGATTCCGCGAGGGCCTCCCGGATGGTGTGGCCTCGAGCCCAGCGGCGGAGAAAGTAGAAGTAGAAGACGGGCGACGCGCTGGCCCCGGGATGGCCGACGTACGCCCTCGCCCCCAGGCCCAGCCAGCGCGGCCCCTGCGTCAGGTCGCGGCAGCCGGTGTTGTACACCAGGCGCAGCCGGCGTCGCCTTTCCGGGGACAGCTCCTCCACCCAATCGACGTACTTGTTGTTGTGCGCCAGCAAGAAGAGATCGACGGCCTCGTGCTCGGCGAGGGCCTCGTCCAGCCGCGCCAGGAACGCGCGCTTCTGGTCGTCGGAGCTCGTCTGGGTGAAATACGAAGCGGAGCGGTAATAGCGGTCGAGGTAGGGGCCGGTGAACGCCTTCGAGCCCCACTTCTGGAACGGCGTGACGTTGTCGCGGATCGCCAGGGCCGCCCTGCCCTCCCCGGTCGAAGGAAGGCCCTTGTCCCAGACGGGGCGCTCGGTGAGGGCGACGACGGCCCCATAGGCGAGACCGGTCAACAAGACCGCGCTCAGCGCTGCGTACGAGCGTTTCACGTGCCCTCCCCTCGCGCCCGCTCAACGCCGCGGGTGTGACTCGAAGAACCTCCAGATGCGCTCGTTGATCCCTTCCTTGGCCGCCCAGAAATGATTGTGCCCCGGGAGCTCCACGTATTCCACTGGGTGCCCCCACTTCTGGTAGGCGTCGCGCGTCTTGCGCCCCTCTTCCACCCCGACGATCGAGTCCTTGTCCCCATGCACGACCAGCACGGCATACTTGTTCTTGACGTGGATGCCGGAGAGGCCCAACAGGCCGATGCCTCCAGAGTGGGCCGCGATGGCCGCGATCCGGTCGGACCGCTGCGACGCGATCACGTGCGCGAAGTACGCCCCATTGGACGTCCCGAGCAAGTAGACGCGCCCCCGGTCGATGTTGTACTGAGAGGTAAGGCGCTCGTAGAGCCCGTCGAAGAACGCCAGATCGTCCCTGGCCCATTCGACCACCAGCGGCCAGAACGCGCCGGTCGCATTGGGGTAGACCAGGACGAAGCCCTTGTCCTCCGCCAACCGATCGAGCTGGGAGTAGCGGGGCATCAAGTCCTTGCTGTCGCCCAGCCCGTGAAAGGCGAAGACCAGCGCGACCGGCAGCTCCTTGCCGGCCGAGCGGGGAACGACGAGGCGGTAGGCCCGCTGTTTGCCGCCCACCTCGATGCGCTCGTCCGCGAAGGTGCCGATCTTGCCTCCGGCCCGGCCTGGCGAGGGCATCGGCGGCGCCGAGGGAGGCGAGCTTCCGTTTCCCGCGCAGCCCAGCACGAGGGCGACGAGGAGCAGCAACGCGGATCTGGTTGTGTCCGGCCGTGGGCCGGGCAGGCGCGTTCGTTGCGCGACGAATGACATGAGCCAACCCGATTCTCAGTCCGGCGCGCGCCCCGGTCAGTTCGCCGCGCTGGCCCACCTTTGCCCCACGCGCGCTGCGGTCCGTGGCCGGGCGTGTCCCACCAGCAGCCCCTCGACGAGGCGCTCCGGGAGGTCGTCCGGCCGCTCCTTCGCGCCAAAGCGCACGATGGCCCGGAGCCCGCCGAGCAGCATTAGCGTCGCCGTGTCCCAGTCGTCGATGAAAAACTCCCCCACTTTCTCCGCTGTCTCGAAGACCGAGCGCACCAGCGCCATCGTCTCCTCGCGCGTCTTCCGCCAGGGGAGCTCCCGATCCGGGCGCTGCATCACCTCGGCGTGCTGGATCAGGTCGAACAGATGGGGATGGTCCCCAAAGTAGCCCAGCAGCGCCCGCACGATCGCCACGAGTTGCGCCCGCGGCCCCCCCGCCTGCTCCGCCTCGGCGCGCAGCCGACTGCTCAGCCCAGCCCCTGCCCGCACCAGCAACGCCACGTAGAGCTCTTCCTTGTCCTCGAAGTAGCGGTAGAGCGTCCCCTTGCCCACCTCGGCCAGGGCGGCGACGTCCTCCATGCGGGCCTCGTGGAAGCGGTGGGTCGCAAACAGGCGGGCGGCGGCGGCGAGGATTTTTTCGGCCTGGAGGGATGTTTTCGTTCGCACGAGAAGAACCTGTCGGGAATGGATTGACGCCCGCGCGGCACCGGCTTAATGTGGGACGGACTGGTCCGTCCGAATTCTAGGGCGTTGCAGTCGTCCGAACAAGCGAAATCCACGAGCGGGGAGATTGACGGATGCCGATGACGATCAACGGCGTGGGCACGGGCGTCGTGAAGGCGCGCGGCGACGTCGGCTTCGGCAGCTACGACGCGATGGAATGTTTCGTCGTGCTGTTCATGCCGATCGTTCCCTACTCCGCCATTCACACCTTCGACTGGAACGGCGAGAACTACCGCCGCATCCCCATCGCCTGGTCGCCCGGCCTGGTCTTCCAGGCCTACCTCCAGGCCTGGCGCTGGGCCTTCCTCCTCGGCGGGATCGTGGCGCTCGGCATCTGCGCCTTTGAAGGCCTGATGGTGGGCGCGGTCATTTCTCTGTTCCCGCTCGCCCTGTTCGGCCTGATGACCTGGCTGCTGCGGGCCTCGAGCCGGCGGACGTGCAACATTCGCCGCCTGATCGGGCCCTACCCGCTCGGCTCCTGCGACCCCGCGCAGCTCGTCGGCGAAGCGCAGAACGCCTTCCACAGAAACCCGCAGCGGGCGTATGGCGCGCCGACCTTCGCCGAGGCCGTGGTGGTCATGCTGGGCCAGGGCCGCTTCTCCACCGCCATGTGGGCGGCTCGCCTCTCGACGGTGTTCGAGGCCCCGTCGCGCGGCGAGGAGCTGACGGACGAAGTCCTCGGCCACCCCGACGTTCAGACAGCGCTGGAGGAGGTGCGCCGCAATCCTGGCTGCTGGGCGGAGGTCATGCTCTCGCCCGAAGAGAGAGCGCCGCCCGCGCCCGAACCGGAGAGCTACTGACTTCCACGCCCTCACGGCGACTTGACGCGCGAAATCCCGGTTGCCGTGCTGGGCAACCGCCCTATCCGCCATCGCCGGCCTTGCGACCGAGGGCCACCGTGCAGCGCCGGGCTCGGGCAGCCTCCTCACTCTACTCCCGACCCTGCTGGCGCAGCGCCTGCCGGCGTGGTCGGCGGCAACTCTTCGACGCGGACAACGTGCAGGAGCGAGCAGTGCTCCACGCGCTCCAAGACGTTGGTGGCCGGGTCTGGTTTGAGCCCGATGTCCACGCGCTGCCTCAACACGAGCACCAGGTCCGGGTGGTAGATGTCGTAGGTCTGGCCGTCCGTCAGGTGAATCCTCAGCGGCACGAACGGTCGAACTCGTAATAACTCCATCAGTTCTTCCGCTCGCATAACTGCTCCGGAGCAAGTCAACGGCTGATGAATATCCCCCTTCGTCTCTGCGGCGCTCAGAAGTAGGACTCGAGCTGACCGCGCCGGCGCACGTCGAGCGTCACGCAGTGGAACGAGCCGCCGAAGGGCCCGACCTCATCGAAGGGGACGGGGATGGGGCGAAAGCCCCACTCCCGCAGTTTGCGCTGCAGCTTGGTCTGCTGCGCGTCCACGAGCACGCGCTCGTGGTCGAGCGAGAGCACGTTCATCGAGAGCCACTGGCTGCTGAACTGTGGAGAGGCCATGGGCGAGTCCGGTTCGTAGCTCGGCCGCGGGGCCACGAGCACGTCCCAGCGGCGCACGCACTCGGGCAGCTCAGTCACCCAGTCCGGGTTGACCAGCACCTTGCCCGGCGCGAGCGGCACGAACGTCGTGTCGATGTGGCAGGGCATCGAGCAACGCGTCTTGATCTCGTGTATGCGGAACCCGGGCCCGAGGTGCCGGCGCACCCACTCGATGCCGAGCTCGTTCGTGACGAGGCTGCGGGTGACGAACAGGTCGCGCCCGCACCGCACGAAGTCGGCCGCCTCCCAGACCGGCTCGTGCTCCGTGATCGGGTAACGGTGGCTCGCGCCCTCGGGCAAGGTTCGCGTGCCCAGGTCGGCCTCGCCGTGCGGGCCGGTCGCCCGGCAGCCGTGGTCGTACAGCGCGTCGCGCAGGGCGGGCCGGGGCGCCGAGGTCCAGCGCGCGCCGGCGCGGAAGTACTCGGTGAAGAGCCGCCGGTACGCGAGCGACTCGAAGTGACGGTGCCGCATCGGGCTGGCGCACTCGATGATCTCGTCGCCGACGACGAGGAACAGGTCGCGCGGGTTGGCCGTGTTCCAGCCGCTCCGGCATTGCCAGAAGGGCGTGGAGTATCCGATGTTGTTGGGCATGGGGTCGGGGCGGCGGACCGTCACCCCTTCGCCCTGGAGGACGCGGACGAGCTCCTCCAGTTGCTCGTGCGCCGCCTGCACGGAATCGTCCTCGACGAGGACGCCCTGGTAGTGCCAGAGCCACTCCGGCTCGCCGGCGGCCGCGAGGATGGGGCCGCACTCGGGATACGTCGCGCCGAGGACGGTCCCGACGATCACCTCCTCCAGCGGGCCCCACTCGTTGAACGACTGCACGACGGGCGGGGGCGCCTTTTCGTCGCGCGTCTTCTCGTCACGCGTCTCGGGCAAGCGACTGCCTCCTTCGCCGAATGGGTGATTCACCGGGCGGGTGCCGGTCTGAGTACTCCGCCCTGCCGGTCTGAGGAACACGGTCAAAGTAGACCATCCCCTCCCCCACCCGTCAACCCCCCACTTGACCTCCCCGCACTTTTCCGGCCGTGCTACCCTCTCCGTGCCGTTCCGTCCTTCAGCAACTGCGGCGGAGGGCCCTGAAATCCCCGCTTGCAGTGGTGGGCCGTCGCCCCATCCGCCATAATGTCTGGCATGGACGAACCACCCATCCACCTCGCCTTCGACGGCGGCACGCTGCTCGTCACCGGGGCCACCCCCGAGCGCCTGGCCGCGCTGCCCCATTGCGCCTTCGACAAGCGCACCAGCACCTACCGGGCCGAGGGCCGCTACTATCGGCCCCTCGTCGAACACCTCCGCGAACAGCAACTCCCCTACAAGGACGAGGCGCGCACCTACCAGCCGACCCCGTGGGCGTTGCGCACCACGCGCGACCCGTTCCCCCACCAGACCGAGGCGCTGCAAGCGTGGTGGTCCGCCGGCGGTCGGGGCGTCGTCGTCCTGCCGACGGGCACCGGCAAGACGCACGTGGCCATCCTCGCCATCCACAAGGCCGCCAGGCCCGCGCTGGTGGTCACGCCCACCATCGACCTGATGAACCAGTGGTACTCGCAACTCTGCGTCGCCTTCGACGTCCCCGTCGGACTGCTCGGGGGCGGCTACCACGAGATCCTCCCGTTGACGGTGACCACCTACGATTCGGCCCACGTGCATCTGGAGCGATGGGGCAGCAAGTTTGGGCTGCTGATCTTCGACGAGTGCCATCACCTTCCCGGACAGTCGTACATGGAGGCCGCCCGCGGCAGCATCGCCCCGTTCCGCCTCGGGCTGACCGCCACGCCCGAGCGCGCCGACGGGCAGGACCACCTCCTCGATGAGTTGATCGGCCCGCTCGTCTATCGCCGGGAGATCCGCGAACTGGCCGGCGACTTCCTCGCCGACTACCGGACCGAGCGCCTCTACGTCGAATTGACCCCGGAGGAAGAGGAGGCTTACCGAACGGCGCGCGAGCACTACCGGCAATTCTGCTCCGACCGCGGCTTCAGCATGGGCGGGGCCAACGGCTGGCAGCGCTTCATTCAGGAGACGAGCCGCTCCCGCGAGGGCCGCGTCGCCTTCCAGGCCTACCGCGAACAGCGCCGGCTATCGCTGGCGGCGCCGGCCAAGTTGCAGCTCTTGCAGAAGTTGCTCGACCATCACCGCACCGACCGCGTACTGATCTTCACCTACGACAACGCTACGGTGTACCAGATCGCCCGCCGGTTCCTCGTCCCGGCCATCACGCACCAGAGCAAGGCCAAGGAGCGCCGCGCCATCCTCGAAGGCTTCCAGACGGGCGCCTACCCGACCGTCGTCACCAGCCGGGTGCTCAACGAGGGCGTGGACATCCCCGCCGCCAACGTCGGGATCGTCCTCTCGGGGAGCGGGACGGTGCGCGAACACGTGCAGCGGCTCGGGCGACTGCTGCGCAAGCACGGGGAGAAGCAGGCGCTGCTGTACGAGGTGGTGACGCGCGGCACGGCGGAGGAGTTCACCAGCGAGAGGCGGCGGCAGCATCATGCGTATCAGTAGATGACGCTTTCACAAATACCTCGGCAGTGCGGCACCCGGGCAGCCCCCCGCCCCCCCCCCGGGGTTATGTTTTCAAGCGGGGGCGGCGGGCTGGCCCCCACACGGCGGGGAGGGGCTCACCACCCCAAACCAAAAGGCCCGCCAAATAG
>JBBSEZ010000395.1:0-9306 GCA_038239195.1 Gemmatales bacterium
AGCGCGGCGGGGGCCTTCGTCCTCCTCAAGATGGGCCCGGGCGCCAAAGGAGGCGGGCCCTCGGCGGGGGCCGAGGCCGCCCGCGCTCCCGAGGAACCGGTCGCGCAGCAAGGCACCGTCAAGCCGGAGCAAGCCAGCGGCATCGTGTACTACCCGGTGCCCTACGCCTCCCCGCCCCACCTGACGCTGACGGCGAAGGCGCCCGGGCGGAAGTACCTGATCGCGCAGCAGGACGAACTGAGCTTCGTCTGGTCGGTCGCGCCCGAGCTGAAAGACCTCAACGACGTCAAGGACCTCGAATCGGCGCTCAAGGTGGCGGCGAGCGGTGGCCTGCGACCCGGCCCGAACGACGAGCTCGCCTGGGAAGCGAAAGGCGTGCGTGCCGGCACGGGGGCGCCCTCCAAACCGTTCGAGCAGAGGGGGACGTTCAAGGTCGAGGAACGTGGACAGGAGGGCGAGGTGTTCTTCGTCGCCGCCTACGCCTTGCCTCCCAACGTCGTGCTCGACGGCGTCCCGAAGACGGCCGTCACCAGCGTGACGCCCCTGGGCTTTGCCTGGAAGTTCACGGGGGCGGGCTTCGCGGACGAGCGCGGCACCGTCACCTGGAAGGCGAAGGGGGCTCGCGCGACCGGCGAGCAACTGGCCGAACACATCAAGAACGCCTCGCGGCTCCAGCCCCGCGCGGAGAACTGGAGGCAATCCGGGTCGTTGAACTACTCTCCGGGCCTCTCGGGGCAGGTCGGCTTTGGCCAGGCGTTCGCGACGCCCCCCTCGGTCGAGGTCACCGCCCGAGAAGTCATCGTGAAGGAGGTCACGACGACGAGTTTCAAGTGGGAGGCGAACGGCACCAAGAGCAACTCCAACTACAGCACGACGTGGACAGCCAAGGGCACGCGAGGGCTCGCGCCGCCTGCCCCGGCGGACAAGAAGTAGGCGCCGGGCCGAGGCCCTGGGCTTGACCCCCTCGCGCCGGTCGGGGTAGCATTCCACCTTCCGACGGACCGCCTTTGCCCCGGAGGGCCCAATGACGCTGCGCGACCTTTGCCGCCGGCTGGTCCGCTTTGGGTGGCCGCGCCCCTTCGACTACCGGCGCGCCTACGCCCGGGCCGACCTCGCCCGCGACTATTGGACCGTGGTCGGCCCCACCACGCGCGAGGAGTACGACCGGCTCGGCGGGGTGAAGTTACGGCACCTGATCGACCTCGGCCTGACGCCGGATTCGCGGGTGCTCGACGTCGGTTGCGGCACGGGCCTGTTAACGGCGGCGCTGGAGGGCTATCTCAGCGACCGGGGGCTCTACGTTGGCACCGACCTGGCGCCCGAGGCGGTGGCGTTCTGCCGGCAACGCTTCCGCCGGCCGAACTTCTCCTTCGTTCGCAACGAGATGACGGCCCTTCCCCTGACAGAGGGGCCCTTCGACGCGATCGCCTTCTACAGCGTCTTCACCCACACCTACCCCGAAGAGACGGCCCTCCTGCTCGCCGAGGCCCGCCGAGTGCTGGCGGCGGGCGGCTTCGTCTTCGCGGATGCGTTCGTTTCCCCGGACGTGCGCCGCTCCGAGGGGGGCCGTGGTGCCGTGGTGGTCGGCGCGGGCCTTCTGCCCCGGCTGATCGCGGGCGCGGGCCTGCGGGCCGAGACGGTGATGACCCTCGACGGCCCGCGCGGCAGTCGGCGAGCGTTTCTGAAGCTAACGAGAGCAGCAGGGCTTGGTTTGCTGTAGGACGGCTCAGGAGAGCCGTCCTACAAGGAGGACGGCTCAGGAGAGCCGTCCTACAAGGAGGACGGCTCAGGGCGCCTGCAACCACCGCGCCAGCCGGCGCCGTCCCAGGTAGGCCCCGCCCGCCAGTACCATCAGCGCCGTGACCGGAGGACGGCACGTGGCCTGCGCCGCCCGCCACGCCCGACGCGGCCAGGTTGCCTCGCGCTGCAAGTCCTCGTCCTCGAGCACGACGTCGAAGTAGCCGTTGAACATCTCTTCCCAGCTTTGCGTCCCGGTGCGTACGGTCGAGCTGGGATCGGGGTTGGCCGGGTTGTCGGCCGAGTTATCGAAGACCGCCGTGCAGCGCAGCCGGCTCCCGGCGGGGAGCCGTTTGGGCTCGGCGAGCTCGTAGCGGTGCTGCCAGCCGAAGTCGTAGCGCGGCACGTCGAGCAGCACCTCCTCGGTGCCGTCCGGGTAGGTCACGTCGTAGCGAAAGCTCTTGCCGCGCAGGTGCAAGTGCGGGAACAGCGCCAGCAGCAGCACGCTGCGCTTCACTTCCCACGTTTGCGATACCTGATGGTCGGAAACGTGCGGCGGGATGGCCAAATCGAGGTCGTACATGAGCCGGGTGGACACTTCCTTGCGGACGGTCCCGGGGCGCGCGAACGTGAGGCCCAGGCGCGTCTGGTCCTTCTGGGGCGAGCCAACGGCCACGTAGTGCATGACGAAGACGATGCGCCAGCCGGCCGGGATGCGCTTGGCCGTGCCCTCGGGCAAGACTATCGGCGGGGTGCCGGGGGCCATCACGGCCAGGCAATACGATCCGCCGGGCCCCGCCTCGGGGAGGGCCCTCGGGTCGGTGACGCCGGGCGGTTGCAGAAAGACGCTACAGTGGTGGACCACGGCGCGGTTGCCGGGCACGATTTCGGCCGCCTGGGCCCAGCGATCCTCGCGGAAGCCCGGATCGACGACGAAATACTGGTACTCGAGCGCGCCCTCGGCGGGGATCGCGAACGGCTCTTTCATCGACACCACGACGTCGGGGCCCGGGATCGCCCAGCCGTCGGGGAACTTCCGCGGCGGGGGCAAATGGCGCGGGTCGCCCTCGGGGGCGCCGGCGTCGATCCAGGCGAGGAGCGTTTGCTTTTCGCGCGCCGTCAGGCTGGGGTCGTTGGCGAACTTGCCGTGGGCGGGGCTGGCGCTCCAAGGCGGCATGCGCCCTTCCTCGATCGCGTCGCGGATGGCCCCGGCCCAGCCCGACGCCTCGCGGTAGCTCGTCAGCGCGAAGGGGCCGATCTGGCCCGGCCGGTGACACGCCTGACAGCGCTGTTGCAAGATGGGGGCGACGTCGCGGCTGTAGGTGACGGCCGCGGATTGGGAGCGCGGGCGGGCCCGGCCGATGGGGCAGCCCGACGCCTCGGTGACGGGCTGGCTGACGGCCTTGCCGGCGAGCAGTTCGTCGAGGGCGAGCGCCAGGTCGCGCCGCGTCGGGCGGGGCCGGTGGCCGCTGACGGTGTACTGGTCGTCGATGCGCCCGCGGTAGCGCACGGCGCGGCGCCGGTCGAGGACGAACGCCTCGGGGCTGCGCTCGGCCCCGAAGCGATCGGCGATGGCGTTGCCGGCGTCCCGGAGGATGGGGAAGGGAATGGCGTGCTCGCGGGCGTAGCGGGCGAGGTCGGCCGGGGCGTCGTGGCGGTTGGAGTTGATGGCGACGAACGCTACGCCCCGGCGCTCGTAGGCGCGCGCCATCTCGACCAGGCGCGGGGCGTAGAGCTTGGCCAGGGGGCAGTCGGCGCCGAGGAAGAGGACGACGACCAGTTTGCGCTCGCGGAAATCGCTGAGCCGATGAGCCTGGCCGCGGAAGTCGCGCAGCGCGAAGTCGCTGATGGGCGGGCCCATCGCGGGCGGGGCGGCGAGGGCGGTCGTCAGAAGCGCGGACAGCCAGATCGGTTGCATGGGGCCTCCACCGAGCGAGCGGGAAACGCGAAGCCGCAAGCGGCGGGCCCGGGAGCTCGCCACGCTACCTTACCTTTTTTCTCGCCGGTGCGACGAGTGTGCACGGGCGCGAATTGCTCGCCATGCGTTTTTGGACAACCCTGCGGCACGTGCTATGTTTTCGCCGTGGGAGGATTTTGCCGGCACCTGAAATGGCCGGCGAGCACAAGGGTGGCGGCGATGCAAGTCCCCTTTCTCGACCTCAAGGCCCAAAACCGCTCGATCTGGCCGGAGCTGCAAGCGGCCCTCGAGCCGGTGCTCTCCGGGGCCCAGTTCATTCTCGGCCCTGCCGTGGAGCGCTTCGAGGCCCACTTCGCCGAGTACCTGGGCGTGCGCCACTGCGTCGGGCTCAACAACGGGACTTCCGCCCTGCACGCGGCCCTGCTGGCGTGTGACGTGGGGCTGGGCGACGAGGTCATTACGACCCCCGCCACCTGGATCAGCACGAGCTGGGCCATCAGCTACGTCGGCGCCCGTCCCGTTTTCGTGGACGTCGATCCGGACACGTACACGCTCAACCCCGAGCTGGTCGAGCAGGCCATCACGCCGCGCACCCGGGCCATCCTTCCCGTCCACCTGTACGGCCAGGCCGCCGACCTTGCGCCGTTGGCCCGCCTGGCCGACGAACACGACCTGGCCCTCATCGAGGACGCCGCCCAGGCGCACGGGGCGAAATACGAAGGCCGTCGCGTCGGGGGCTTTGGCCGGGCCGGGTGCTTCAGCTTCTACCCGGGCAAGAACCTCGGCGCCTTCGGCGAGGGCGGGTGCGTGGTCACCAACGACCTGGCCGTCGCCGAGCGCATTCGCTGCCTGCGCGACCACGCGCAGCAGGGGCGACACCACCACGTCGCGATCGGCTACAACATGCGCATGGAAGGCATTCAGGCGGCGGTGCTCGACGCCAAGTTGCCGCACCTGGATACCTGGAACGCCGCACGCCGCCGGATCAGTCAGCGCTACCGCGAGCTGCTCGCCGACCTGCCCGGGTTGGTCCTGCCGGCCGCCCCTCGCCCCGAGTCCCACGTCTGGCACCTCTTCGTGGCACTGGCGCGCGGCCCGGAGCGCGACGAACTGCGGACGGCCCTGGCGGAGAGGGGCATCGCCACCGGCGTTCACTACCCGACGCCGGTGCCGTTCCAACCCGCCTACGCGCACCTGGGCCATCGGTCGGGCGACTTCCCCGTGACCGAAGACCTGATGCGAAACTGCCTGTCGCTGCCGATGTTCCCCGAGCTTTCGGACGAGGCCATCGACTGCGTGGCCGGCGCCCTGCACGAACTGGTCGGAGCGGTGTATGCCTGAGACGTTGCGCATCCTGATTACCGGCGCCGGCACCACGACCGCGGTCACGGTCCTCAAAGGCCTGCGGGCCGCGGGCGGCGCGGGCGCCGTCGTGTTCATGGGCGACATGAGCCCCGACTGCGCCGGGGCCCACCTCGGCGACCACTTCGTTCGCATGCCGCCGGCGCGGGCGGAGGACTTCGAGGCCCGCGTGGTCGAGCTGTGCGGGGAGCACCGCATCGGCCTGGTGATCCCGATCCTCGATTACGAGTTTTTGGGCTGGTGTGCGGTCGCCGACCGGCTGCGCGAGATGGGCACGCGGGTGGTCATCAGCCCGCGCAAGGCCCTCCGCCGCTGCATCGAGAAGGACAAGACCCACGACTACTTCCGCGCCCTGGGCGTGCCGACCATCCCCACCTGGCGGGCCGAAGCGGTGACGGAGCCCGAGGCGCTCCCGTTCCCCGTGTACCTCAAGCCGCGCTGCGGCCGGGCCAGCCTCGACAATTACAAGGCAGAGAACCTGGCCGAGTATCGGGTCGCGGTCCGCAAGGTCCCCGACGCCATCGTGCAGCCGTTCACGAAGGGCGCCGAGGTGACGATCGACACGCTGAGCGACCTGGAGGGCAAGTTCCTGGCGGCCTCGCCGCGGTTGCGGCTGGAGGTCAAGAGCGGCCAGGCGTACCGCAGCCGGACGTTCGCCGACCCGGCCCTGACGGCGATGGCCCAACGCATCGTCGAGGGGCTGCCGATCGTGGGAGCGGCCAACGTCCAGTGCTTCCTCACCGAGGACGGCCCGCGCTTCTTCGAGATCAACGCCCGCTTCGGGGCCGGGACGGTCCTTTCCATCCACGCGGGGATGAACGGCCCGCTCGCCCTGGCGGCGCTGGCGCGCGGGCTCCCGCCCGGCGACCTGACGCCCCGGCCGGACGTCCTGATGATGCGTTACTGGCAAGAGGTGTTCACATGAAGGCGCTGGCCCTGCAAATGCGACCGGGGGCCTCCGGTTCTCTGCCGGAAGGCCAGGAACTGCTCGACCTGTCCGTGGTCATGCCGGTCCACAACGAGGAGCAAGCCCTGCCCGAGGTGCTGGACGAAGCGCTGCGCGCGCTCGCCGAGGCGCCGTTCCGCTTCGAAATCGTCCTGGTCGATGACGCCAGCACCGACGACAGCCTGGCCATCCTGGAGGCGTTTCAGCAACAGCACCCTGAGGTGACGATTCGCATTCTCCGCCACGAGCGGAACCGCGGCATCGCGGCCGCCTGCGATACGCTCTTTGCCGCCGCGCGGGGCCGCTACGTCTTCCTCAACGCCAGCGATGGCCAGTGCAAGACGTCCGAGAGCGTGCGCATGATGGAGTTGCGCGACCGGCACGACCTGGTGGTCGGCCGGCGCGAGGCCAAGCATTACAGCCTGCGCCGGGCGCTGATCAGCCGAGCCTTCAACCTGCTGCCCTGGCTGCTGTTCGGCGTGCGCACGCACGACGCCGGCAGCATCAAGCTCGTGCGCCGGGAACTGCTGGACGTCCCCCTGTGCAGCAACGGGCCGTTCCGCGAGGCCGAGCGCATCATCCGGGCCAAACGGCGGGGCTACCGCATCGGCGTGCTCGCCGTCGAGAACCGCCCGCGCCTCGGCGGGCAGGCGACCGGCGCGCGCTGGGGGCTGGTCGGCCAGGCCGTGCGCGACCTGATGCGCTGCTGGTGGCGAATCGTCGTGCGGCGCGAACGGTAGCGTACGCCCTCTGCTTTTTCCCCAACCACGCTGAGGAGATGACTTCATGGCGCAGACCGAGACGGCCATGCTCGAACGGATCGCGCGAGAATATCAGCACCCCGACGCGGGCCGGGTGGTCGATCGCAAGTTCCTCGACTGGACCGTGGAACGGATGATCCCCTGGATCGTCGGGCCGGACGTCCTCGAGCTGGGCTTTGGCGACGATCAGTGGACGAGCAAGGTCCTGGCCAACTTTGGCCGGACGCACGTCGTCGATGCCGCCCGCAACCTTCTCGACCTGGCGCAAGAAAAGTACGGCGCGCGCCTGGTGGCGTATCACTCCCTGTTCGAGGAATTCACCCCGGACAAGGGCTTCGATACGATCGTGGCCTCTTACGTTTTGGAACACGTGGAAGGCCCCGTGCAGGTCTTGAGGCGAGCGGGCGGGTGGCTGAAGCCCGGCGGCCACGTGCTGATCGTCGTGCCGCACGCCGACTCTCTGCACCGGCGCCTGGCGGTCTGCATGGGGATGCAGCGGACGACCGACGCGCTCGGCCCGACCGATCGGCAGATGGGCCATCGGCGGGTGTATACCATCGCCCGCATGGAACAGGACGTCCGCGAAGCGGGGCTCGCCGTCGTCCGGCGCCAGGGCTCCCTGCTCAAGCCTCTGCCGCAGGGGATGATGGCCAACTTTTCTCCAGCGATGCTCGAAGGCTTCATGAAGTTGGGCGACGAGATGCCCATGGAGTACGCCTCTTCCATCGCGTTTGACTGCGTCCGGGCGAGCTCGTGAAACGGGGGAACCGTGGTCCTCTTCTTCGACCTCGACGGCCCCTTGCTGGACGTGTCGCCCCGCTACGTTCGGCTCCACCGCGCGCTGCTGGCTGAGGCCGCGATGGGCGCGGAGCTCTACTGGGAGCGCAAGCGCGCGGCGAGCCCCGAGGAATCGATCCTGCAAGAGCTCGGCGCCGGCGAACGCTCGGCGGATTACCTGCGCCGGCGCCTCGAACTGATCGAAACGCCCGAGTACCTGATCCACGACCGCCCCTGGCCGTGGGCACGGGCCACGCTGGCCAGCCTGAGCGCGTCGCGGCCTCTGGTGCTGGTGACGGCCCGGTCCTGCCGGCCACTCTTGCTCGCGCAACTGGGCCGGCTGGGGCTGGCCCCGTTTTTCCACGAGGTGCTTTCCACGCCGGCCGGCCTGCGCGTGGACGAGCAGAAGGCGGCCCTGATTCGGGACTACCTCGTCCGCCGCGGGGAAGCGCCGAGCGGGCACTGGATGATCGGCGACACGGAAGCCGACGTCGGCGCCGGCCGGCTCACCGGCCAGCGAACGGTGGCCGTGCTGTCGGGGATTCGCAATCGCGAATTATTGCGACAGGCGAAACCGGACTTCCTCCTGGACGACATTCGCGACCTATACTCGATTGTGGAAGCTCCCCCCCCGAGACCTGCCACTTACGGAGAGCAGTGATGATGCCCGTCCAGGCTGGCGTCGCCGTGATGACGCCTCCCCTCCCCGAGCCGTACAACCCTTCTCCGGCCAAGGACCAGGGGCCCGTCGGCGTTGCCGTCGTGGGCTGTGGCTACTGGGGCCCGAACCTGATCCGCAACTTCAGTACGTGCCCGGGCAGCCGGGTCGTGATGCTGTGCGACCAGGACCGAGGGCGGCTGGAGAAGAGCACGACGCATTGCCCAAACGCCGAACTGGTGCAAGATTTCGCCCAGGTCCTGGCCCATCCGGGCGTGGAAGCGGTGGCCATCGCCACGCCGGTGGGCACGCACGCGGCGCTGGCGACTGCCGCCCTCAAGGCCGGCAAGCACGTCCTCGTCGAGAAGCCGCTGGCCAGTTCCCAGAAGGAGGCCGAGGGCCTGGTTCGGCTGGCAGAGTCCCTCGGCCTGACGCTGATGGTGGACCACACGTTCATCTACAGCCCGGGGGTTCGCCGCATCAAGGACATCATCGACGCCGGCGACCTGGGCGACGTCTACTACATCGACAGCGTTCGCATCAACCTGGGGCTGGTCCAGAAGGACGTCAACGTTCTGTGGGACCTGGCGCCGCACGACCTGTCGATCGTCGATTTCCTGCTGGGCCGGTTGCCGCGCAGCGTGGCGGCGATGGGGAGTTGCCATACGGGGGCCGAGCAGGAGGACGTGGCCTATCTGAACCTCGATTTCGGCAACAGTTTGCTGGCCTCCTTCCACGTCAACTGGCTCAGCCCCGTGAAGGTCCGACACCTCATCATCGGCGGCAGCAAGAAAGGGCTCGTCTACAACGACCTCAACCCGTGGGAGCCGATCAAGGTGTACGACCGCGGCATCACCGTCGCGGAGGACTCGGAGTCGCGGCGGGGCCTGCTCATCAGCTACCGCACGGGCGACGTCTGGTCGCCGCACGTCGAGCAGGCCGAGCCCTTGCAGAACGTCGCGGCGCACTTCGCCGAGTGCGTCCGCTCCGGCGAGCGCCCGCTGACGGATGGCAGGGCCGGCCTGCGGGTCGTGCGCATTCTGGACGCGGCCCAGCGGAGCATCAAGGCTCAGGGGGGAAGGATTACGCTGTAAGGCGAGTTCTCCGCGCCAGGCGAGCGGCGCGGCGTGAGCCCGCCGGTGCGTCG
>JBBSEZ010000396.1:0-9273 GCA_038239195.1 Gemmatales bacterium
ATGGGCGGGCAGGGGGCCCTGCGGCTCGGCTTCAAACATCCGCAGCTCTTTCGCGTCGTCGCGGCCATCTCCCCCGCCATCGAACATCACGAGCGCTACGGCCAGGGCAGTCCGCTCGACGACATGTACGACAGCAAGGAGCAGTGCCGCCAGGACACGGCGCTCATGCACGTCCATCCCTCGCATCAGCCGCCCCATCTCTTTTACTGCACCGACCCCGAGGACCGCGAATGGTTCCGCGGGGCCGACCGGCTGCACGAGAAGCTCGGCGCCCTCGGCGTGGCGCACGTGGCCGACCTGACGACGCGGGCGGGCGGGCACGGCTGGGGCTACTTCAACCACGTGGCCGAGCGCGTCGAGCGCTTCGTCGTCGCCGGCCTGGAGCAGGAGGGGCGACGGCTACTCTGAACGATGAAACACGTCTCTCTCTTCGTCACCTGCCTGGGCGATGCGCTTTTCCCCGACGTCGGGGTCGCCACCGTGCGCCTGTTGCGCCGGCTCGGCGTCACCGTCGATTTCCCCGCCGCGCAGACGTGCTGCGGGCAGCCCCACTTCAACAGCGGCTACCACGGCGAGGCGCGCGAGCTGGCCCGGCACGCGCTGCGCACCTTTGCGCGCAGCCCGCTCGTCGTCGCGCCCTCCGGCTCCTGCGCGGCGATGGTCAAACTGGAGTATCCGGAGCTGTTTCATGACGACCCGGTTTGGAAGGCGAGAGCCGAAGACCTCGCCCGGCGCACGCACGAGCTCTCCGACTACCTCGTCAACGTCCTGGGCGTCGAGGACGTGGGAGCCAGCTTCACCGGGCGCGTGACCTATCACGTGGCCTGCCATCTGCGCGGGCTCGGCCTTCTGACGGAGCCGGAGCGCTTGCTGAAGCGCGTGCGCGGGCTGGAGTACGTCCCGCTGGAGCGCGCCGACGAGTGCTGCGGGTTCGGGGGGTCGTTCTCGGTGCGCTACCCCGGCATCAGTGGGGCGATGGTGCAGGACAAGGCCGCCTTCATCGAGAAGGCCGGGGTCGACGTCGTCGTCGCCACCGACGCGGGGTGTTTGATGAACGTGGCCGGGTGTCTGCGCCGACAGGGCAGCCGCGTCCGCGCGCTGCACCTGGCCGAGGTGCTGGAGAAAACCTGACATGCCTCCGACCAACCTGACCGTGACCGCCGTGACCGCCGTCCCACAACTGGCGCCGCGCCGGCCCGACGCGCACAAGGGCTCCTTCGGGCACGTGCTGGTGGTGGCCGGCAGCCGCGGCATGAGCGGCGCCGCCGTGCTGTGCGCCTCGGCCGCGCTGCGCGGCGGCGCCGGGCTTGTCACCCTCGCCGTGCCCGCCGAGTTGCTGCCGCTGGTGGCGCCCGCTAACCCGTGTTACCTGACGCTGCCGCTCCCCGGTGATGGAGATGGCCGCCTCTCGACGCCGTGCGTCGAGGCGGTCCTGAGTGCGGCGCGCTCCTGCACCGTGACGGTGATGGGCCCGGGGCTGGGCAAGAGCGAGGGCACGTCGCGCCTGGTGGTGGAGGCGCTGGCGCAAATACCCACGCCGCTGGTGCTCGACGCCGACGCGCTCAACCTTCTCGTCGGCCACCTCGACCAACTGCGCGATCGCAAGGCCCCGACGGTGCTGACTCCCCACCCGGGCGAGATGGGGCGCCTGCTGGGCTGTTCCACCGACATTGTGCAGGATGGGCGGCAGGCGCTGGGCGTGCGCTTCGCCGACGACGTGGGGTCCGTGCTGGTGCTCAAGGGGCACGAGACGCTCGTGACGGACGGCGCCCGGCTCTACCGCAACACGACGGGCAACCCAGGCATGGCGACGGGCGGCGCGGGCGACGTGCTGACCGGGCTGATCGGGGCGCTGGTGGGCCAGGGGCTAGAATCGTTTGCAGCGGCGCAACTCGGTGTGTATCTTCATGGTCTGGCGGGCGACCTGGCGCGCGACGAGCTCGGCGAGCCGTCGCTGATCGCGTCCGACCTGCTGGATCAACTCCCGCGCGCGTTTCTGGCCCACGCGCGCGCGGGCTGATCTGGATTCCGTGGCGCGCTTGCGCGACAATGCCGCCCGGATCGGCGAGAGACGTGCCGTTTCGGCGAACGCGGCCCACCCGGCGTCGGGTGGGTGGACGCGCCGGTGGGGCTGGCCGAGCCCTGTCGGGAACGAGAGAACACCCTGTACCGCGGAGGGGCCCTGCCCCGCTGTGTCTTGCGGCGGGCCCGGGCGACAAGTCTATGAACCTGCTGTGTCCCAACTGTCAGAAGATGCTCACGGTGCCGGAGCAGTACGCCGGGCAGATCATGAAGTGCCCGCTTTGCAGCGGCACGTTCACCGTGCCCGCCCTGCCGCAACCCGCCTTCGGCGACGCGCCCCCCGCAGCGGCACCTACCCCGCCGCCCCCGCCCCCGGGCGACGTCTTTTCGCTGAAGCCCCACGACGCGCCGGCGCCGGCGTTCCAGACGGCCCCGCCCATGGAACTGCACGACCCGCACCCGGCGCCGCCCCCTCCACCGCCTCCCTCGCCCAGCCGGCCCGCGCCGGTGCCGGCGCCCGCCCTCCCTCCGGAGGGCTACAGCAAGACGATGGCGATCTGCTTCAGCCCGGGCGTGCTCCAGTGGGTGCCGGCCGCCTGCATGTTGCTGGTGTTCGTGTTCTTGTTCTTCCCGTGGCTGGGCATCTACCCCGGCGGGGTGACCTACATCAACCAGTCGGCCTGGGGGGCCGCCTTCGGGGCCACCCCCGAGGACGACCGCGACCTCCGCAAGAAACGGGAATTCAAGATGATCAACGAGGAGGAGATCAAGGCCAACAAGGACCGCGACGAGAAGAGCCGGATGAAGGACTACCGCCCCAGCATCTCGGTGCTGGCGCTGTTCTACGTCCTGCTGTTCGTCCCGTTCATGCTCATCACCATCGCCCTGGCCGTCTTGCCGCTGCTCAAGATCAACCTGCCGCCCGCCGTGGCCCAGTTCCTGCCGTGGCGCTTCGGGATCGTGGCCGCGTTCAACGCCCTCCTGCTCCTGTTCCTGGGGCTCCAGCTCGTCCTCAACTTCAGCCTCGAGAACAACTTCAAGGATTACGTCAACAACGTGCCCGAACTCAAGACGGAAGGCAAGGACACAGCCGAGACGAAGGAGATCGAGGTGCGGCGCGGCACCGCGCTCGACGCGCTGGAGCGCACTATCTGGCTCCGGTTGACGGTGTTCCTGCACGTCGTCGCGATCGTCGCCGCCGCGCTCGTCTTCTGGATCAACAAACGCGGCGACCACAAGCCGGTCCCGAAGCTCGAATTGATGTGGTGAGCCCACGCCTGTAGAGGAACGCCCTCCGTGGCGTTCCTCTTCGGTGGAACGGCACGGAGGCCGTTCCCTACAGGTTGGGGGCGTCACGGCGCCAGCCGCAGCGGCGGCTTGCCCGACAGGATGTCGATCTCGACCTTCCTCCTCACCTTCTCCGCATTGCGCCGCACGTCGCCCTGGAGCGGCTCCAGCAGGCGCAGGCGCTCGCCGCGCCGGACGGGTGCGTCGCCGTAGATGCGCGAGTCCTCCTGCCGCAGAAGTCGTCGCATGTCGCGCTCCGCCAGCAGCGTGTCCTTGCGGAGCAGGTGGCAGGTGGCCCGCAGATACCACGCCGTCGCGTCGCGCGGGTTGTGCAGCAGCGACACGTCGAGCATCCCCAGCGCCTTGGCGATGCGCTCCTCCTGGGTCATCTCGGCCTTGGGGCGCGTGGCCCCGCCCTTTTTGGCGTCCAGTTCCGCCGCCAGCCCCGTGAAGCCCGTGTCGCAGGTCGGGAACGGCTGGAGCATGCCGAGCCGCAACGTCGAAATGGCGCCGAGGAGCTGGACGTAGGCGTCCGTCTCGTCGGCGTGCTGCCGGCTGATCGGCAGCCAGCGCAGCCCGCCCTCGACGCGCTCCCGCCACGACTCGTGCTCGAGGAGCATCGTCGTGGTCAGCGCCAGGGCGCGAGGGCTGGGGCCTGTCCCGACGACGGCGATGCGCAGGATGAGCTTTTGATCGACGTCGTGCGCGGCGCTGTCCACCTGAATGCCGTCGAAGGTGGGGTAGGACGGGAACACCAGTTGCATGCGCGCGACCATCGGCGCGACGGGCACGATCTTGAGGCGCCGTAGGTCCGCCCTACCCACGAGCGAGCCCCACTCGGCGCGGCGGGCCGGTTCCTTGAGGAGCGCCGCGAGGCCCCGACGTTGCGCCTCGCCGCTGATGAGGCCCACCAGGCCGTAGGAGCCGTCCGGGGCGTAGTAGCCGCGACGGATCAGCACGCCGTCCCACTTGCGCGCCACTGCGGGGGCCTCACTGCCGCGCCGAGGTTGCTGCACCAGCCGGCGCAGCTGGGCGGCGATGCCCCGGCCCGAGCGCACGTCGAGACGGTAGCCCGGCGCCCGCGACGGGTCGTCCGGCGGGGCCACGCGCAGCGCCCTCACCGGCGGAGGTCGAGGCCCCGCCAGCGCCTCCTCGCGCCGGACGGGCGCGGCCAGGGCGAGGTCCGGCGGGGTCAGCTCGAAGACGCGCACGGCCCCGCGCTTCATCTGTGGGTGCTTGCCGATCAGCTCGCGCAGCTTGGCCTTGATCTGGAAGGCGTCGTCGTCGCTGATGCAGAAGCCCTCGATCGTCAGCAGGCCCGCGTCGTCGAAGTACAGCCGTTCGACGTACGCATCTTCGAGGGCGTCGGCCGTCCACTCGCGCAGTCCCTGAAGCACCTCGTCGGTGCGCAGTTCCGACAGCTTGAAGGCGACGCCGTCGCGCACCAGCGGCGACGTCTTGAGCACCTCCCCCACGACCTTGCGCAGTTCGGCCTCCTGGGCCTGGCGCCCCCACGGGCCCCCTTTGTCTCCCTTGTCGCGAACGCGCCAGACGCCGCGCAGGCACAACTTGCCGTCCTCGTCGAAGTAGGCGCCGGCGTTGATGCCGGCGCCGTCGAGGGCCGCGACGGTCGCGATCTTCTTCTGGAGCAAGGCGCGCGGCTGGAAGAGCTTCTCCGAGCGCTTCCCAATTTCTTCGGGACTGACCTGGAAGGCCGGTGCCACGTCGAACAACTCGGGCCACGCCGCGCGAGCCTTGGCGCGCAAGAAATTGCTCAGTTTGTCTTTCCACTCGTCAAAGTCGGGGCCAATGCTGATGCCGTTCACGCGCAACTGGAGCACGTTCGGTCTGTCATCGACGTAGGCGTAGTGCCAGCGGTCGATGCGCACGCTGCGCAGGAGCAAGTCCCCGCTCTGCGCCACCCAGCGCTGCGGGGCCTTGCGGGCGATGGGCTCGCGCCCCTCGACGACCTTGTCCAGCGACCAGGCCCTGCCCATTTTCCCCTTCGGGCCGAAGGCCAGTTGCAGCGCCTCCAAGGGCCGTTTCTCCTCGCCCTTCTTCTCCTCCGGGTTGCGGGCCAACTCTTCCTCGACGATCGCCTCGATCTTCTTGCGGTCGCCGACCTTGGGCACCAGTCCGTCGATCTGGAGCTGGCCGTCCTTGTCGTACCACGAGGAGCGGAACAGGGCCCCATCCAGCTTCCGGTCCTCGCTGGCGCGGCGCTGGAGCACCACGGTGGGGCGCTGCGACCAAGGCGTCAGCCGCACGCGCTCGGCGTTGTAGCGGTTGTTGCAAGCGGCGCGCAGGTCGGCGTACTCCGGCGCCTGGAAGAAGGAGCGACTGGCGCTGACGATGGTCTCGCGGAGGGCGCTGGCGAAGTTGTCGTCGCGCGGCAACCCCGCCGGCGAGGCCGTGCAGACGCCCTGGAAGACCAGCACGACGCCCGTCTCCTTCCCCTCCTTGTAGTAGACCGTGTCCAGGCGCGTCTCGCGCAAAATGGTCCGCTGGTCGCCCGGGGGGCGCTCTTTCTCCGCGAAGTCTTTCTGGAGCGCCTTCAAAAACTCGCTACGGACGGGCACCACCTGCATGGCCTCGGCCGAGATGCCGTTCTCCAGCAACTTGGGAAGGTCGGGCCGGTCCTTCAGCAGGTCGGGCAACTTGAGCAGGGCCTCCGCGGCCTTCTCGACCTCCTTCTTCTGTTCCAGCGTGTCCACGTAGCCCTTGAGCAAGAGCTTGCCGCCCTCCGTGCGGCTCCACGGGACCGGCAACACCAGGGCCCCGTACAGTTTCGTCTGCACCGAGCACTGCTCGCGCAGGCGCGGGACCAGTTCGCGCCCCGCGTCCTGGGTCCGGGGCGGGCCGGCGGCACGCGCCGGCTGGGCCAGGGCGCCCGCCAGGAGCAGGCCCGCCAGTAGGCTTTTGAAGTGCGAGTGAATGAGAAAAGACATCCGCCACATCTCCTGAAAGGTAGGGAACGATGTTGCGCGTCCCAACGTGCAATTACCTTCCCTGGAGACGATCCGCCGAGCCGCCGGAAGCCCCGCCGACTCGCACCACCAGCAACGTACAGTCGTCGTTTGCGATGCGCTGCTCCTCGCGCGCGGCGTCGATCTGCCGGCGCCACGCCTCCTCGTCCAACTTTGTCAGGGCGCCCCAGTCTGGCGCGCCCCCCTCCTCCACCTGCTGGAGCATCCATTGCGCCACCGCGTCGGTCGCCAGCACGAACAGGTCGCCCGGCCGGCACTCCCCCTCGGCGCACACCGGCGCAGGCAGCGACGCGTCGCCGTTGGTGCGCAACAGCGGCGGGCCCATGGCGAAGTGCGCCGCCGCCACGACCGGAAACGCCGCGCGCAGTCGGTTGTCGCGGACGCAGAACAGGCAGCTGTCGCCAACCGCCCACGACCGCCAGCGCCAGGGCGCCTCCGGCCCAGCGCCCGGTTGAACTTGCAACGTCAACAGCGTCGCCGCCGCGCCCGTCTGGTTGACCTTGTTCTGCTGCGACCAGCGCAGCGACTGCACGTTGATGATCTCGGCCCAGATCGTCCGGAGCTTCTCGATCCAGGCGGTTCGCGCGGCGCTGTCTCCGAGGTCGGGGACGGCGGCGACGAACGACTCGGCGAGGAGGTGCGACCACGCCTTGGCGAAGATCCCCTCGCTGGCCCCGTCGCTGACGGCCGCCACCAGGCGCCCGGGGGCGCTGCCCCAGGCGTCCTCCCACTCGTTCTCGGCGTTGCCTTTCTTGACGTAGCACAGGGCACGGTCCTGCCAGAGCGTGGCCGGGACGTTCTCCGACGAGGTGTTTTCGACACCTTCGGGCGCCGGCCAGGGCACCTTGCCTTCGGGCGGGCTCAGGAGCAGGTGCTTGAGCAGGGGCCAGGGGTTGGTGTTGATGGCCAGGGCTCGGTAGGGCCGGCCATCCTTGGAGCCGACGGGGCAACTCCGCTGCCACAGATCTTGCCACCGTTGGCCTTCCGAGGCGTCGGGTTGCTTGCCGAAGATTGGCTCGGGCCGCGCCCCCGTGCAGGCGACGTGGGCGAGGTGGACCGGGCCCGCCAGCGCGTGCAGAAGTGGAAGCGATTCGCTGACGAGGGCGTGGGCGGCGTCGAAGCCCTCTTCGTCCCCGCTGTGGACCACGAGCAGCGGCCAGGCATCGGGGTGCCGTCCCAGCCACATCTGCACGAGATGATAGGCGTAGGCCAGGGCTTGCCCGGCAGGGGCTCGTTCGCCGGCCAGCGCGCCGGCCCCGTCGGTCTTCTGGACGTCGATCCACGAGCGCGCATCGTTCGGCCAGCGCGGCAGGCCCTGCGCGGCGAGCTCCTTCAGCGGGACCAGGTAGGGCTCGCGGTCCGCCCCGGGCAGCAAGGACGTGAAGACCGGCGCCTCCCCGGGGCGCGCGGAATAGCCGATCGCGCCGACGTACAGCCCGCGCACCTGCGGATGGTCGAGCTTCGCGATCGCGTCGAGGACGAGGTCCAGGGCGTAGCGCGCGTAGGTCAGCTTCGTGTCCTGCTTCCCCTCGTCCCCGGCGTGCTGATACATCGACGCCGACGTCTGCAACAGACACAGCAGGCAACCGGGTCGCGCCGGCTCGCTCGGGGCTTCGGACATGAGGGCCTCCGGGGTCGATCGCTCAGCGCAGGTACTGCGGCGACGCGATCGTGGTGCCGACGCTGATGAGCATGAGCATCTTGGTGGCGTCGGCGTTGAAGGCCATGCCCCGCGAGCCCGGATGGGCGTCGAGGTTTTTGACCTGGGCCATCTTCTGCAACTTGTCGGGCAGCGGACTCGACATGCGGAACAAGATCTTGGCGTACTCGTCGATCAACTGCCCCTCGTTCGTCGGGAAGATGACCGACTCGGAGGGGGACGCGGACAGGTGGCAGTTGAAGAGCAGCAGCGGGCCGTCGTTGGTGCCCAGCCGTCGGAGGTCGTCGGCGATGCCCTCGGGGGCCCCGTCGGTCGATTCGCCGTCGGTCAGGTGGAGGATGACGGGCGGGAAACTGTTGGGGTGCAGCCCGCACCAGTCGCTGACGATCTGCCGGCAGCGCTGGAACACGCCGCACATGGGGGTCCCGGCCATCTGCTCGGGCGGGGGGGCCTGATACCAGACGGGGACAAAGATGTCGGCGCCCTGGTCGTTCTGGCGCACCTCGGTGTCGAGGCAGTTGTCGAACAGATCGACGATGCTGACGAGGTCCCAGCCGGCGAGGGCCCCTTGCAGCACGGAGCCGATGATGGGACGGTTGTTCTGGTCGGTCGTGTAGCCGATCACGCCGACGTCGAAGTAGTGGCGCGGCTTGTCCTCGCCGCGCTCGCAGATGGTGATGAGCTCGCCGATGAAGCGGTTGATCGCCGAGGCGACCGCCTGGCACTTCGATTTGGGCGAGCCGGCGAAGGGGTCGGTCATCGAGAACGACTGGTCCACCAGAAAGATGATGCAGCCGGGACAAGACCGATCGACGTTCTTCTCGTACATGAAGGGCGCCCTCTTCAGGCCACGGGGAGGGCCGGGTCGTCCAGCTCGCCGCATCCTCTGCCTGGCAAGCCTCTTTCCGACCGGGCCGCTGTTTCAGAACTTCCTCTCGCAAATCATGCAGAATCGCTGCCCCGGTTGCCCGGGCACCTTGCGGCCACACGCCGGACAACCCTCGCCGACCGGCGCCTTGACGGTCTGCGTTGCCGTCGGCGTTGGCCGGGGCGGCGTAAGCCGCGCCGGGGCCGCCGTCACCTGCCGGCCAGGAGCGGCGCTTGGCTTCATCGTCCCATGATACGCCTTGCTCGGAGGCGCGAGCGCCGCGGCGGCCGGCGTGGGCTTGTGTGCTCCGCTGGCCGTGCGGACGGTGACGGTGAGGCCGCCGATGGGCAGCGATTGTCCCGGGGCCAGTTCGGCCACGCTGCCCTCCGGCACGTCCTCGCAGCGGACCTTGCCGTCGCGGAACCAGAAGCAGTACGCGCGCGGCGCCG
>JBBSEZ010000397.1:0-9267 GCA_038239195.1 Gemmatales bacterium
ATTAGCCGTGTTGTTTTGGCTGGAGGGGTTGTGAAATGTCCATTGGGGGGTCGCGAATCTTGCACCGTCGCCCCCCCTATCGCCAAACGGTCCCGCTCAGAACAGGAACTGCAACTCCACGTAGGGCCCGTGATAGAGGATGTTCCCGTTCTTGGAGATGTGGCTGTTTGGGCTCCCGAGGTCGAGGTTTAGATTATTGGGAGCGGTCCCGACGTCCACGAACCACATCGCGGTGTAGCCGGCGCGGAGCCGGGCCCGATCGAGGATGTGGAAATCGACGAACCCGTTGAGCTCGTAGACCTGGCTCACGGCGATGGCGGTGTGGCTGGAGTTGAAGCCCGAGAAGCCGTCGCCGCGGGTCAGGGTGGTGGTGCTGGTGAGGATGTTGGGGCCGACCGCGGCCTTGCCGATGCCGCCCACGTAAATCCAGTCGAGGAGCCGGGTAGGCAGCGGCGTCTGGTACTCGAAGCCTATCTGTGGGGCGATGATGTTGTTCTTGACGTCCATCACGTAAGTGGCCTGGCGCAGGGGGTCGGGGTTCCCGAAGACGTCCGGGAAGGTCAGGCCGTCGTCGTCGGTGAAGATGCTCAGCTTGTCGCGGACGTAGCTGTAGCGCACGCCGAAGATGAACTCGAGGCCGTTGACCGCCCCGTTCCAGCGGCGGTAGTTGATCTCGGCGTTGCCGAGCTCGCTGGTGTGCGTGGTGCGCATGACGTCGGCCTGAAGAAACAGGCCGTTGTCGCCCGAAAAGCCGAACGGGGCGTTGGTGAACAGCCCATCGATCTGCCCGGGGATCGCCTGGGTGGTGGACTTGCTGGCGTTGAAGACGTAGGTGGCCGTGAACTCGATGGCCTGGTTGTTCCACAGGTAGCCGACCGTGCCGCGCACCCCGAGGTTCAGCGCCGGGTTGATCTGGTTGGTGTTCTGCACCTGCGGGCTGCGGAAGGGCGGCAGGAAGCCCGTGTCGATGTTGGACGGGTCGAGCACCGCGAGGGGATGGTTGCCCAGGCCCTGGCGCTGGAGGGCCGTGGCGCCGACCGAGGCGAACCAGGCCTCTTCCAGCGGGAAGTTCTCGCACTGGAAGGCGCTCGAATGGTTGACGGGCAGGTTCAGGTCGGGGCACGGCCCCGGAGGGGCGACCAGGGGACTGATCGGGCCCGGCATCATCTCGGGGACCGGCTTGGGCGGGCCGGCGGGGATCGGCTCGGGCATCCGCGCCGCCCCGATCGGGCCAGGGGGAAGCGTCGGATATTGCCCCCACGCTGCCGTTCCGCACAGGCCCAGCCATGCGACGACCAGGGCCACGCCCTTCCAACATCCTGTCATGTTCGCTCTCCCCCATCGCAGCGGCCGAACGTCATCCCGTCGGCGGACGGGTGAATTCACGCTCACGCTCTCCCTCATTGGAATCGGCCATATAACCCGGGCTCTTGAACTTTTCAGCACTACCTGCGCGACCGGAGGGAGGGATGGGAAAGCTGGGAGGCAGGGCCGTGCGGGGGCCTGGAATCAGAGCAGAACGAGGCGCGTTACCGCCACCTTGCCGCCGAAGCAAACGGCGACGTCGCTGTCGGCGCGGCGCTGGCGCCCGTGATAGTCGCCGTTGTAGCGATACCCTTCGTCGTCGCGCCGGAAGCTGAGCGGCAACGGGCTGGGGTCGAGCGGACAGAACGCGACCACCGGTTCGGCCTCCTCGGAGAGCAAATGGGGGAAATTGACGTTCCAGAGGGCGCCCGTTTCCCGTGGCCGTTCCAGAAGATCGCGCAAGACATCCGTCGCCCAGCGGGCGGCCCGCGCCCAGTCGAACTCGAGACCGCGCCGGCGATACTGCGACAGCGCCACGGCGGGGACGCCGTGAAGCACGGCCTCGCGCGCCGCCGCGACGGTGCCGGAGTGATACGTGTCGGCGCCGAGGTTCCCGCCGGCATTGATTCCCGAGAGCACCCAGTCCACCTTGCCCGCCAGAGCATGCAGCGCCAGCCTCACGCAGTCGGCCGGAGTGCCCTCGACGGCAAAGCGGCCGGGCCCATGTTGTTCGGTGCGGATCGGGCCGTCGGTGGTCACGCGATGGCCACACCCCGAGCAGACGATGGTCGGCGCGACGACCACGACCTCGCCGAGCTGGCGGGCCGCCGCTTCCAGCGCCGCCAAACCGGGCGCCGAGATCCCATCGTCGTTGGTGAGGAGCAGTCGCATAGGGCCTCGCCGTGCTTGGTCCGGGTCATCTCTCTCCGTACAACTATACCGAGAAGGAATGCGCCCGGCGCGACTCGCTCCACCCCCTCGTGAGAGGCCCTCATGCCTACCTGGAAGATCGCCGCCGTGCAGATGGACTGCCGCATCGGCGAGGTCGAGCACAACCTCCAGACGATGCGCGCCGAACTGCGGCGGGCGGCGCAGGCCGGCGCCCGCCTGGTGATCTTCCCCGAATGCGCCCTGACCGGGTATGGCTTCGACAGCCTCGACGAGGCCCTCCCCTTCGGCCAAGCGCTGCCAGGGGCCGCCTCCGAGGCGCTGGGCGCCGACTGCAAGGAGCTCGGCACCTTTGTCGTGGCCGGGCTCCTGGAGCGAACGGCCGACGATAGCCTCTTCAACGCCGCCCTCCTCGTCGGCCCCGACGGGCCAATCGCCAGTTACCGCAAGGTACACTTGCCGTTTCTCGGCGTCGATCGTTTCACGACGCCGGGGGACCGGCCGTTCGCCGTTCACGACCTGGGCGGCCTGCGCGTCGGCCTCAACATCTGTTACGACGGCAGTTTCCCTGAGGCGGCGCGCACCCTCACGCTGCTCGGCGCCGACCTCGTGGTCCTGCCGACCAACTGGCCGACCGGCGCCGCCTCGGTGGCCTGCCTGCTGACGCAGGCGCGCGCCCTGGAGAACCACGTGTATTACGCCGCCGTCAATCGCATCGGCGAGGAGCGCGGCTTCCGCTTCATCGGCCAGAGCCGCCTCGTCGGCTGCGGGGGCGAACTGCTCGCCCCCGTCGCCGGGGATGGCCCCGAGCTTCTCCTCGCCGACATTGACCCAGCTCGCGCCCGCACCAAGCGCCTCGTTCACGTTTCGGGGAAGTACGAGATCGACCGGGTCGCCGACCGCCGGCCCGAGATGTACGCACCGCTTTGCGAGCCGAAGCAAAGAGGTTGACCTCCAGAGGGGCTTACCTGGGCCGCACGGGAGGCGCGGCCCGCCAAGGCTTGGCGGGCCGGCTCACACGTCCCGCCACAGCTCCGACTCGTACGGGCTGCCCTTCTTGTCCAGGTCGCGCTCGTTCACGCGCGTCTTGAACGGCAGCCCCGACACGTCCACCGCCGGCTTGCGCGCCCGCTTCTTCTTCGGCGCCGCTTCCACCTCGGCCACCGGCTCGTCCGCGCCCGGAACTTCCCCGCGCTTCTTGGCGCGCAGGTAGAGCTTGATCGGCACGTCGTTGAAGCCGAGCTCGTCCCGAAACGTCTTGATCAGGTAGCGCTGATAGGTGTTGTCGAACAGCGACGGCCCGTTGGTGAACAGCACGATGGTGGGCGGAGAGATGCCGACCTGCGTGGCATAGTAGACCTTGGGCCGGCGGTTCTGCCGCATGGGCGGGGGGTTGTTCGTGAGCGCCTGCCGCAGGGCGCGGTTGAGGTCGCCGGTGGTGATGCGAGCCACCGCCTGCTTGTGGATGGTCTGGGCGAGGTTGAGGACCATCTGCACGTTCTTGCCCGCCTGGGCGGTGATGAAGGCGATGGGCACGAAGTCGAGGCTGGGGAAGGTGGCGCGGAAGTAATTGCCCATCTTGCCCGTCGGCATCGGCACCATCAGGTCCCACTTGTTGACGACGAAGATGGCCGGCTTGTGGTGTTCGAGCACGTAGTCGGCGAGCTGCTTGTCCACCTTGCTGATCCGCACGCGCGGGTCGAAGAACATCAACACCACCTCGGCCCGGCGGATCGAGCGCTCGGCGCGGGCCATGCTGTAGAACTCGATGTCGCTGGCGATGCTCCCCTTCTTGCGCACCCCCGCCGTGTCGATGGCCACGAACGTCTGCCCGTCGCGCTCGAACCGCACGTCCACGCTGTCGCGCGTCGTCCCTGCCACCTCGCTCACGATCATCCGCTCCGACTGGGCCAGGCTGTTGATGAACGTGCTCTTGCCGGTGTTGCGCCGGCCGACGATGGCGAGTTTGAGCGCGGGGTCCCTGGGGGCCGCCTCGAGCACCTCCTGCGAGGGCAGCCGCTCCAGGATGAGCTTCATCAGGTCGGGCTTGTTGCGGTTCTGCTGGGCGCTGACGCAAATGAGCTTCCCCCGGCCGAGCTTGTAAAATTCCGCCGCCTGCGGGTCGATCTCGGGCGTGTCGCACTTGTTGGCGACGCAGATGACGGGCTTGTCGGCGTAGCGCAGCCGGCGCGCCACCTCGTCATCGAGGGGCGCGATGCCCGACCGGCCATCGACCACGAAGAGCAACACGTGGGCCTGTTCGATGGCGGCGTCGATCTGGCGCTCGATCTGCTGGGTCAGATTGTCCACGTCCTCGATGCCCATTCCGCCCGTGTCGATCAGCTCGGCGTGGCGCTCGCCGACCTTGACGAGCGTGGAGACGCGGTCGCGCGTCACGCCCGCGGTCGGCTCGACGATGGCGATGCGCCGGCCGGCAAGCCAGTTGAACAGCGACGACTTGCCCACGTTGGGCCGGCCCACAATGGCCACGACGGGTAATGCCACGACGACTCCTCCCCTGCAAAGGACGTTCGGCCCCTTGCTTCCGCACCGCGAAGGGGAATGTTCTGACATTGTAGCAGACAGGCCCGTCCACCTTGCTTGCCGTTTCGCGATTCCGAGGGCCACGTCGGGAAAATCTTCGCGGCGAGCGGAACCTTGTGGGCCCCGGGCTGTTTCATCCTCAACGTCACAGAGAAGCCTTCTCCCTTCTCGACAACCTACCCCCTCGAACAAGAGAGGTGCCTTCATGAGGTATCTGCGGTCGATTTTGGTCGCGGCCGTGTCGGTGGGCATCGCGACGATTGCGTCGGAAGAGGCGTCGGCGAAGAAGCAGGTGCCCGCCAAGGTGGTGCCTGCTCAGAAGAAGCATCACCCCTTCCACGGCAAGGTCATCCACGTCCACCACAAGAAGACCGACGAGCACATCGGCTCGATCGTGGCCAAGCACCACCACCACACGGCCGACAAGGTGGGCGACTCGACGGACGCGACGGTCGAGCGGAAGTTCCACGTGTCGCTCTCCACCACCTTCGAGCGCATCGACGTGAAGAACGGCAAGCGCCTCGTGAGCCCGGCCACCTTCCGCGACGTCCACAAGGGCAGCCACGTCATCATCCACCACAAGGGCCACCACGCGACCGACGTCAAAATCGTCCACCATCACCGCAAAGCGAGTTGACGACTCGAGGCAACTCCCGGCGAGAGAACCGAGGTAGGGCGCGTGCAACTGTTCCGATCCTTCCTTGGCCTGGCCCTGTTTGCCGGGCTCGCCGCGGCGAGCGTCGAGGCCGCCCCTCAACAGGGCAAGAAGAAGCAGCACGGCGCGAGGGGCACCGTCGTCTCGGTGCATCAAGGCAAGAATGGGAAGGGCACCATCGAGGTGCGCGTCCACACCGGGACCGGCAGCAAGAGCCAGGTCGCGGCCCAGGGCAAGCAGAACAAGAAAGGGCCCGTGGTCACGTTCCACGTCGATTCGACGACGACCTTCTTCAAGGTCGGCGGCAAGCAGAAGGGGCAGGCGGGCAACAACAAGCAGGCGGCCACCTTCCGCAACGTCCACAAGGGCGAGCACGTCCGCATCAAGAGCGGGGGCGGCAAGAAGCACCACGCCAGCGAGGTCGACGTCCTGGCGAGGAACAGGAGCAACAACCAGGCGCGCGCGAAAAAGTAGCGCCGGGGCCGAAAAAGGGGACGCAGCTCTTTTCCCACTTGGGGGAAAAGAGCTGCGTCCCCTTTTTCACTTCGCCGCCAGTTCTACGATGCGGCCCGGCAGCATCCCGGCATATCCCTTGTTCTCGATCTGGCGCGAATATTCGCACACGTAGACCTTGCCCTTGCCAGACAGGTGCAAGTCTACCGGCCGCGCTACCGGCGAGAGGAACGTCCTCGTGTGCGCCTCATACCCACCCTTCGGCCCGCGCTTCAGGCTCAGGTGCAGCACGTCGAACCCGACGCGGGGCTTGTCGAGCAGGTTGCCGAAGCGCGCCACGAAGTATCCGCCGCGGTAGGGAGCCGGGAAGTCGTCCCGCAGATATACGATGCCCGACGGCGAGGAGTGGGGGTCGAACGTCGAAAGCGGCTTGCCGGGCCTTCCTCCGCCCGCGGGGCCGACGTTGGGGATGGGATCGACGAACGTCAGGCCGGGCGGGGCGGCGGGGGTGTGGCGATAGGGCTTCTTGTCCTCGTTCGAGAAGCGATACGGAAAGCCGTAATGCTCGCCCTTCCGGATGAGGTTCAGCTCCTCGGCGGGGTCGGCGTCCGGCCCGTTGTCGGTCGCGATCATCTCCCCGCGCTCGTTCCAGCAGAAGCCGTAGGCGTTGCGCAGCCCTCGCGCGTAGACCTCGACCTTCGGTTTCTCCATGCGTGGGTCGAGCCTCCAGATGCAGGCCGTGAGTGGCGTCTCCCCCGCCTTCGAGTAACGGTCGTCCTTCCCGGGCTCGTTGCCGTCGGTGCGCGAGCCGCTGTTGACGTAGAGATGGCCGTCGGGGCCGAAGGCGAGGTGCCCGACGCCGTGGTTGAACGGGCCGATGCCCCACGGATACGACGCCTTCAGCCACGCCTTTGGGGTGGCCGGATCGCCATCCACCATCCGCGTCGTGCGGAAGATCGTGACGCGGTTCATCATTGGCCGGGCCTTCTCGTCGCGCTGGTTTGCCACCAGGTAGAGCCGGCCCTTGGCGCCCAGCGTCATCCCCATCAGCAGGCGGTCTCCCCAGGCCGAGTCGAGATAGTCCTCGCCGCGCAGGATGGGCTCGATCGTCGCCCGCCCGGGCTCGACGCGCCAGACGTCGCCGTTGACGCAGAGCACGTAGAGGGCTCGGCCCGTCCCGTCACTGGCCAGGCGCGTGGGAAAGTTGGCGAGGCGCGCCACCTCGCGGACGGTGAAGCCGGCGGGCGGCTTCGGGAGCGGGGCAAACGCGGACGCCTCGAGCAGGGCCCGGAGGCTGGGAAAGCTCGACTCGCATTCGACGATGCCCTGTTTGGGGCTTACCAAACGTCCGACGAGCCAGCGCCCCGTCTTCTCCTCTTCGACGTAATAGATCGGGCCGAACGAGAAGAGAGCGCTCGCCCGGATCGCCTTGCGCTCGCGCTGGCGCATGGGGCCCAGGGCCCACTCGAAGACCTTGTGGTCGGCCGCGCCCAGCCGCTTGCCGGGGACCGACGGCGAGACGGCCTGCAAGCGCGCGAGGGGCCCCGGCGCCTTGTCCTTCTTCTCGCCTTCGTCGGCCGCCGCGCCGAAGAGCAAGCCGATACCAAGGAGCGCGGCACAGGGGACCATCGAGCGTCGGGACATGAGGATGAGTTCCCTTCGATAGCCAAGAAGTGGTATGATCCGCCAGCGCGCCCCGCGAGGCCCAAGGAGGAACGGAATGCGGACCATCGTGCCCTGGCTGGTGTGGGCCCTGGCCCTCGTCACGTGGACGATCGCGCTGCTGACGCCCGACCCGGTCCAGATGAGCCACGCGGTGTTGCCCGCCGAGGCGGCCTTCCCGGTCGCCAAGTCGCTCCACGTCCTCGCCTACGCCTGCCTGACCGCCCTGCTCGCCTGGCTGCCCGTTCGGCCGCGAGCCCGGTGGGCGCTCGTTGCCCTGCTCTCGTTCCACGGGGCGATCACCGAATACTTGCAGACCTTTGTGCCGGGCCGCAGCGGCTCGGTGCGCGACGTGCTGATCGACCACGCCGGCATTGCCCTCGGCCTGGCCGTTAGCTGGGCGTGGTGGCGACGTTCTCCGAAGGCGCCTGCGTCACCGGCAGCGGCACCGATGTGGGGACGGAGGGTGGCGCTTCCCGACGCGATTTCTGCCACAACCACACCCACAGCCCCGCCCCGGCCACGAACACGATGACGCTCGAATAGCGCTCGAAATCTTCCGGCCGCGGGTCGCCGCGCAGGACCTCGTTGAGGTAGCGGTGGACCGCGTAGCCCATCATGAACACCGCCATCACCTGGCCCGGATAGTGCCGCAGCGGGAAGTAGGCCAGCAGCACGACGAACAGCAGCGCCATGCTGACGACCTCGTAGACCTGGGTCGGATAGAGCCCGACCGTGCGCGGCACGAAAGCGAGCTCCTCCTCCTCTCCACCTTGCCGACGGACCGTCAGCACCAGCTTCGATTCGCCGCGCTTCCACCGATAAAAGACGTCGCTCACCTTGCCCGCGTCGCTGACGGCCTCGCCGTTAACGGCGGTGATGAGGTCGTCCTTGCGCAACCCGGCGGCGTGAGCCGCCGATCCCGGATCGACGAGAGCAACGCGCGCTCCGGCGGGTTGGTCGGGCATGCCCACGCCGGGATAGAGGAGGAACCCGGCGGTCGTTTGTGCCCCACCATCGACGAGGGCCTCGCGCGCCGGTGCCGAGAGCGGGAAATGGGCCGAGACGACGGCGCACTCGACGCAGGCGACCTGGCCGAAGCAGCAGCCGTTGAGGAAGCACCCCAGCCGGCCGAGGCACAGCCCGACGGCGATGGTCGGGGCGACCACGTCCGCGAGACGCAGCGTCGAAAGCCCTTGCTTGCGGAAGACCAGATAGTAAGCGAGCGCATAGGAGAGCGCCCCTCCCAGCAGGGCGCCGTACAGGACGATCCCACCGTCCCAGATGCGCGGTATCTCCTTGATGAAGTCGAGCACCTTCCCGCTGGCCGGGGGCCGGTGGATGAGGAAGGTAATGCGCGCCCCCAACAGCCCGCCGATAAACAGCCAGATGGCCAGGTCCTGGACCTGCTCCTTGGTAATGCCCTCGCGCTGGCCGAGCCGGCCGCCCAGCCAGGTGCAGACCAGGAAGGCCAGGAACAGCATCATCCCGAAGCCGTAGATCGGAATGCCGTCGTCGAGCCCGAGGCCCGGGAGCTTGATCGGAATGCGCCAGATGACCTGTAGCATGAGCGCCCTCTATCTCCAGCCGGCGATGGCAACCTTGGATGATCTTAACGATCGTGCGCCTCGCGGACCAGAGAACTACCCCGCTCGCGTCAGGGGCAGGCCAAACGAAGGGAGCGCTCGTGGGGGCGGCGCCCACGCGGCCCCCCCGCGGGGCCCCCCCGGGGGGGGTGGGGGGGGGCCCCCCCCCGGTTG
>JBBSEZ010000398.1:0-9261 GCA_038239195.1 Gemmatales bacterium
CCCGACCAGCCCCGCCAGCCCGCCCGCGCCGAGCCCCGCCTGCAACAGGCCGAACACGTCGTTGGGCGCCAGGAGGGGCTCGAGCTCCTCGACGCTGGGCCGCACCGGCAGGCGGGCGGGCGGCATGCGCTGCGCCGCCCCCTTGCCCAGCCCGAGCAGCGCGAGCCAGTCGCGGCCCAGCCCGGCCACGGCCAGGGGCACGCGAGCCATCCACGTCAGGCGGAAGAAGCCGCCCGCCCAGAAGCGGGTCGTCGGGACGGCGGGGGGAGAGACTTCCTGCGACATTGGCGGCGGTCCTTGCAGGTACGCCGGGCGAGGATGGGGCGCCTCGAAGGGACCGGACAGGTTGCGGTGGGGGCCTGCCGGAAAGGGCGTGAAGGAAAGGCTAGCGGCGCGCCTCGCCACAAGTCAAGTCTTCTTCGCGCCCGGGCGTCATTTTCTTTCGACGGTCATCCGCCCCGTCCGCGATTGCTCGCCTGCTCCTTCAAGGGCTCGCCAAGGGCCCGCGAAGCGGACGTCCGGTAGGCTCGTCAAATCCATTTGCCCTCCGAAAAAGCCGACGGCCGTGCTAGACTGCGCAAGGGGTGGCGCGCCCCCCGGTCCCTCCGCGCGCCTCCCTGTCGGCCAGGAAAGAAGGGGGGCTCGCCGGCGCGGGCCCTGACCGAGCGGCACTCCCCGCGCGGGGAGAGGCCGGCCCACGAGGAGTCGCTCAATGACGCTCAACGAGGGGGCGCCAGCCGTCACCCGCGGGCGGTTACGGCGATGCGAAGGCGGTGGAGGGCCCGTCACCAGACGGGTGCGGCGGGGCCTGCCGACGCCGGGTCGGCGAGGTTCGCCGTCCGTGTTCTGGGAGAGGAGGGGCTCCAGTGCTGTATTCAGAAAGCGTCAAGGGCGGGCCCGCGCCGCTCGCCGTTCCCAGCCGGGGCCGACCTCGGGCCAGACGTTCGGGCCCGGGCCGTGTCGCTCGCCGTCGCCCAGCGGCCCGCAAACATGACCGGCCAGCCGTCACCAAACGGGCCTGTATCGGTGGCGGAACGACCCAGCGGGCCCATCGCCAGACGGTTGCGGCGGCAGGCGCCCCGCGGAGAGCGCTCCTCCTGGCGCGGGAAGGCACTGTCTCGGCACCGGGAAGGCGCGGAGCGCGGCCTGTCGCCCAACGGCCCGCGAAGGAGGCTCATCTGCCGTCACCGCACGGGCCGGTCGGTGGGCGGAGGCGGTCCCCCAACGACCTGAACGAGGGCGAGCGGCGCGGCGGGAAGGTCGTCGGGCCGCGAGCGCGGGAGGCGCTGTTCCGGGGCTTCGGATTGCGTCGGCCCTGCCCACGCCTCTGCCCTCTCCTTGCTACCGTTTGGACGGGGAAGCTCTCTTCGGTTGGGAGGTGGGCGTGCCCGAGCAAGCGGACAGGCCCGGGCCCTCGCTTTCGCGAACTCACCCCTCGAGCCACCAGGAAGCAGGGGGAGTTGCTACAATACCTCCTCGCTTGTCCTACCGAGGCCACGACCATGCGATACCTCGTGCTTGCCGCGCTGTTTCTCGCCTTCGGGGCCCTCGCGGGGGCCGCCCGGGAGCCGATCCTGGTCAAGGGCCCTGGCGCCCCTACGACTCTCGTCAACCCGGCCTGTTCCCATTGCAAGGATGAGGCGGCGCGTCGGCGCGGGGAGCTGAAGGCCGACGATCGCGTCCTGTGCTGGACGCGCGGCAAGTACGACGGCGGGGCGATCCCCTACCGCTTCTTCCTCAACGCCTACCCCGTCATCAGCGACACCTATGGTGTGTTCGTCCACGATCCCGACGCCGGCTTCGCGAGGGGCTTCGCGCCTTCGCTCGACTTCGCGTTCCACGGCTGGCGGAACGGGGTCATGGCGATGCGCCACAAGGACGGCACGCTCTACTCCTGCCTGACGGGGGTCGCCTTTGCCGGCCCGAAGAAGGGGGCGCGCCTCGTTCCCGTGCCGACTCAGGTGGGCGCCTGGGGCGATTGGCTGGCGCGCTACCCCGACACCGTGGCCTACCGGATGTTCGACAAGTACAAGGCCGTCGAGGCGCCTCCTCGCGGCAGCCCCCACTCGCGCAAGAGCCGGGGCCCACTCGACAGGCGCTTGCCCGAGAAGGAAGAGGTGCTCGGCGTCGTGGCCGGCAAGCAGGCGCGGGCGTATCGCCTCGCCGACCTGGCGAAGGCAGGCGTCGTGCGCGACACGCTGGACGGCGCCCCCTGTGTGGTGCTCTACTACGGCCTCACGCGGACGGCGTCGGCTTACCGGCCCGAGGCGGAGGAGGCGGGGAAGCGGGGCATCAAGGTCACGCTTGTGCCCGACGGCCGGGTTGCCAGCGCCCCGTTCCGCGATAAGGAGACGGGCTCGCGGTGGGACGTGGCCGGGCGCTGCGTGGCGGGCGATTTGAAGGGCCGCGTGCTGCCGTGGGTGGACAGCACGCAGGTGCGCTGGTTCGCCTGGGCGGCGGAGCATCCTCACGTGACGATCCACCCCCGCTGAGGGCCTTCGAGCATGAACGCACCACCGCGCGATCCCCTGGGTCGGCGCCTGCTGCAAGGGGCCGCCGAGGGAGCCAGCAGCGGGCTGTTGCTGTGGCTGGTCCTCAACGTCGTTGGCGACGAGGTCCCTGGCTTCTGGCCGGTCGGGGTGAGCGTGGTGGCGGTGGGGGCCGTGCTGCTGGCCAGCGCCCGCGCCATCGCCAGCGGCGTCGTGACGGCGCTGGCCGTCGGCGTGGGTGGGCTGCTCGTCGGGGCCTCCGTCGGGCAGTACGTCTCCTGGGAGACGACTTACGCGCGCACCGTCGCCAAGGGGGAAGGGAACAAGGCAGCCCGGGTCAACCGGGACTTCGCGCTCGCCGGCCCAGGGCTCGACGGCAAGACCGTCGATCTGAAGCAGTACCGCGGCAAGGTCGTCCTCGTCGATTTCTGGGCGACGTGGTGCCCCCCGTGCGTCGAGTCCCTGCCGGAACTGCTGAAGCTCTATCGCAAGTATCACTCCAAGGGCTTCGAGATCGTCGGCGTGAGCCTCGACACGTCGCGCGTTCGCCTGGACAAGTTCGTGCAGGCGCGCGAGATGTCCTGGCCGCAAATCATGTTCGACGAGGACGGCAAGCGCGAGTGGGAGAGCCCGCTCGCGAAAGAGCACGGCGTGCAGGGCATCCCCGCCACCTTCCTCATCAGTCGCGACGGCAAGATGGTGGGGCGCAACCTGCGGGGGGCGGTGCTGGAAGAGAGCGTCGAGGCTCTGCTCGGCGCGAAGGAGGGGGAGGCGCTGCCGAAGGAAGGGTTGGTGCTGCAACGGAAGCTCGCCCTCGGCCCGATCGTCCTTGGCCTTGCCGGGCTGTTCCTCGGCTGCCTCGGAGGCGCTCTCCTCCAGCGCCGGCTCGACGAGGGACTTGCCGAGCAAGCAAGGAAGGCCTCGTGACCCTCGTCCTCCGTCACGTCGCTCAGGTCGTCGGCACGGCACCGGCCGGCACGTTGTACTGACGGGGCCAGCAGATCCGGGATGCGGGGCTCGTCCGCGACGGCAAGGTCCTCGTCGAGGGCGACAAGGTGGTCTGGGTGGGCCCCCACCGCGGGCTCCCGCCGCAGGCCGAGATCGTCGAGGCCTCCGGCTGCGTGGTGCTGCCTGGGCTGGTCGATAGTCCTACCCACCTCCTTTTCCCGTCGCACCGAGTGTCCCTCGTCTTGACAGGAAAGCCTCGCCGCGCGTGCAAACGGCCGGTCCTCGGCCCCTGTTTCGCCCCTGACCGACCAGGAAGACCGGGGAGAATGGTCGTAAAATAAGTCGCGCAAGGGATTTAGGGGTTGTGACGGTGAACCGGCTCGAACGAGGACAGTCAGGATAGGGGCTGCGCAGGGGGCGGGGGCGCTTTGCGGGGTGGAAAAAAGGGCCTCGTCGGCGACCGCGGAGAGCGTTCATGGCGTAGAATGGAAGTGCAAGCCAACCACTGCTTCGCTCGTAGGAGGGTAGCGACATGCTGGTCCTGAGCCGCAAACTCGGCGAGAAAATCTTCATCGGGGAAAACATCTGCATCACGGTGGTGGACATCGACCGGGGCAAGATCCGCCTCGGGATCGAAGCGCCCCGCGACGTGCCGATCTATCGGCAGGAGCTCTTGCCGTTGAAAAACGGCGAGCCGACCGTCCCCGGTGCCTCTCCCGTCCCCCACTGAGGAGGGGGAGTCAGCGCGAACAACAAGGCTTTCGGGCGCGGCACGCCGGGCCCCTGACTGTCGGCAAGACGACGGACGTTCCCGTTTCCCGCGGAGATGAGGAGGCCATTTCATCCCCGCCCGTCGTGGTGAGCGTGGGCGAGTTTGGCCGAGCACGGATCGGCAGCGCGTCGAGCAGTGGTTGTCGGGGCCGGGACAGAACAGGAAGAGGCCCGGGAGCGCCAGACGGCGCTCCTGGGCCTCGTGTGTTTCTGCCTTCCTTGCTTGTCGTTTCGCGCCGATCACGTCGCCCCCTTCGATCGCGCCGCCTTCTCCAGGGCACTGAGTTGCTCGGCCATTTCCTTGTCGGCCGGCTTGAGCTTCACCGCCGCGCGCTGGGCTGCCAGCGCCTCGTCCACCTTCCCCGCGCGGAACAGCCCATCGGCGAGGGCGTGCAGCGCGTCGGCGTCCTTTTTCTCGCTCAGGTCCGCCGCCTTCCGCAGGTCGTCGAGGGCCCCTGGCGCCCCTCTTTCGAGGCGCACCCGGCCGCGGACGTAGTAGCCGCCCGCGTCGTTGGGGCTGAGGCGCACCGCTTCCTCCCCACTCGCCAGGGCCGCGGCCAGCTTGCCCTTGTCGAGCGCCAGCCGGCCGCGCAGAGCGTGGGCAGGGCCAATGCTCAGCCCGGGGCCGAACGCCTTCGCCAGCAGCGCCTCCACCTTGGCGGGCGGTTGGCCCTCGGTGTGGGCGGCCTCGGCGCACGCCAGCGCGTCGAGCGCCGGCCCCGGTCCCTTGCTCACCTTGCCGAGCGCGGCGCGGCGCGCCAGGAGAGCGCGCCCGCGAGCGCAGCGCTTGCGCAGCGCCGCCGGGGGGCGGGGCAGGCGGTCGGCCTTGTCGAGCGCGGTTTCGAGGTCGCGCAGGCGGGCCAGGGCGGTGTAGCCCTTGAGGAGGGCGGCCAGGACGGTCGCGTCGGCCTCGGCTCGTTCGAGGTGCAGCACCGCCTTCTCGGCCTCGCCGCGCTGGAGGTGGACCAGCCCGAGGATGCGCTGCGACTTCTCGTGGAAGCGCAGGTCGCGCGCCTTCGTGGCCAGCTCGAACGCCTCGTCGGGCCGACCCAGCTTCAAGTAGGCCTCCGCCGCCAGCAGCAGCCCCGTGGCGTCCTGACCGGCCAGCAGCACGTAGCGCCGCAGGTAGTCGAAGGCGTCGTTGCGCCGGTTGGCGATCATCGCCAGGCGGAGCAGCGACAGCAGCGGCTCCTCCGATTCGCGGTCGAGCGCCAGCGCTTGCTTGTAGGCGCGCGTCGCCTCGGCGACCTTGCCCAGGTCCTCATAGATGCGCGCCTTGAGCAGATGAACGCTCACGGTGTTCATCGCCTCGGCGTCCTCGCCGGCACCATCCTCGAGATGTTTCAGCGCGGTCTTCACGTCGTCGAGGCGGTAGAAGCTGCGCGCCAGTTGGTAGTGGGCCTGGGCGCGCTGGGCGGCACTGCCCTTCTGCGTGAGCGGCAGCAGCACCTTGCGGGCCTCCTCCTGCTTGCTGCGGCTGACGAGCGTGGTGCCCAGGGCGAGGGAGTGCCGCACCTCGTCGGGGAAGCGCTTGACCAGCTCGCGCTGCGCTGCTTCCTCGGCCGCGGGGCCCTCGGCCGCCTTCACCGATAGTTCCCACAGGTTGACGTCGTCGGGGCGGTAGTAGCGAGCGCGCTGCAGCACGCGGCGAGCGTCGGGGCCCTTGCCGGTCGCCTGGTAAAGTTTGGCCAGCGTCGCGGCGACGACGTTATCCTGGGGGGCGAAGGCCAGCACCGCCTCCAGGAGCGGGGCGGATGCGCTGTCGGTGGTCGGCTTGAGGGTCAGCCAGACGCGATAGCGGCGGTTGACGTCCTCGTGGAAGCGGCGGAACGCCTCGAAGTCGCCCGGCTCGACGCGCCGCTTCTCCAGCCGCATGGAGAAGACGACCTCGAAATCGCGGATGGCGTCGCCGTCGTTGAGCGCCTTGGTTCGGATGGTGAAACTGCCCCAGGCCGAGCGCAAGGTGCGGTCGAGGGGGAGGTCTTCGAGGCGATGGGCCGGGTGGACGTGGACGACGTAGCGGTGGGTCGATTCGAAGGGAGCGTAGAAGACGAGAGGCGCCTTGCGGTCGTGGTCGAGGTTGTGGGCGAGAAAACGGCTCCACACCTTGCTGTCGGTGATGCTCCCCTCCAGCTCGCCCGTGCCGGTGAACTGCCGCGGCACCTCGTACTCCATCCACGCCTTCGTCGGCCGGTCGTAGTCTTGCAGCGCCTTCTCGTCCACCTCCAGGCGCAACAGGCGGGTGCGGCTGTTGGAGTCTTGCAGCTCGGCCGTCACCTGCCGGCGTCGCTCGCCGGGCGGCACTTCCACGTAGGTGTCGCGCTGCCCCAGGGCGGCGCTGCCGTGGGAGACGACGGTGCGCTGGCAGCGCGACGAGCCGTCGGCCCCGACCCAGACCTCGGTGGTCTGTTCGATCTTGTTGCTCTCGGCGCTGAGCGGCGGAGTGCGGGCGAGGCGCGTCTTGCCCTTGTCGTCGCAGAGGTAGCACAGCCGATCGCGGTCGTCGTGGGGCAGGAAGTCCCAGCCGGCCAGGCGCGAGGTGGTGTCGATCCAGTGCTGCTCCTTGCCGATGGTCACGAGCAGGATGGCGTGGGTGGCCCAGGGCGAGGGGACCGCCTCGACCACCTGGCCGTCGTCGAGGGTGCCGAGGGAGGCCAGTTCGACCTGGAGGCCCGCCTCGCGGAGCATGACGGCGAGCAACTGACTGGTGTCCTTGCAGTCGCCGAAGCGGTTGGCCAGCACGGTCGCCGGGGCGTGGGGCGTGTAATCGTGCTTCTCGCCGACCGACACGTAGCGGACGTTGCGGCGCACCCAGTAGGTGAGGGCCCGCGCCTTGGCGGCCGGCGTGGTCAGGCCCGCCGTCAACTCGCGGACGAGCTTGCTGACGTCGGGCGTGCATTTCCAGCACTCGTCGCGCAAGCGCCTCTTCCAGGTGCCCACCTCTTCCCACGACTTGAACGTCGAGCAGACGACGGAGGCCCGCAATTCCTCCTTCGAGGGGAGGTTGTCGTCCCCCGGGAGCTTGCGGAGATTGACCGCCTTCCAGTGGTAGAGGCGATTCTCGCCGACGTCGGCGATGGTGGGGACCATCTTGCCGACCGCGGTGGCGTATTTCAGCGCCTTGGCCTTGGGGACGCGGACGCGCAGCTCGTCGAGGACGACGGGATAACTGGGATCGCCGAAGGAGTAGCGGGCGAAGAACTGCCCGCCGTGTTCGGGGTTCTTGCCGCGCACGGTCCACTTGACCTCGATGAGGTCGCCGACGCCGAGGCTGGGGAACGTGATGATGAGCTGCTTGTCGGCGTCGTAGGTGGAGAAGTCGGTGGGCACGTCGCGGAGGTGGACGTTGCGCGGGCCGATGAGGACGATGCGCCCGTCGGCCTTGCGGATGCGGGCGTCGTTGAGGGTGAGCTTCTGGTAGGCCGGGGCGAAGGAGATGTTGCGATATTCGCCGAGCTTGTCGATGCCCTTGCGGCCGTTGAGGCGCGTGATCTCGTGGGTGGTGGTCTCGATGGTGCCGTCGGCCTCCACGAGGTGCGAGGTGGCGGCGTAGACGACGCAGGCGACGGCGTCCTCGAGAAACGCCTTGGGCAACGTCTTGAGGAGCCTGGCGTCGTAGGTGTAGGGGGCGGGCTCGCGCGAGGGCCCGCGCGCGACGGGCCACGCGTCGGCGGCGCGGGCGAAGGTCGGGGAAGCGGCGAGCAAGGTAAAGGCGAGCAGGGCGAGGGTGGCGCGCGGTCGGACCATGCGGGGCCTCCGGTTATGGGCAGGGCCAGTTCGTCCATTGTGCCGGGTCGGCGGGGAGGGCACAAGGGAGGCTGCGAGGCGGCCGTCCCGCTGTCTGGTATCGGCCCGGCCCTTCCCTTTGGGGACGATTCGAGGGCCCTCGCCCAACGCGAGCAGCCGAGCAGGCTTTCCGTACGTCAGGCTTTCCAGCCTGACGCACGATTCGAGGGCTCTCGGCCAACGCGAGCAGTCGAGGGCCTCCAGCGCCGGGACCGTGTCGCGGGCCGCCCACTGTCTCTCGAGCCAGCCGTCCGACCCGTGAGGTGACGGCTCCCGCCTCTCCTTTGAGGGCTGGTGAGCGCTGGCGAGGCCCCCTTCCCCTGAGCACGCCTGGCCAGCCCGCCAGGGCCCCGGCCAGCCGTCACGTGGCCGTTTGGTGACGGCTCAGCCGCGGCGCTCGGTTGTCGTTGGGCGACGATGAACACCACCAGGTTCGTTGCCCCGCCAGGGCAACGCGCGGGGGTTGGGACAGCCGTTACAGCCCGTGCGTGACGGCGCGGCCCCCCGCCGTTGAGTGCCGTTGGACGACGGCGAACACCGCCGCATTCGTCACCGTGCCCGACCGACGCGCGGGCTTTGGGATGGCCGTTACAGCCCGTGGCTGACGGCTCGGCCCCGCCGTTTGAGGGCCAACGGGCGACGGCGAGCGACACCGCCCAGGCCGGTTCGAGGCTGGCCGGGGCCGGCGTGGGGCGCCTGGGTTGCGTTGCTCGTTCGGCGCTTCGCCGGGCTCGTGGGAACGCATGACAGGGCCTCCAGGAGGAAGGGGCCGACGAGTACGCTCATCGTGCATCCTACCACGGCGACGCCTCTTTTTCGGAGAGCAGATGGGTGCCATCCGCGCGCTCGGTTGTCCGGCGGGCGCCCGCCGCTACAATGCCGGTGAGCGTCGAGGCCCTCCTGGCGCACATTCGTCCGCCCGGGCCCGTGCTTGCCGAAGGCCATTCGCATGACCGCCCCTTGCCTCGCCACCGTTTGCGTGCTCACCTACGGCGACTACCTCGTCTACTACCGCCGCTGTCTCGAAAGCGTCCTCGCCCACGTGCCCAGGGAGTCGTCAGGCTGGGAGGGTCGCGGACCGGCCCCCGCATGCGGGACATGCGAGTGATCGACGCGCCCAATCGCGCTTCGGCGAATAGAATGAGGGCCAGCTTTTCGCCTGGCGCCGGCGGCGCCAGGACATGCGCTCTTTGACAACTCGGACGTCGAGCATGGAGGCGTGCCCTCGCCTTCTCGGATGTTCCGGAAAGGCGGGGATCGCCTCGCA
>JBBSEZ010000399.1:0-9181 GCA_038239195.1 Gemmatales bacterium
TCGAGAACTTGCACAGGCTGGGCAATGTACTCAATCCTGCCCGCAGATGGTAGTCCGATTCCGCCGGTCATGTACTAGAATGCCTTCGTCCCCCCCACCGCGGAATGAGAACCGATGCCTATGCCGATCATCGAGGTGCAGGGCCTGCCCAAGATCTATCGCGTCGCCGAAAAGCGCCCCGGCCTCGGCGGCGCCCTGCGCAACCTCTTCCGCCGCACCCACAAGGAAGTCCACGCCATCGCCGACTGCGCCTCTGCCGGCGGCACGGCCGTGGCGGGCACCGACTACACGCCGGTCAGCGGCACCCTGACGTTCGCGCCGGGGCAGACCTCCGCCACCTTCAGCGTGCCCCTCCTCGATGACGCCCTGACGGGCGAGGCCTCCCCGGAGACGGTCAGCCTGGCGCTGTCCGCGCGCGCGGGGGCCACCCTGGGCAGCGCCAGCAGCGCCACCCTCAACATCGGCGAGGACAGCGGGCTGAGTTGGATCGGCACGCCGATCTTCACCTGGACGCAGTCGCCCACCCCGCCCCCCGTCGTCACCAACCCCGGCGCCCAGACCAGCGCCGAGGGCGCGGCCGTCTCGCTGCAAATCGCGGCGACCGACCCGAACGGCTATTCGCTGAGCTACGCCGCCGTCAACCTGCCGACCGGCCTGAGCATCAACAGCACGGGCCTCATCGCGGGGACTACCAGGCCGCCGAGGCCTTCTCGGGCAACTACCCGGTGACGGTCGTCGTCTCCAACGGCCACGGCGGCAGCGCCACGCAGTCCTTCTGACGTGACGAGGCTTGAGAAGGCGTTCAGCGGGAGAAGGCATTCCGCCTCCGCCGTGGGACTTGCCACCCTCTTGCTCGCCCTGCGAGCAGCCTGTCTCCCCCCGCGCCCCACCCAGGCCGAAGGTCGGCGGCCTCCCCAGCAAGGCAACCCCGCGCGTCGGTTCGGCGCCCGTTCCTCCTCGCTCCCCCGTCCGCCACCACGCACGAAACCGCCGCGGGGGGGGCCACCGTGCGATGGCCCGCCCCGCGGCGGTCTTCGTCCTGGCCCCCAAGGCCACGACTTTACGTTAGTTGCAGCAGTCCGTGGCGCAGGGCGTGCTGCAAGCGCTCTCGCAGCAGGGGCTCTCGCAGGTCAGCCGCTTGGCGAACAGGCGGCTCAGCCACGAGCACTTCGGGGCGCACGGCTCGCAGCAAGGGGCCGGGCAGCAATCGACCTTGCAGCAGCACGACGGCTTGCAGCAGGACGGCTTGCAGCAGGGGGCCGGGCAGGACGGCTGGCAGCAAGGGGCCGGGCAAGCCGGCTGGCAGCAAGGGGCCGGGCAGGACGGCTGGCAGCAGGGGGCCGGGGCCGGGCAGGCCGGGGCCGGGCAGCTCACCGTCACCGGGACGCGACGGCAGGTCGTGACCGGGACTTCCTTGCAGGTCGTCACGGGGACCCGCTTGCAAACCGTCGTCGGCACGCACTCGGTCACCGTGTAAGGCACCTTCACGCAGACCGTGTAGGGCACCTGGGTGCAGACCGTGTAGGGCACCTTCTTGACGCACTTCGTCGGCACCATCTCGCAGACGGTGTAGGGCACCATCTTCTTGACGGTGTGCGGCACCATCCGATGCACGGTGTAGGGCACCTGCTTGCTGCACTCTTCCGTGACGGTCCGCCAGACGGTGTAGTTGACCTTCTTCGTGCAGTTCTCGCTCACCATCCGGGTGCAGGTCGTCGTCCAGGTCGTCTCGTAGTGGGCACCGCACTGGAAGGTGCGGCCCGGGCCCTCGCAAGCGTAGCCGACGCCGGACGCGTCAACCCACGCCCCGAGGCAGCAGCGGGTGACCGTGTAGGGCACCTGCTTGCGGACGACTTCCGTGACGTAGCGCGTGTGCGTGTAAGGCACCTTCTTCACGCAGGTCTCGGTGACGTAGCGGGTGCTCACGTAGGGCACCTTCTTGACGACCGTGTAAGGCACCTTCTTGCAGACCGTGTAAGGCACCTTCTCGCACACGCACTCCTTGACGTAGGTCGTGCAGGGCACCGACTCGCAGACGGTGCGGGTGTGCCACACCTTGCGGCTGCACGTCTTGTCGGGGCACTTCACGCAGCAGCGCGTCCAGTGCCCCTTCTTCACGTGCGTCTTGCAGGTGCACGGGTCGAAGCAGCACTCGTCGGGCGTCCGCTGCCAGCTCGTCTTGGTCCGGCCGGGCACGCAGTACTCCTCGACGCAGCACTCGCGAACCTTGCGGCTGACCGTCTTGCAGCTGTGCACCGGCTTGCAGATCGTCCTGGTGCAGTTCCGGTAGCAGGTCTCGACGCAGTCGCGATACATCGTGCAGCAGACGTCCTTGATGCAGGTCTCGCAGACCGGCTTGCAGGTCGTGTAGCACACGTCCTTGTAGCAGGTCTCGCAGATCGGCTTGCAGACGGTGTGGCAGCACTCGCGGCACTTGGTCTCGCAGAAGACCTTGCGCACCTGGTGGCACGCCTTGTGGCACTGCGTCTCGCACACCGGCTTGCACACGGTGTAGCAAACCGTCTTCTCGCAGCACTGCGGGACGCGCTTGCAGATCGTGTACTTGCACTCCTTGTAGCAGGTCTCGCAGACCGGCTTGCAGACCGTCTCGCATACCTCCTTGCAGCAGGTCTTGTAGCACGGCTTGTTGACCGTGTACTCGCAGTCCTTGTAGCACGTCTGGTTGCAGCTCTTGAAGCAGGTCTTCGTCTCGTTGCGGTAGCACGTCTTGCAGACCTGTTTCATGACCGTCTCCTGCACCGTCTGGTAGCAGGTGGTCCAGCGCTTCTCCAGGACCGTGTCGTAGACCAGCTTGTAGCAGGTCGTCATCTGCTGCTGGGCGGCCGGGAAGCAGCACTGCGCATCGCAACAAGGTTGCGGGCTACAACCGTAGCTGGCGGCACCGCAGTGCGAGGCGCTCACCTGCCCGGCAGCACCGAGCAGGCAAACGACCGCGATCACCAGCGGCGCTCCCAAGCGCTTCCTCATGACATTCTCCTCATCGACACGAGTTGGTGGAACTCAGAAGCCTCTTGCCCCCTGGGCCCCTTGCCCGGAATGACAAAAGTCGAGCGAGGTGGCTTCGCTCCGTTGCCAGGCGTTCATCACGCGGTTGGCCCTTCTGCCCTTCTTTATCGTCCCCCCCATCTCGGCTCTATCGCCTCCCCGGCGGTTTCCCCCCCTTCTCTCGCCCTCCCCCCTGTCGGCGGCGCCGCGCGCACCGCCTGCGCTCAAAGGGCGAGGAATGCGGACTTCGGCTGCGCTGCGGGCCCGGCAGTCTGTACCGCGCCAACCTGCCCGACCGCGACCGATGGGGAAAAGAAAGACGCCGGCGACGCTTGGCGTCGCCGGCGAATTGGATGGGTTGCGGGAATTGGGTCGTGATGGGAGGCCGCTCGTGTCGAGCCCGGTGGCCGTCTCGGTCCGGGCTCGGCAACACCTTGGGTCAAGGCGCGGCCAGGGGGGGTGCGGAAAGAGGATCGTTAAACTGCGGAACGAACACTGCACCGCTGTTGCAGCGACTCGCACAGTCGCTGGCAGCGCTCCAGGTCGCGCAGCATGGTTTCGGTCAACAGGCGAATCGTTTCCCCGTCCTCGGCCCACTCCAGACGTTTCTGGTTGGCCGCCAGGTGTTCGAGGATGTCGCGGAGCCACAGCACGTTTGCTTCTCGCTGGCTCATCTTCTCTCCCACCGTCCGTTGTGACGTCTCGAAGATGAAACGTTACAAAGCAACCGGCGTGCCACAAGGGCGACGCGACAGTCCAGTGCCGGTCGCAACCGTCAGCGACGAGAGGACTTTAGACAATTTTGACGGGATTGTGTGGCAGGAGGTGGGAAGGTGCAGCGCTTGAAATTTTTACGCGCGCCGAGGCGCGAAGTTGTAAGAATGGGCGATTAGCTCTCGCGGGCAAGGTGGGGGAGCGGGTCGCGGCGCCGCGAGCGGCGGTAGGCAGGCTCGTCGTACCAGTGCCGCGTGCGCTCGCGGTCGGCGACCCAGCGCCAGGCCCGGTAGAGGAGATAGCGGGCCATCAGAAAGAAGCCCAGCGCCAGCGCCAGGCAGCACGCCGTGAAGAACATGCGGAACGAGCCGAACGTCGTCGCGAGGTTGGTGCGGAGCAGGGCATCGAGAACGTTCATCACCAGCATCATCGCGATCCAGACCAGCAGGATGCCGGGGCTCACCGGCAGGAGCATCAGCGCCCCGCCGACGTAGCCCGTGGCCAGGGTGCCCAGCAGCGCGCGCCAGGAGTTGCGCGAGCGCACCGAGCACCAGACGCCAGCGGCGCCGATGAAGTACGTGGACAGGAGCGTGACGGCCAGGCAAACGGCCGTGAGGAACAAGGCCGTGAGCCCCCCCAGCGCCGAGAGGGTCAGGGCGGGGGCGGCGTAGGCCAGCAGATACCACCACCCCGAGCCCAGCACGCCCCACAACTTGCCGCGCACCACCTGCTTGGCGCTGAGCGGGGTGAGCAGCACCGCCTCCCACGTCTGCCGCTCGCGCTCGCCGGTGATCGAGCCGGAGCAGCGAACGCCCACGATCAGGCTCGTCAAAACCAGGGCGACGATCCCCTGCCACGTGAACCCGGTCGTCGCGTCGGGCAACAGCGACGCCACCTTGCGCAGGTTGAGCTGGAGGAGCGGGCGCAGCACGTCGGCGACGGTGGTCCCGGCCGCGAGCTTGCTGTAGAGGATGAACAGCGACGACGCGGTCGTGAGCAGGGCGACGAAGACGATGCCGAGCCACTGTGGCATGCGGCGCAAGGTCGGGTTGGGGGCCAGCCCCTCGACGTTGCGCTCGCGCCAGCCGATGGGGTCATCGGTCACCGGGTCGCGCTCCGTCGTGAACCACTGGGCGCGCTCGGGGCGCAGGCTTTCCAGCTCGCGCACGTACACGGGTTGCATGCGCCAGGCGGCCAGGCCCAGGCAGGCCCCTCCCAGCAGCCCCCAGCAGGCCGACGAGACGAGCAGGCGCCGGCCTGCCTCGGCCAGGTCGCGCATGTTGCTCGGGCCCCAGGCCGGGGCGAGCACGTAGGTCGGGTCGAGGTAGTGGAAAGGCCCGCCGATCAGCCAGACGGCGAGCGCACCGACCGCCCCGAGGCCGTAGAGGACCAGCACGGCATCGCGCGTTTGCCGGCAGTAGACCGAGGCAAGCATCGTCGCGCAGGCCAGGCCGAAGGTCGGCAGCAAGAGCACCAGGCAGGCAGCGAGCATCGACAGCGGCTCGACGCCGGCGAACCCGGCGAGGAGGGCGAATAGCGGGAGCCCGCCCAGGGCCACCAGGCCGACCTGGGCGATCCGGCCCAGGAGCTTCCCCAGGACGAGGTGGCGGGCCTCCATGTCGGTGAGCATGAGGTACTGGAGCGTGCCCCGGCGCTTTTCGTCGGTGATCGCACCGGCGACGAAAGCGGGGATGACCAGGACGAGCAGGATCATCTGCTGGCTGACAAAGGCGTCGGCGAATCGTCCGCCCACGACCTCGGGGGCGGAGGCCCGGTTGACGACGACACCGCTGCCGAGCGCTTGCGCTCGCCTCAGTTCCTCGAACTGGAACTGGAGGTAGAACCAGAGCAGCTGGGCGATCAGCCAGGCGGCGTAGAACCAGCGGAACACGTGGATCTGGTTGCGCCGGCCGCCGAGCAGCATCTCTTGGTACAAGACCGGGCCGACCATCGTCTGTGCCCTCTTCGCCGACCCCGCCGCGCGGCGGGGCCTCCCTGTTATGCTACGGGGTGAGCGGGGAGGCCGCAACCATCCGCGCAGTGAGCGGTTCTTGCCTCCCGCGGGGGCCGCCCTTGAGGGCCCCCATGCAGGGCCACCCGGCATGGGCGGACCGAGGATGCCGCGACGGAGGCTCGCGAGGCAGAGGGGCGGTTCACCGCCTGCAAGAACACGGCGGGCATCTGGCATGCGCGGCGCGTGCTGGGCCTGATCCACGCCGATCGGGGCCAGCACCAGGAGGCGGAACGGCTGCTGTGCGGGGCGGCGACCTATTTCGACCATGCGGTGTGCCTGTCCGATGCGACCTACAAGATGATGAAGGACGAGGTCGAGGTGAAGGACGCGGCCGGCCGTCTGGTGAAGCCGAAGAACACGGAGGAGGTGCGCGTCTGGGACGTGATCGGGTGGCGTGCGGTGCAACACGGTTGACCTGGGTGGGGAACGCTCGGTAAGACGGATCGACGCTTCCATCGGAAACGGAGATCGACGGCAGCATGAGGTTGGTAGAATGAATGAGGGGATGGGAACAAGCGACTGCGGACCACTCCGGAGGAAAAATCCATGCCGCTGTTGGATCACTTTCATCCGCCCCTACAGGGCCGCCGGCACTGGGAAGGTTTTCACGGATGGTGGGCGGCCGCGATCGCGGGCAGCCTGAACGACCACCTCCTGCCGCCCGACTATTTCGCCGAGTTCCAGGTGACAGTCGGTACACGCATCGAGGTGGACGTCGCCACCTTCACCGAAGACGGCGGGCCTGGTGGCCCGAAACCCAACGGCGCCGCAACGGCCGTCCTGACTCGCGCCTGGGCGCCCCTCGCGCCGGTTGCCGTGATGCCGGCCATTTTCCCCGACGACTTCGCGGTGAAGGTCTTCAGCAGCGTCGCCGGTCCGACTCTGGTCGCGGCCATCGAATTGGTCAGCCCCGGAAACAAGGACCGCGACGACGCTCGCCGGGCCTTCGCCGTGAAATGCGCCGCATACCTTCAGCAGGGGATCGGGCTGATGGTCGTGGACATCGTCACCTCACGCCAGGCAAACCTGCACGACGAACTCATGGCGCTGCTCGGGCGCACGGACGGGCTCCCATTCCCCAGGCCGACGCCCCTGTACGCCACGGCGTACAGGCCGGCGCACCGGGAGGAGCGCAACGAGATCGACCTGTGGCGGGAGGCGTTGGGAATCGGCCAGCCGTTGCCGACGCTGCCGCTGGCGGTGCGCGGCCTCGGTTGCTTGCCGATCGATCTGGAGGAAACCTACACGGAAGCGAGGAACCGCGGTCGCATCGGTTGATTCGCTGGCCTTCTGGCAATCCCTGCCCTGGTGTTTTCCCAAAGTGGTCGAGGTGAAGGACTGGGCTGGCCGGGTGGCGAAGCCCAAGAATAGGGACGAAGTGCGGGTGTGGGACGTGATCGGGTGGCGCTCGGGGACGTCGAGGTGCGGCATCGGCTAGGGCCGGATCGAGCCGAATGGCCTCGGTCAAAATGGCGAGGGCATCGGCGTCTCGGCCCTGTTCGCACAGGGCCGCCCCCTGTTCGCACAGGGCCACAGCGCTTGGCGGACTGGGGGCCGGGGCCGACGCCATCGAGGAGCTTCTCCAGGTCATCTGGAACTGGATCGCGGGCAGAAAACGCCAGGCCATGCGGGCGCGCCGAATAGGAGGGCACGAGGCGCCTTGCTCCCACAAGCGGGCCCGGACCTCAAGGGGCCCGCAGGCTCAATTTACATTTCCGGGATTCAACTTGACAGCGGCCTGGAAAACTGCGACGGATGGATAGAGAGGACATTCTGACTCGCCGGCACATCTCCGCACCGCATCGGGACGAGCGGGGCGCTCCGGCCCGGCTTATGAAGGCGGGCCGGGCCGCGGCGAGCTTCCACGAGGGGCTGCGATCCATGCTGCACATCACCTGCGACAACTGCGGCAAAAAGCTCGGGCAGGGGCAACCACACTACGTCCTCAAGATCGAGGTCTTCGCCGCCCAGGGCCCTGCGGAGCTCACGGAGGCCGACCTCGACGAGGACCACCTCGAGGCCGTCAGCGATCTGCTCCGCCAGATGGAAGAGTCCGGCGAGCCCGAGACGGTCGAACCGCCCTCCCGTCACCTGCGCTACGACCTCTGCACGGACTGCCGCGAGCGCTATCTGCGCGATCCCCTCAGCAAGGAAGCGACCCAGAAGTTCCACTTCAGCGAGAATTGAAGCGGCCCCTCCTCTCTTCCGAGCCTCGCTCCCCGATCGTGGATCGGTGCGCTCCGCCTTGCGCGGGGCTAGTTGGGCCCTCGCGCGGGTGCTAACATAATCCCGAGACGAACCGTCGCACCGCCGGGAGCCGCTCATGGCCGCCACCTTGTTCGATCAACTCGAAGCCACCTTCCGGGCCGAAGGCCCTGACGCCGCCATCGAGCGCCTGTGCTCGCGCCTCAAGGCCGAGAAGAACTATACCGCCCTCTTCTACGCCCTCCTGATGAAGAAGCGGCACGAGCTCGGCGTCAATCCCATCCCCACAGGGCCCTCCCACGAGCTGCCCGCCGACCTTCACGCCCCTTACGAGGAGGGGATTCGCGACGCGGCCCGCGAAGTCGGCGGGCTCTTCCTGCGCGACGGCGACATCGGCCAGGCCTGGGGCTACTTCCGCATGATCGAGGAGCCGGAGCCGGTGCGCGCCGCCATCGAACAGTACCAGCCCGGGCCCGACGACGACTTGCAGCCCATCATCCAGGTCGCCTTTTACGATGGCGTCCATCCCACCAAGGGCTTCAACTGGGTCATCGAGCGCTTCGGGATCTGCAGCGCCATCACCACGCTAGGCGGGCAGGAATTGCCGCACTCCGAGGAGGTCAAGCGCTACTGCATCCAGGCCCTCGTCCGCGCGCTCCACAACGAGTTGCGCGGCCGGCTCGCGGCCGAGATCGAAGCGCGCGAGGGCCTCCTTCCCTCTGGCTCCGACTCGCCCTCGTTCACGCCGGGCGTCCTTTCGCAATGGCTGGGCCGCGAGTGGCTCTTCGAGGAAGACTCCTACCACATCGACACGTCGCACCTCTCCAGCGTGGTGCAGATGAGCCATCACCTCGCTCCCTGCCCGGAGATGACACTGGCGCGCGAGCTGTGCGAGTATGGCCGGCGGCTGTCCGGGCGCTTCGTCAATCAGGGCGACCCGCCGTTCGGGGACCTCTACCCCGCCCACGACAAGTATCTGGCCATCTTGCAAGGCGACGACCTGGAGAAGAACCTCGACTATTTCCGCGCCCAGGCCGACAAGGCTGACCCCGAGGAGATCGGCACCTACCCCGCCGAGGTGCTGGTGAACCTCCTGCTCCGCCTGGACCGAGCCCCGGAGGCGCTGGCCATCGCGCGGCGCCACCTGACCAAGGCGGACGGGCGTCGCCTCACCTGCCCGGGCGTGCCGGAGCTGTGCCAGAAGCTCAAGGACTACGGCACGCTCGCCGAGGTGGCCCGCGA
>JBBSEZ010000400.1:0-9092 GCA_038239195.1 Gemmatales bacterium
AGGGCACCGGCGACACATAAGGCACTGGGGGTCGGTAAGGCACCGAGGGCGGCACGTAAGGCGCCGGCGGTCGGTAAGGCACCGAGGGCGGCTTGTATGGCACCGGCGGCTTGTATGGCACCGGCGGCTTGTATGGCACCGGCGGCTTGTATAGCACCGGCGGCCGGTAGGTCGCCGGCGGCCGGTAGGGCACCGGCGGCTTGTAGGTCGCCGGCGGCTTGTAGGTCGCCGACGGCCGGTAGGTCGCCGATGGCCGGTAGGTCGCCGACGGCCGGTAGGGCACCGGCGGCTTGTAGGGCACCGGCGGCTTGTAGGTCGCCGACGGCCGGTAGGTCGCCGACGGCCGGTAGGTCGCCGACGGCGGCTTTGGGCGCGCAGTCGCGGGGCGCGGGGCCCCGCTTGGGCGGGGGACGGAACCGGCGCGTGGCGCCGCAGCCCCCTGCCCGGCGAGGGACAGGCCCATGGCCGTGCCCAGCAAGAACATCCACGAACGCTTCATGACACTCCTTCTGCCCTTGGGCAGGATGGGGGCGGGAAGTTGGTGCTCGCCCGGCGCCCCCGGCCGGGCGGGCACGTCAACAGGGCTTACCTCTGGAGCGCGGCGGCCATTTCGTACGCGCCCACGGTGGCGCCGTCCGCGGCGCCGACGACGACCTTGTAGGTCCCGGCCCCGGCCGGGAGGACGATCTGGGCGAAGCTGCCATTACGGCCTCGGCCGTTGTCGAAGCCGATGAGGTTGCGGCCGAGGTTGTCGAAGACCAGGAGCACGGGCACCAGCCGGCTCCCCGCCTGCGGTCGCACCCAGACGGTCAAGCGCTCCCGCTCCCCCGGCCGCACGCGGAACACGTCGTAGTCGCCGCGCCGCTCGATCGCCCCGCGCGACCAGGCCCCCGGGACGACGTTGCGCACGGGGCCGTCCCGGTAGGCCGCATCGACCGCACTGAGGTCAGCCACGTTGGCGCCGTCGTCCACCGGCCGGGCGCCCAGGACGGTGCGGAGGTAGGTGAACGAGTTCTGGGTGGCGAGCCGCTTGCCGTGCCAGGAGGGGATTACCGCCGCGGTGCGCACAAGGCCGTTGGGGGCCTGGTTCAGGTCCGTGATCCGGTAAGTCCGGTTGGTGAAGCAGCGGTTGGGCGCGTCGTAGCTCATCACGTCCTGAATGGGCTTGGTCAAGGCGTGGACCAGGCCGAAGGTGTGCCCGGCCTCGTGGGCGATGGCGCCGCTGAGGCCGACGTTGTCCAGCACGTTGCCCCAGCCCGTGCCCCGCTGGCCGATGGGATCGACGAAGGCGAGGTCGTAGGGGTTGCTGTTGGGCCGGTGCTTGTCGCCTTTGAGGGCGCCCGGGAAGTCGCTGTACCTCGCCGGGGTGTAGGCGGACGGGAACTTCTTCCCCTTGAGCACCTTGGCGGTGTTGCCCCCGACGAAGACGGTGGTGTTGCCCACCGGGCGGCGGTCGAAGCCTGCGTCCCCGAAGGCCCGCTGGACCTGGACGTCGAAGGGAGCGTACATCTCGGCCGTCTTGAACAGGATCAACTGGACGTCCCGGTCGCGGTTGCCGGTCGTCGTCTGGAACGGCTGGATCGAGTCCTTCTTGCCGTAGTAGTTGCGCCAGCCGTCGAAGTTGATCCAGAGGACTGTCGGCCCGGCGTGGCGAGGGAACTGCCGGGCGACCTGCGTGAGGTCGGTGGGCGCCTTGGGGCCCTGGCCGGTCAGGCCAGCGCCGGACAAGGCGATCGCGAGCAAGGCGGGCAACAGAAGCCAAATGCGTCTCATGGGGGCCTCCCGGGCTGCACAGAGGACGGCCCCGTGCGCGGCGCATTGGGGACCGGAATGGGGACCGGCCTGTCCCTTGCATCAGCAAGAGATCAGGCCGGGAAAGAAAGCTCGGCTCAGAGCCTGTGAATTAATCCCCGATCATCGCCGTAAGTCCTTATTCGATGGTCCGCTGACGGGGTGATCTGGAATAAATTCACAGCCTCTCAGGGCGAACGCGCCTTCGGCGCGGCACTGGGTATCAAGGGCCGTCCGGAACGGGCGGCTCGGGCGTCGGCTCGGGCTCGGGCGTCGGCTCGGGCTCGGGCGTCGGCTCGGGCAGAGGCGGCTCGGGCGTGGGCGTGGGCGTGGGCGTCGGCGTCGGCGGGCACGTCCGTTTCGGGCAGCAACAGCAACAGCAACAGCGCGGCGGCGTCGCGTCGGGCGGCGTCACGTCGGGCGGCGTCGCGTCGGGCGGCGTCACGTCGGGCGGCGTTACCTCCGGCGGCGGCGTCTCGTCGGGCGTCGCATCGTCGGGCGGCACAACGGGCTCCGGCGGGAGCACGGGCGGGGTCACCGGGAACGGAGCGGGCAACACTCTCCCCGGCGCGCCGGAGCGGATGGGCCGAGGCAGCACCACCGTTCGCGTGGTGGGGCGGTGGCCGGGTCGGGGCAACGTCGTCCTCGGCGTGGTGGGGCGGTAGGCGGGCCTGGGCGACGCCATCCCCGGCGTGGTGGGGCGGTAGGCGGGCGCTCGCCCCGGCGTGGTGGGGCGGTAGGCGGGCGCTCGCCCCGGCGTGCCGTAGCCGGAACCGCCACGAGGCGCCGCGTTCGCCTGCCCTGCAAGGGCGACGCCGAGGCCGAGGCTCAACACGATCATCCAGTGACGCTTCATGACACTCCCTCTGCCCTCGGGCAGTGATGTAGTGGGGGCGCTATTCCCGTGGCCGTCCGGCGCCCCCGGCCGAACGTGGACGACTACCTGGTTGCTTGGTGGATCGAGAACGAGTGGAAGAGGCCGGGCCTTTGTGCCTCGCAAGCGCCTCTTCACTTATCCCATTGCGCTTGGGGCAGCCGGCCGAACGCGGATTTTCCGAATTGTTCGGCCGACCTGCCAAGGCGCGCGGCCTAGCTGCGGCTGGACAACGAGGCGCTGTGGGCGCCGCTGTTCTGAGCCTTTTTGGAGCTCGGTCATTCGGGGCGACCGGGGCGGGGCGGGAGGCCGTCGCGCCCCCCTGCCTTGGACACGGCCCGCGCCAGCTCTCCGGCGTGGGCGCGATGCCGGGAAATCGTTCGAGAAACAAGAAGGGGAGGCAGGTCCTTGACAGGGGCAAGCCGGTATGGTCTGTTGAGCGCTCGATCCAGGCGCCAGCACCCCTTGCCAGGTAGCGCGAGCCGTGCTTGGGCGCGCACGGTCTTGCCAGGATGCGCGGGCGCGCTCCTGGGCGTCCGGCTCACGCGATCGGTCGAGGGCAAATCGCCATGAGTACGCCCCAGCCGTCCCGAGTCTTCCTGTTTGACAACAGCGATCCCGAGATGCAGCGAGCCTACGAGAATGCTCGTGCGACCTTTCGCTATTTCTGGCGGGAGGTCGCCTGGGAACGGCGGCGGATCGTCCCGGCCCTGGACTTGGCCTGCGTCAAAGCGCCCTTCTCCGATGGCGAGCAGAGGACGGGCACCAAGGAAGGCCCCGAAGTGGAGCACGTGTGGCTGTCCGAGGTCGATTTCGACGGCCATTTCGTGAGCGGTGTGCTGCTGAACGCTCCGAACTGGCTGAACACGGTCAAGGAAGGGGATCCTGCTCGCATCCCCCTGGGCGAGATCAGCGACTGGATGTACGCCATCGGCGGTGAGGTGTTCGGTGCCTACACGGTCAACCTCCTGCGATCCCGAATGGGACGACAGGAACGCCAGGAGCACGACGGGGCCTGGGGCCTGAACTTCGGCGACCCGACGAAAATCCGCGTTGCCCCCGAACCGAACAAAGGAGGCGGGTTGCTGAAGAGCTGGTTTGGCAAACGCCAGGCGGACACTCAGGAACACCCGATGAGCGAGGCCATGGCTTCGTCTTTGAAGGACCAGCTGGCGAAAGACCCGTCCCTCGTGTCCGCGAAAGATGACAGGGCATGGACGTTGTTGCACCAGGAAGCGTTGGCGGGAAGCACCCCCACCGTGAAGGTCCTTCTGGAGGCCGGTGCCGACCCAAACGCGGTGACGAATCGCGGAATGACGGCGTTGCAGCTTGCGAAGTCTCTCGGTTGGGAGAGAGTCGTTGCTCTCCTCGCGAACAAGTAAAGCCAAGCCCGGGGCCGCTCGCGGCTCGGAGGTCTACGATCCTGCTCGGCGGCCCCGGCATCGGAGCGGTGGGTGAGGCGTCGGAGCGCGGCGGACGGCCCGCATCGTCTAGCGAGTAGACGTCCTGCAACCGCCGCTGACCGTCGAGCAGCACGTCAGCCCCGAGTACTGGTGCGCTGGAAGCAGGCGGACGAGGCGCCGAGGCCCTCCCGCGTCGTGAAGGACGGCCTCGTCGTTCGTCCCGACCCAGACCGGCGAAGGCGATCTTGCCGCCTCCACTGCCGGGCCCTCGAAGCCGCCTCACAGCATGTTGAACGGATCGACGTCCAGCGTAAACTCCACCCCCGCCGGCGGATTGAGCGCCGGCACCACCAGCCGCAGCAACTGGTGCAACGTCCCCGGGCTGGGTGACTGCAACTGGAAGTGATACCGGAAGTGCCCCTTTAGGCGGAACACCGGCGCCTCCGCCGGCCCCAGCAGGCGCACCTCCACCGGGCCCTCCGCCGCCATCTTCCGCAGAGCCGCGTTGAACGCCCCCGCCATCCGCTCCGAAAACTCCGCCCCCGCCGGCTGCTCCTTCGCCCGCACGATCACCCGGGCCAGCCGCTGGAACGGCGGGTAGTTGTGCGCCCGCCGATGCCCCATCTCCCCCGTCACGAACTGGGCATAATCGTGCCTGGCCGCCAGCGCGATGCACGGGTGCTCGGGGTTGTAGGTCTGCACCAGCACCTTCCCCCCCTTCGGGCCGCGCCCCGCCCGGCCCGCCACCTGCGAGAGCAACTGGAAGGTGCGCTCGGCCGAGCGGAAGTCGGGGAAGTGCAGGGCCATGTCGGCGTTGACCACCCCCACGAGCGTGACGTTGGGGAAGTCGAGCCCCTTGGCGATCATCTGCGTGCCCATCAGCACGTGGACCTGCCCCTTGCGGAACGCCGCCAGCGTCCGCGCGTGACTGCCCCGGGCGCGCATCGTGTCGCTGTCCATCCGCGCGACCTCGTGGCTGGGGAAGCGCTCGCGCACCTCCACCTCCAGCTTCTCCGCCCCCAAGCCCTGGTAGCGCAGGGCCGACGTCCCGCACAGGGGGCAGTTCTGCTGCGGCTCCTGCTCGTAGCCGCAGTAGTGGCACAGCATCACGTCGCGCTCCTTGTGGTAGGTCAGCGCGAGGTCGCAGAAGCGGCACGACTCGACCTGGCCACACGACGGGCAATGCACGTGCGTCGCGAAGCCGCGCCGGTTCAGCAACAGGATCACCTGCCCCCCATCCGCCAGCGCCTGGCGCATGGCGTGGACGAGCGGCTCGCTCAGCGCCGACGGCCGGCCGCGCGCGTGGCCCTGGTGGCGCAGGTCGATCAGGTGGACGGGCGGCATCGGCAGCTCGAGAACGCGCTGGGGGAGGGTGAGCAGCCCGTACTGGCCGCGCTGGGCGTTGTGCCAGCTCTCCAGCGAGGGCGTCGCCGAGCCGAGCAGGATCGGCACGTCCTCCAGGCGGGCCCGCATCACGGCCACGTCCCGCCCGTGGTAGCGCGGCGTCGTCTCCTGCTTGAACGTCTGCTCGTGCTCCTCATCGACCACGATCAGGCCCAGGTTGCGGGCCGGCGCGAACACGGCGCTGCGCGCCCCCACGATCACCTTCGCCTGCCCCTGCGCCACGCGCCGCCACTGCCCGCCGCGCTCCGTGTCGGCCATGTGACTGTGCAGGACCGCCACCTCGCCGAACCGGCCCGCGAAGCGCGCCACCGTCTGCGGGGTCAGGCTGATCTCCGGCACCAGCACCAGCGCCTCCTTGCCCTGGCGCACCACCTCCTCGATGGCCCGCAGGTAGACCTCCGTCTTCCCGCTCCCCGTGACGCCGTGCAGGAGAAAGGGACGGAACCCGCCCTGCTGAACCGCTGGCCCCAGCACCGCCCAGGCTCGCAATTGATCGGCGTTGAGCTCCAGAGGCCCGGTGGGGGCGGTCTCGGCGGCGACCTTGAAGCGATCGACCTTCTTCACCACGCGCCGGGCCAGGCCCTTGTCGAGCAGCGCCTTGATCGGGCCCGAGCCGGCCCCCGTCTGCGCTTGCAACTTGCGCACCTCGATCGCCTTGCCCACCTGGCGCAGGTGGTCGAGGACCGCCTTCTGCTTGGGCGGTGTGGCGGGCAGGGGCGAGGGCAGTTCGGCCTCGGGGATCGCCTCGACGAAGGTGGAGGAGCGCATGCCCGCCTGGTCGCGCGCCCCGGCGGGGACGACCGCGTGTAGCACCTGGCCCCAGCCGCACAGGTAGTAGTCTGCCATCCAGCGCGTCAGCCGCAGCAGGTTGTCGGTCAGCAGCGCGTCCTCGTCGAGGACGGCCATCACTTCCTTCACGGCGCGCGCGGGGGCGGTCTCGCTCAGTCGAACGCAATAACCAACGGCGGCGCGATCGCCCCTCCCGAAAGGCACCTGAACGCGCTTGCCAACGGCGATAGTCGGGCGTAGAGTTTCCCCGACGGCGTAGGTGAAGGCGTGATCGAGCGGGCGGTCGAAGACGACGTCGGCGAACAATCCAGCCGTGCTGGGCGGTTGTGGCTCGCCGGGAAACAGAGTTTGCTGCATGGTCGGGGCCCTCGCTCAGCCACTTTTTTCGTCCTCCCACTTTACCCTCTCGGCCCGCTCTGGTGCGAGGTCCGTTGACGAGCTGGCCTTTTTAGTTGACGCGCGGGCCCGCTTCCCCTCATAATGACGGGAGTGTTCACAAAACCGATTCTCTCGGCCCGAAGGTCGGGAGCGGGTTTCACAATGTTTTTCGACCAACGAGGTCCGCAGCTTCCCCAGGCGTGACACACCGAGGTGGCCGGGCTACGCTGCGGGCACCAACACCGACCGTTGCGACGTTGCATCCCAGATTACTCAACCCACGAGCGCTGCATGATCCTGTTCTGGTGCCTGTGCGTTAGTTTGCTGTTCGTGGCCCTGACGACCCATCGTCATGTCCGAGCAGCAGTGACAGATCTGTGGTTGCATCTGTTCGGCGTCCGCGTACGGGCCTCCTCCCCGTCGCGGCGCTCCCCGCAAGGAAAAGAGCGCCGGCAGGTGACAAACTGGCCCTTTCCCCCTTCACGGTCTTCCTTCTGGCCCCCCCCGCAGGTGACCACCCGGATCCTCCCGCGCGAAGGGCCGTGATTCATCCGCGCCTCGACGCCTGCTTTCCCTCGCTTGGGGGGGCCGGTATCGAGGCCGTGAAGGGCTCGGTTTAGGTTGCCCGTCAGTCTGTTCGCACCTCCGTGCCGGCCCCCCGGCAGCGGTCGCATCCCTTGCGCCCGCGTGCTCCTCCGCCTGCCCGGAAGCCGACTCCTCGGGAAGGAGTGGGCTGCATGGGCCCTGTTGAAGTGGTCCTGTATAGCTCTCTAGCCGCCCTGCTTGGGCTGGTGGCCGGCTATGCGGCCGCGCGCCTGCTCGACCGTTCCCGCCTCACCAACATCCGCACCCAGGCGGACGCCATCGTGCGCCTTGCCCGCGACGAGGCCGAGACGATCAAGAAGGAGGCCGAGCTCAAGGCCAAGGACGACCTCTACCAGCAGCGCGAGGCGTTCAACCGCGAGACCGAACAGGTCCGCAGCGAGTTGCGCGAGCAGGAGCGCCGGCTCGACAAGCGCGAGGACAGCCTCGAAGAAAAGAACCAGTCGCTTCAGAAAAAGGAACGGTCGCTCGAGCACACCAAGAAAAACGTCGTGGAACGCCGCAACGAGGTCGAGCGCCGTGCCCTGGAGATGGACGGGCTCGTCAAGCAGCAAACGCAGAAGCTCCAGGAGATCAGCGGCCTGTCGCGCGACCAGGCCGAGCGCGTGCTGCTCGAGCGCCTCGAGCGCGACCTCGCCGAACAGGTCGCCACGCGCCTGCACCGCCACGACGAGCAACTCAAGCAATCGTGCGAGGAGCGCAGCCGGCGCATCCTGGCGATGGCGATCAACCGCTACGCCGCCCAGCACACCGCCGACACGACGGTCAGCACGGTGGACATTCCCTCCGACGACATGAAGGGGCGGATCATCGGCCGCGAGGGCCGCAACATCCGCACCTTCGAGAAATGCACCGGCGTGGACGTGATCGTGGACGACACGCCGGGCGTGGTGATCGTCAGCGCCTTCGACAACATCCGCCGGGAGACGGCCCGCCTCGCCCTGACGCGGCTCATCCAAGACGGGCGCATTCACCCGTCGCGCATCGAGGAGGTGGTCACGGAGACGCAGGCGGAGATGGAGAAGCACATCCTCGAGGTGGGCAAGGGGGCGGTGCTGGAGGCCAACATCGGCGGCCTGCACGAGAAGCTGGTGCAGCTCCTGGGCCGGCTGAAGTTCCGCACGAGCTACAGCCAGAACGTGCTGCAGCACAGCCTGGAGGTGGCGCACCTGTGCGGCATGATGGCCGACGAACTGGGCCTCGATGGCCGGCTGGCGCGGCGCTGCGGGCTGTTGCACGACGTGGGCAAGGCGGCCGACCACGAGATGGAGGGCGGCCACCCGAAGATCGGCGCCGAGCTGGCCCGGCGCAACGGCGAGACCAGCCCCGAGGTGCTGCACGCCATCCTCGGCCATCACGACGACGTGACCATCGATCACATTTATACGGTGCTGGTCGCCTCGGCCGACGCCATCAGCGCCTCGCGCCCCGGAGCGCGGCGCGAGACGCTGGAGAAGTACGTGAAGCGCCTGGAGGAACTGGAGGCGGTGGCGTGTGGCTTCCCGGGGGTGGAGCACGCCTACGCCATCCAGGCGGGGCGCGAGGTGCGCGTCATCGCCAACGCCTCGAAGACGTCCGACGCCGACGCGATGAAGGTCTGCCACGACATCGCGCGGGCGATCGAGGAGCAGCTGCACTACCCGGGCGAAATCAAGGTCACGGTGGTGCGCGAGACGCGGGCGGTGGAGTTCGCTCGTTGATGAAGAGGAATTATACTCGACGCGGGTCAGCGTGACACAATAGACAAAGACCGGAACACCCATAAACTCAGACCATGGAGGAAGGAATGGGAGGCCGGTCATGCGAGAGATTACGTTTTCCGAGGCGGATGTGCAAGCCATCGGCCACGA
>JBBSEZ010000401.1:0-9090 GCA_038239195.1 Gemmatales bacterium
ACCGGGGTGGGTGGCGCCAAACACAATCTACGCCAGGTGCGGGCGGGTGGTGTAACGCCCTGCGCCCGGCGCGACGTTGGTGTGCGGCGATGATCCGCCCCACTCCAAGGCCGCCCCTTGGATGGAGATTGGCGGGAAGCGTTCTCATTTCACCGACCGATGGATTGCCCGCGCCGCCTTCTCGAACGCTGCCTTTTCTCGGGCCTGGAAGGCCTTGCTCTTCATCTTCCCCTGGCCCTCGAAGATCGAGTGGACGGTGAGGCCCTTGTCCTTGATCCAGACGAACGACTGGGCGACGAAGAGGTACTGGTTTCCTCCGGTGTCCTTTTGGTAGTAGGTCAGGTGAGCACGACGGCCTCCCGACGCAGTCTCCTCTTCGTGGAACGCCGGCCTGGACAGCAGGTCGTCTTGCTTCCCCGCCGTCGTCCTGGCCGCCTTCACGGTCTCGCGGAACTCTTCCAGGGCCTGCTTCCGCACCGAGAAGACGCCGAACAACATCGGCGAGCCCAGCCAGTGGCTGTAGAAGTCTGTCCTTCCCTTTCGAGAAGTCTTCTTCCAGTCCGACGAGGGGAGCCGCAGGGAGAACCCGTGTTTCTCGAACCGGAAGGCCCACGAGGTGTCCCGGGCCGAGCGTTCCGTGGGAGGGGCGACCGCTGCCACGGGGCGCGAGCTCACGACGAGTGCGAGCCCGAGAACGGTCATTCGGACAAGTGCCCGGAAAGTCATGGTGTCCTTCCTCCAGGTCGCACGCGGCCTGCCGAGAGGCCTTCCGGCTGCGGTGGAACAGATAGCATGTCCAAGGAGCATTGAACGATTCGCCCGGGAACGAGCGTCAGGCTTTTCCAAGCACCCAATCGACGGCGAAGCACCCGCGGACGTGGGGCCCCGGGTCGCGGAGGTGATCCAGCAATTCGGCGTTCGTGCAGCCGGCGTCTTCGAGCGCGTCCGCCAGCACGGCCAGCCGGGCGTTGTCCAGGCCGCCTTCCGGCAGGGAACGCACCTCGTAGGCGTCCTCGGCCAGCCGCTGCACGAGGCCGCCGTCCCACGCGAGCCAGGTTGGATCGATGGCGGGGGGTGGGCGGAAGGGGTTGCCGAAGAGGTCGCGGAGCAGGCGGCAGCTTTCGGTCAGTTCGGCCTTGGCGGTCGCATGCCAGGTGCCCTGGTCCCCGCCGTGGCGGGCGCGGCAGGTGGCCGAGAGGGCCATCATGAAGGCGTGGTTCGCCCAGGAAATGCCGTCCTCGGCGCCTTCCTCGTGTGGGGAGGAGGCGGAGTAGGCCGCATAGGCCGCGGCCATGACGGCGTCGAGGCGCTCGGCCTTGGCCTCCTCGGCAGCGGTTTGAGCGCCGAGCGCGGCCACGGCGAGCTCCTCGAGATCGAACGGCCCTTCCGCCTGCCCTTCCGCCACCTCGACGGCTTTGCGGAGCCGGTCGTCCTCGAGCAGGCGCCAGATGCGGCGGCAGACGGCCACGGCGAATAGCCGGAGCTTTCGCTCGCTGGCCTTTCCACGGAGGGCCTCCAGCATCGGCTGCAGTTCCCAGGCGTCGAGCCATTCGCTCTCGGTCATGGCGTGCCCTCACTCTCTGCGGGTCAACAGGTCCAACACGAAGCAGCCGCGAGCGTGCGGCCCCTGCCCCCGCAGGTGGGCCGGCGCCCGTCCGCAGCATACGCTCGCCCCCCGGCGCCCACAAGCTCCCTGCCTCGCGACACGACAAGCAAGCAGCGCACATCGCCCGGCGCGATAGAACAAGAGGGCGCCCCCCGCTCGCCCGTCCCCCGGAGGCCGTTTCATGCCGGGCCCGCTCCCTGCCTTGCGCGCCGTCCTCTTCGACCTCGACGGCACCCTCATCGACAGCTACCCCGCCATCGCGGCCAGCGTCAATCACGTTCGCGCCCTCCACCACCTCCCTCCCCTCCCCGAAGCGGAGGTGCGCCGCCACGTCGGCCGGGGGCCCGACCATTTGCTCCTGGCCACCGTCGGCGTCGGGGACAACGCCGCCAACGTGGCCGCCTACCGGCAGCACCACCCCTCCGTCCTGCGCGAGGGGACGCGCCTGCTGCCCCACGCGGCCGAGGCCCTCGCCGCCCTGCACCGGCGCGGGATGACGCTCGGCATTTGCAGCAACAAGCCCGTCGCCTTCACGCGCGAGCTGGTCGTCATCCTCGGCATCGCGGACTATCTGTCCCTGCTGCTCGGCCCCGAAGACGTGGCCCGGCCCAAGCCGGCGCCCGACATGCTGCTCGCCGCCCTCGCGCGCCTGGCGCTCTCGGCACGCGAGGTGCTCTACGTCGGCGACATGGTCGTGGACATTGAGACGGCGCGCGCCGCCGGGGCCCGCGTCTGGGTGGTGGCGACCGGCTCCGAGGAGGCCGCCGCTCTCGACCGTGCCGGGCCCGACCGCCGCCTGCGCGACCTGGGCGAGTTGCCCGCGCTCCTCGGGGATGATTCTCCTCGATCGGTGTAGCCGCGTGCCCCGTGTCACGGCTACGCGCTCGAGCCCGCGCTTTGTTCCTTGCGTCCGGCTCTTGCGTGGGTATACTCGTTGGAACGTCGTGCGTTCGCGGCGCACGCCAAGAGGGCCCCCATGTCATTCCAGTGCTCGTGCGGCCAGCAGCTTTGGTTGGTGGAGGGGGACGTCGGCAAAACGGTCCGCTGCTGGGCCTGTCGCAAGACGTTCGTCGCTCGCCCCCCATCCGAGGAGGCCGAGGAGGCGCCCCCACCCAACAAGCCTGCCCCTTCCTACGACGATGGCGAGGACAAAACGCCCTATCGCACGAAGGACGACGGCGACGCGCCGCGCGACCGGCACGAGGCGCCTCGCCGTCGCCGCCGGTCGCGCCGGCGGCCCGAAGCGAACCTGTTGCCGGGGCTGACGCACGTGGGCCGTGTGGTGCTGTGGAACAAGTGGGCGGGCTACCCTCTGCTCTTCTTCGTGGTCCTCGGCTGTGGGTGCATCGCGCACGGCGTCAAGGACAACGTGCTGGCTGGGACGTCCTCGACCACGCCGCAACAGCTCACGCTGGCCCAGCTCATCCAGCGAGGCCAGGCGGGCAACGCCCACGTCGTCGTAACCGACTTCGTCCCGACCGACAACTTCGTCTACACCTACCGCGCCCACATCCTCGACGTGCCTGCGTCGGCACCGAAAACGTGGGACGGGGTCTATCAACCGATCGTCCCGTTCGCGCCGGATTTGGGGCAACGGCGACAGCACGGCGAAGGCGTCGGCCCGCGGCTGGAGCCGACGGCGGTGCAGGTCCTGGTCATCAGCAGCGGAGTCCACAACGAGAACGACCGGCAGAAGGTCTTCGACGGCACTCCCCTGCAAGGGATGCTGGTGAACTCGATCCAGAGTGTCGATTCGGAGACGCAGGCCTTGCTGAGGAAGTCGTATCCGCAGACCGACTTCTCGCGCTGCCTGCTCCTGCGGCAGCAGCGCTATGCGCCCACTCGGGAATCCGCATTTCACTCGGGGCTGGTGGGCGCGTTCCTGCTCGTGCTGGCCTTCTCGGGCTTCGGGGTCGCCCTGGCCTGCCGGCTGATCGACCCGCCCTGCCGCTAAGCCGCAAGCGGCGGGCCCGCGAAGCGCCCCGGAGCTTCGGCCACGTCCGCTTGTCGTCGCCGAAGGCGCTTCTTTCCTTGCACGAGCCTGCCCGCCTCGGTACGGTGGGAAGGAGCGTTTGGGGCCTCTCTTCCTCCCTGCGGCAAGGGGGACGGTTCGTATCGGAGGCATGCCGTGCCGCGCTTGATCGTCATCAAAGGCACCGACGAGGGCAAGCAGTTCGCGCTCGCGGGCGAGGCGTTGCTCGCCGGGCGCGATGCCTCCAACGGCGTGCGCCTCACCGACACGGAGGTCTCGCGCCGCCACGCCGAGTTCGTCCGCGCCCCCGACGGCGGGTATCGCGTCCGCGACGTCGGCAGCGCCAACGGCACCTTCGTCAACAACCAGTCGGTGCGCGACGTCCTGCTCCAGCCGGGCGATCACGTTCAAATTGGCCAGACGGTCATGGTCTACACTCCCGACCACGGGGATCGGCCCCAGCAGGCCACCGACCTCGCCAGCCAGATCAGCCTCATCACGCGGCAGGACGTCGAACTGGCCTCCGCCATCGTCAAGACTGTCGGCGAGACCGAGGGCAGCCGCATCCTCGCCAACCCCGAGGCCGTCGAGGGGCCCTGGCTCAAGAACGCGCTGGCCAACCTCGGCGTCCTCTACGAGGCCACCCAGACCATCAGCCACGTGCTCGACGTCGAACAGCTGCTCGAACGCATCATGGACCTCATCTTCCGCTCCCTCGAGGCCGACCGCGGCTGCATCATGCTGCGAGGCACCCCGGCGGGGCCCGACGAGGAGGCCCACACCGGCAGCAAGAACCTCGAGCCCCGGGCGGTGCGCTGGCGCGGGGCGCGCCCCGGCGGGCAGGAAAAGGTCCCCGTTAGCCGCACTATCATGGACTACGTGCTGCGCGAGAAAAAGGGCATTCTGGTCTCCGACGCCGCCGGCGATTCGCGCTTCCACACGTCGCAGAGCATCGTCCGCTCCGGCGTGCGCGAGGTCATCTGCGTGCCCATGAAGGGCCGCCACGAGACCCTCGGCGTGCTCTACCTCGACACCAACACGCCCGTCAACAAGCTGGCCGCCAGAGGGCAGACGAGCAAGTTCACCGGCGACCACCTGGCCCTGGCCATCGCCATCGCCCACCAGGCGGCGCTGGCCGTCGAGGAGACGCGCTACTACCAGGCGATGGTCAACGCCGAGCGCCTCGCGGCCATCGGGCAGACGGTCGCCGCCCTGTCGCACCACATCAAGAACATCCTTCAGGGGCTGGAGCTGGGGGGCAAGATCGTCAAGGACGGCATCCAGGACAGCGACCTGGGCCACGTCGCCCAGGGCTGGCGCATCGTCGAGAAGAACCAGGGCAAGGTCTACGACCTCGTCACCGACATGCTGTCCTACTCCAAGGAGCGCGAGCCGAACATCGAGCCGACCGACCTCAACAAGATCGCCCGCGACGTGGTCGAGTTGATGCAGGGGCGCGCCGCCGAGCGCGGCATTCGGCTCGTCACGAAGCTCGACGAAGGGCTGGGGCCGGTGCCGGCCGACCCGGAGGGGATTCATCGTGCGCTGTTGAACGTCGTCGGCAACGCACTGGACGCGGTGGAGGAGTCGCCGCAGCCCAGGGTGGTGGTGGGCTCGTCGAAGGAGGCGGGCGGGGAGTGGGTGCGGTTGCAGGTGGGCGACACCGGGCACGGCATTCCGCCGGAGAAGTTGAACGACATCTTTCGGCCGTTCGTCAGCACCAAGGGCGCGCGCGGCACGGGGCTGGGGCTGGCCGTCAGTCGCAAGATCCTCCGCGAGCACGGCGGGGACATCGTGGTGGCGAGCAAGGTGGGACAGGGGAGCGTGTTCACGCTGCGGCTGCCGCTCAAGAGCCCGCTCGGCATCGACCCGCAGCGCACGAGCACCGAGATCCCGGTGGCCCCGCCGGAGAATTGACGGTTCCTCCCATGGACACCGAAGCCGCCTTGCTGCAGGCCCTCCACGACCGCCCGGCCGACGACCTCGCCTGGCTGGCCCTCGCCGACTGCCTCGAAGAGCAGGGCCAGATCGAGCGCGCCGAGCTCCTGCGCCTCGAGCGCGCCCTGCGCGACCTGCCCCAGGGCAAGCCGCGCCAGGCGCCCGAGCAACGCCTGGCCGCGCTCCTCGCCGCGGGCGTGCGCCCCTGTGCCCCCACCCTGACCAACTCGGTCGGCATGCAGTTCGCGCTCATTCCCCCCGGAACGTTCTGGATGGGCTCGCGAGCCCGCGAGCCGGAACGCAACGACAACGAGGGGCCGCGCCACGAGGTCGAGATCGCCCAGCCGTTCTACTTCGGCGTTCATCTGGTGACGCAGGAGCAGTATCGGTCGGTCCTCGGCCAGAGCCCCAGCGCTTTCCGGCCGGGCGGCGAGAACGAGGCCGAGGTTGGCGGGCTCGACACGCACGCCTTTCCCGTCGAGCGCGTGACCTGGACCGAGGCGACCGCCTTCTGCAAACGGCTCGCGCGCCTGCCCGAGGAAAAGAAGGCGGGGCGCGCCTACCGCTTGCCGACCGAGGCAGAGTGGGAACACAGCTGCCGGGCCGGCACCACGACGGCCTTTCACTTCGGGCCCAAGCTTTCCTCGCTCCAGGCCAACATCAACGGCGAGCACCCGTCGCACGGGCTGCCAGCGGGGCCCTATCTTCAACGGCCCACGCCGGTCGGGTCGTACCCTCCCAACGCCTTCGGGCTGTACGACATGCACGGGAACGTCTGGGAGTGGTGCGCCGACCGCTATAGTCCCTACCCCGAGGGGCCCGTCGTCGGGGCCGGCAGGATCGACGCGGGCGAGGAGCGAATCTTGCGCGGCGGGTGCTGGTACTGGCACGCGCGCGAGGCGCGCTCGGCGTTCCGCAGCTTCGTGGGCCCGTCGTATCGCAATTACTGCGTCGGGTTTCGCGTGGCGATGGCGTGGGGGTGAGGGAGGGTCGCTCACGGCGCCGGCGGGGGCGCGGCGAGTCGGGCCACGAACGCGACGTGTGCCGGGCTCGCCAGTCCTTGCTGTAGCCGCGCCAGCACCGCCGCCAGGTCGCCATTCAGCAGCGCCGCCGTGTCGAGCCACAGCCCGGGGAACACCTCGCTGCGCACCACCCCCTGCGCGTCGGAATCGAGCCGGACGTACTGGTCGTCGCGCAGGACGAACCAATCGACGGCCCGGCTCAGCACGCGCCAGACGAGGTACTCGCGCACGCCGTTGCGGCGGTAGACGTTCAGCTTGGCGTTCATGTCGATGCTCGCCGAACTGGCGGCCACCTCCGCCACCAGCTCGGGCGCGCCGGTGACGTAGTCGTCGATGAGCTGCGTTTGTCCGCCGCGCGCCGGATCGATGAGCATCAAGGCGTCGGGCTGTAGCTCGTTGTCGAGGTCGAGGCGGGCGGTGCCGTTGCCGGACGCCTCGACGTGAGGCGTGGCGGCCTCGTAATGGGTCAACCAACCGAGCACGTGAGCGTGGGGTTGGCCGTGGCGATGGTGGCGCGTGGGCGAGGGCACGTAGACGACTCCTTCGACGAGCTCGGCCTTTTTCAAGTGCGGCATCGCCTCGTAGCGGCGCCGGAACTCGGCGCGCGTCAGGCGGTCCCCTGGCTCCAGGGGGAGGATGGCGCCGTCGGCGAAGTCCTCGCGGCGCGGTGGGCTGGTCATGAGGGCCCTCCGTTTCATCGTTGATTGAGAGTGGGGCCCGGCCCCGTCGCGGGCTGCCTCGGCGTCGTCGCCTCCAGTGCCGCGTGCTGGTCCGTCTCATCCTGCCCCGACCGCGCCTTCCACCACGCCGCCGCGCGCTCCTCGGTCCAGGCGTCGGCCCCCGCGCAACTCGCCAGCGCCTTCTCCAGGGCGTCGGCGCTCGGATACCTGGCGTCCGCCTTTTTCTGCAAGCAGCGCAGCACCACCGCCTGAAGGTCGGCCGGCACGTCCGGGCGCACGTCCGCGGGCGGCACCACGGATTCGTAGGCGTGCGCCAGGAGCATCTGCATCGCCGTGTCGCGCGCGAACGGCGGTTGGCCCGTCAGCAGGTAGTAGGCCACCCCGCCCACGCCGTAGATGTCGGCCCGCGCGTCGAGGTCGGTGCGGCCGGCGGCCTGCTCCGGCGACAGGTACGGCGGCGAGCCCAGCACCGTGCCCTGCATCGTCAGCCGCATCGCGTCCTTGCCCAGCCCGACGTTCTGCACCAGCCCGAAGTCGAGCAGCTTGGCCACGTCGTAGGTCCCGCCGCGCTCGCAGGCGATGATGTTGCTCGGCTTGACGTCTCGGTGCAGCAGCCCGATCCCATGCGCCTCGCGCAGCGCCCGGCAGACTTGCCGCAAAAAGAAGATGGCGCGCTCCGCCGGGAGGGGGCCATCGCGAGCGACCAGCGACTCCAGGTCGATGCCGGGCAGATACTCCATCACGTAGTAGAAGGTGCCGTCGTCGGCATGGCCGTAGTCGAACACCTCGACGCTGTTCGGGTGCGTCAAGGTCGCCATCGCCCGCACCTCGCGTTCGAAGCGCTGCAGCGTGGTCGGGTCGATCGCCTGGTCGGGGCGGATGAGCTTGATGGCGCACGGCCGGCGCAGCAGGACGTGCTCGCCCAGGTAGACTTCGCCCATGCCGCCCGAGCCCAGGCGCTTCTGGAGGCGGTACTGCCCGAGTTGCTGCGCCTCGAACGCCTGTTGCTGCAACACCTGGAAGCGATGGGAGCCAAACACCGCCACCGCGACGCCCGTCAGGAGCAGGATCGCCATGTCGAGCAGGGCCTGATGCAGCGTCGGGCCGAACTTGCCGTAGACGGCGGCGCCGAGGGGCGTGAGCACCAGCGGCAGCAGGGCGCCGATGCCGACCACCAGGGCGCAGCGCTTCCAGGTGTTGGGGATGAAGACGCCGTACACGACGATCAGGAAGAACCAGCGGACCGTGCTGGCGACGACGAGCAAGCGGATAGTATCCACCGAGCCGGCCGTGCGCGGGTCTTGCATCAGCGGGGCCTGAGCGAACATCCGGAACTGCGTCCAGCCGAAGAAGGCGGCCAGCGACACGAACAGCGCGAGCTCCACCGCCCGCAGCGGGCGGAGGCAGACGGTGGGCCAGCGCCACAAGATGGCTGCGAGGCCAGCCATGAGGACGTTGACGGCCGCGTGCAACAGCAGGCCAAACTGGAGGGCGGCAGGGAGGGGGCGAGGTGCCTCGAGCAGGTGGCGCAACAGGAACAGGAACGAGGGCAGCAGCGCGATGAGCGCCACCACGCGCAGCCGGCGCAGCAGCAGCCCGCCGACCTCTTCGGCGAAGCGCGAGGTGCCCCAGTGGGCGGACACTTTGCAGCGCGGCGGGGGCGACGGGGCCCGATAGGCGACGGTAGGCCCGCCCAGGGCGGCTCGCTGAACGGCGTTGCGCGGTTGCATGATCGTGCTCGGCCCCCCCTCACCCTCTGGGAAGGTAGTCAGCTCAATAGTGTTCGGCTCGAAAGTTGCCGGGTATAATGAAGGAAGAAACCTTACCATCCCTCCAAACGGCGCGACCGCCGTTGCTTCCCATCGTAGGCCT
>JBBSEZ010000402.1:0-9080 GCA_038239195.1 Gemmatales bacterium
CGATGACTCACGCCGGTACGTGTCGGCATTGCCAGCGCTGCTCCTACGTGTCTTGGAATTGGTAGGGCTGTCATCAACTCTCTATACTGGGTTGGCGCCCAATACTGGATAGTCCCCGAACCGTTACACGAAAGATGAGTTGGACAGCAGCCGTACGCTCGAACATCTCATCGATCGGCCCCGGCTGCAAGGCATGCTCCAACAGCGCGCGAGTCATAACCGTAAGCGGACTACCCTTCACGAATTGAGCAAACACCGTGGCCAGCAGCATGATGGTTTCCTCATGGTATCGCCTGATCGTCCCCAAGTCAGGTTAGCTGCTACAGCCACCTCAGAAAAGGGGGGCACGGTCGATACTGTTGTCCAGATGTGTACTTGTGTCGGCTAGATCGGCACCATGAAATGGCTGGTGCAAAGACCTCAGCTTCGTGCCCGGCGCGGCCCCGTCGGAGGTGCTGTTGGTCGATGACGATGGCGGATGGGTACGGCCAGATCAGCGATCCCGGTGGGTGCCCATCGCCGCCTGGGACGGGGCGCCGGACGGCGAACTACAGCGCGTGCGGACGGTGCTCGAAGGCTGGCTCGCCAGGGACGGAGGGCAAGACGGCCAACAAGCCGCTTCAGCCGCGAGGGCCCTCCGGCGGGGCCCGACGAAGAGGAATCTTGTGATGAGAGGTCGTGGCCTCACGATCTAACAAGCGCTTTCGTCCGACATGGAGGGGCCAATCTGCAGCAAGAGGTCGAGCCTCAGCAGACCGAAAGGCTTCCCCGCGACTCCCCAAACAGAGGATGCCCGGACATGACGCCGGGAGTAAAATGGAACATCCAGGTAGCGCGGGGGGCGCTTCCTCACTCGCCCGCCGCCTTCCGCCGCAACTCCCGCAACTCCTCGAGCCGCCGCCATCGGGCCGCCTCCTGCCCCCGGTCCACCGGCTCGTAGTAGCGTCTCTCCTCCGGCAGGTACGCTTGCGCCGACCACCCGCCCGGCTGGTCGTGGCTGTACTCGTACCCCGCCCCGTTCCCCAGTTGCTCGGCCCCCGGGTAGTGGCTGTCGCGCAGGTGGAGCGGCACCTGCAACGTCCGCCCCGAGCGCACGTCCTCGCGCGCCCGCCCGATGGCCAGGGTCGCGGCGTTCGACTTCGGCGCGCACGCCAGATACGTCACCGCCTGGGCCAGCGGCAACTGGCACTCGGGCAGCCCGACGAGCTGGACGGCCTGCGCCGCGGCCGAGGCCAGTACGAGCGCCTGCGGGTCGGCGTTGCCCACGTCCTCGGCCGCGCAGATGACCACGCGCCGCGCGATGAAGCGCGGGTCCTCGCCGGCCTCCAGCATGCGGGCCAGCCAGTAGATGGCCGCGTTGGGGTCGCTGCCGCGCATGCTCTTGATGAACGCGCTGGTCACGTCGTAGTGCGAGTCGCCCGTCGCGTCGTGGTCCAGCATCTTGCGCTGGATCGACTCCTCGGCGAGCTGCCGCGTGAACCGCACCGGCCGCTCCGGGCTCGACAGCACGCCCACCTCCAGCGCCCCCAGCGCCCGCCGAGCGTCGCCGTCGCTCGCCTCCGCCAGGAACGCCAGGGCCTCCTCCGTCATCTCCACCGGCACGGCACCAAGGCCGCGCTCCCGGTCTGCGAGGGCTCGTTGGATCAGCGTGCGCACGTGGTCGCGGTCGAGCGGCTCGAAGCTGAAGACCTGGCTGCGGCTCAGGAGCGGGCCGTTGACGGCGAAGAACGGGTTCTGCGTCGTGGTCCCCAACAACACCACCCGGCCCTCCTCGACGTCGGGCAGCAAAATGTCCTGCTGCGACCGGTTGAAGTGGTGGAGCTCGTCCACGAAGAGGATGGTGCGCCGGCCCGCCGTCTCCAGTTCCTGCTTCGCCTCCTGGAGCAGTTCGCGCAACTCCTTGATGCCCGACGCGACGGCGTTGACGGGGCGGAAGTGAGAGCGCGTCTGGTTGGCGATGACGTGGGCCAGCGAGGTCTTCCCGCTGCCCGGAGGCCCGTACAGGACAACCGAGTTGAGCCGGTCTGCCAGGAGCAGCCGGCGCAGCAGCTTTCCCGGGCCCAGAAAGTGTTCCTGCCCGACGAAATCGTCGAGGGTGCTTGGCCGCATCCGCGCCGCCAGAGGCAGCGCGGCGAGCCGATTGGCGTCCTCGGTGGCGCTGAACAGGTCGGCGGGCCTGGCACGGGCCTTGCTCATCTTCACCTCCGGTTTCTTCCACGCGCGAACGGGGCCCATCCGGTCCATTCTACCAGCTTTGGCCTCTGCCCCGGCACCCTCCGACGAGGGCACGGGCGGAAATCAGTTGTAGACGGGCGCCGCCTCGCTTACGCTGAGCGACGTTCCGGGAACGCGAATCTCATCAAGGGGGCATGCCATGTGGCGGAGTGGAATGGTGTTCGCGGGGCTGTTGTGCCTGGCACCGATGGCCGGGCTGAGTTCGGCGGAGGAGAAGGACAAGGGCTGGGAGGTGCTGTTCAACGGCAAGGACACGACCGGCTGGAAGTTGCGCGCCGAGAACACGAACGTGACGACGTTTGTCGATGCGGACGGCAATCCGATCGCCGGCGCACGCAATGGGAAGGTCGGCCAGAAGGAGGAGGCGCGCGACGCCAAGAACAAGCCGATCCGCGACGCCAAGATTGTCGTGCAGGACGGTAAGAAGGTGGTGCTGGGCCCGGACGGCGTCATCGCCAAGGCCAAGATCGTCAAGGTTGGCGGGCGCGACGCCGTGGTCGATAACAAGGGCGAGGAGATCAAGGGCGCCAAGGCCGTCGTCAAGACGGTGCCCAACAAGAGCGGCTGGGCCGTCAAGGGCGACGAGCTGGTGTGCATCGCGCCGCACGGGGGCAACGACCTGTTGACCGAGAAGAAGTTCACCGACTTCGAGCTGCACGTCGAGTTCCAGGCAACCAGCAACAGCGGCGTCTACCTGCAAGGCCGCTACGAGATCCAGATCGACAACTCCTACAAGCAGAAGGCGGGCAAGCACAGTTGCGGCGCCCTCTACAGCCAGATCGCGCCGAGCAAGAACATGGCGAAGCCGCCGAAGGAGTGGCAGACCTTCCACGTCCTCTTCAAGGCGCCGCGCGGCAAGGCTGGGAAGGTGACGCAGAAGGCGCGCGTGACGCTCGTCTGGAACGGCGAGAAGGTCATCGACGACGCGGAAATCACCGGGCCCACCGGCGGCGCGCTCGACGGCAAGGTGCTCGAACCGGGGCCGATCCTGCTGCAAGGCGACCACGGGCGCGTGGCGTTCCGCAACATCAAGGTTCGACCGCTGGCGGGGAAGTGAAGAAGAGAATTAGCCACAGATGAACACAGATGAACACAGATAAGACAAAGGAGGAAGAGTTGCGGATGGAGAAGGAGAGAAGTGGGCCTGCTTCTGTTCCCGCCGGCCTCTTCTGCTTTATCTGTGTTCATCTGTGTTCATCTGTGGCTAATTCTTTCTGGAGGGCGTGACGATGCACGTGGCCGTGACCGGCGCGACGGGCTTCCTGGGCCGCTACCTGGTGCGCCGCCTCTGCTCGGCGGGGCATCGCTTGCGCTGCTGGCATCGCCCGGAGAGCGATCGGACCGGGCTCGAAGGCCTGGCCGTCGAATGGTTGCCGGGCCAGCTCGGCGACAGCGCCGCCGTGGCGCGGCTGATCGAGGGCGTCGAGGCGGTCGTTCACGCCGCCCTCTTTCGGCCGCGCCGCGGCGGCTTCCTCAACAGCGCTCGCGACGACCTGCCGGCCTTCCTCGAACAAAACCTCATGGGCTCGTTGCAGCTCTTTCAGGCAGCGTTTGCGGCGCGCGTGGAGCGCTTCGTCTTCCTCTCCACCTGCGCCGTACACGACACGATCCTGCCCGACCGGCCGCTCGACGAGGCGCACCCCCTCTTGCCCCACACCCATTACGGAGCGCACAAGGCAGCGCTGGAGGCGTTCGTCCACAGCTTCGGCCTCGGGCAGGGCTGGCCGATCTGCGCCTTGAGGCCGACGGGCATCTACGGGCTGGCCCACCCGCCGGCGAGCAGCAAGTGGTTCGACCTCGTCGGGCAGGTGCTGCGCGGCGAGCCGGTCCACACTCCCCGCGGCGGCAAGGAGGTCCACGCCGACGACGTCGCCCGCGCCGTCGAGCTCCTGCTCCAGGTCGATGGCGAGAAGATGCGCGGGCAGGCGTTCAACTGCTACGACCGCTACGTTTCCGAAGAGGAGGTGGCCCGCATCGCGCGCGAGTTGAGCGGCAGTTCCAGCGAGATCGGCGACCTCAACCGCGGGCCGAAGAACCAGATCCAGACGGGCAAACTGCGCGGGCTCGGCTTCGAGTTCGGCGGGGCGGAGCGCCTCCGGCAAACCGTTGCCGAGCTGGTGGGCGCCTACTGACGTCCATTTCCGTCGGCGCCGTGCGGTAGAATAACGCGCATGGGCGAGAAACTGTGCGGCAGCGTCGAGCGCGTCACCTTTCACAGCCCCGACACGGGTTGGGCGGTGCTGCGCGTCCAGCCGCGCGGGCGCCGCGGCGTCGTCACGGTCGTTGGCACCGTGTCCACTGTCACCGCGGGCGAGCAAATCGAGGCGGTCGGGGCGTGGGCCCACGACCCACAGCATGGCGAGCAATTCAAGGCGGAGGAACTGCGCTGCGTCCCGCCTTCCACCGTCGAGGGCATCGAGAAGTACCTCGGCTCGGGGCTGGTCAAGGGCATCGGGCCGGTCTACGCGAAGAAGATCGTGGCCGTCTTCGGCGAGCGCACCCTGCAAGTCATCGACGAAAGCCCGGCGTTCTTGAAGGAGGTCAAGGGGATCGGGGCGCGGCGCATCCAGCTCATCCGGGAGAGTTGGCGCGAGCAGAAGGCGGTGCGCGACGTCATGGTCTTCTTGCAGGCGCACGGGCTCGGGACGGCCCGCGCCGTGCGCATTTACAAGACTTACGGCGACCAGGCCGTCGAGGTCGTTCGGGCCAACCCCTACCGCCTGGCCACCGACATATGGGGCGTCGGCTTCAAGACGGCCGACGAGCTGGGCAAGCGCCTCGGCATCGACCCGGCCTCGGTGTTGCGCGCCCGCGCCGCCCTCCGCTTCGCCTTGCAGCAGGCCAGCAAGGAGGGGCACGTCGGCTACCCCGAGGCCGGCGTCATCGAGGAGACGATCCGGCTGACCGAGGGCGAGGTGCCGCCCGCCGTGGTGGGCGAGGCCATCGAGCAGGAGCGAAAAGAGGGGGAAATCGTCCGCGAACCGGGCGACGAGGAGCCGTGGCTCTACCTCAAGCCGCTCTTCCTCGCCGAGCTCAACGTGGCGCGGTGCATTCACAAGTTGCGCGTCGGAGACCATCCGCTGCCGCCATTCGACCTCGAGGGCGCCCTGCGCTCCGTCGAGGCGAAGATGGGGCTGGAGCTGGCTGTCACGCAGCGCGAGGCGATCCGCGCCTCGGCGCGCGAGAAGGTGCTGGTGGTGACAGGGGGCCCCGGCGTTGGGAAGACGACGATCGTGCGCGGCATCCTCGACGTGTTCGCCGGCCGGGGGATGCGCTGTGCCTTGTGCGCCCCCACGGGCCGGGCGGCCAAGCGGCTGACCGAGACCACCGGGCGCGAGGCCAAGACGATCCACCGATTGCTCGAAGTCGATCCCGCCCTGGGCGGGTTCAAGCGCAACGCCGTCAACCCGCTCGACCTCGATCTGCTGGTGGTCGATGAGGCGTCGATGGTCGACGTCGCGCTCATGTACCAGTTGGTGCGGGCGGTGCCGCGCCGGGCCTGCCTGGTGCTGGTGGGCGACGTCGATCAACTCCCCTCCGTCGGGCCGGGGACTGTGCTCGCCGACCTGATCGCCTCGAAAACGGTGCCGGTGGTGCGCCTCACGGAGATCTTCCGCCAGGCCGGCCAGAGCTGGATCGTGCGCGCCGCTCACTCCATCCGCCAGGGCGAGCTCCCCGAGCCGGCCCCGGCGGGAGGCAAGGGCGACTTCTACTTCGTCGAGGCCGACGTGCCCGCCACCGCGGTGGAACGCATCTTGACGATGGTGCAAACGCGCATCCCCGCTCGCTTCGGGCTCGACGCGCTGCGCGACGTGCAGGTGCTGACGCCCATGAAGGGCGGCGAGCTCGGCGCGCTCAACCTGAATCAGCGCTTGCAGGAGGCGCTGAACCGGGCGAGCGGCGGGCCCGAGGTGGAGCGCTTCGGCACGCGCTTCCGCGTCGGCGACAAGGTGATGCAGACGCAGAACAACTACACCAAGGAAGTCTTCAACGGCGACATCGGCCGGATCGCCAGCATCCACGAGGGCGAGCGCGCCGTGGTCGTCGAGTACGACGGGCGCGGCGTGTCGTACGATTTCGGGGAACTGGACGAGATCACTCTGGCCTATTGCTTGACGATCCACAAAGCGCAAGGCTCCGAGTACCCCGCCGTGGTGATTCCGATCCATACGCAGCACTTCAAGATGCTCCAGCGCAACCTGCTCTACACGGGGCTGACGCGCGGGCGGAAACTGGTGGTCCTGGTGGGCAGTCGCAGGGCGCTGGAGATGGCGGTACGCAACCAGGACACGACGCGGCGCTGCTCGATGCTGCGGGAGCGACTCCAGGCGGAAGACAAAGGCGAGCCGGAGGGGTGAGCCCCTGGAGCGAGACCTCAGGCGTTGGGCGCCTGCTTCTTCCACGTCGCCAGGCGCTTGACGAAGGCGGCGTGGGCCTTGCTGGCGAGGCCTTGCTGGACGACTTCGATGAGGCGAGCCGCGTTGTCGGCGAGCAGCGCCGTGCGGTCGATCCACAGGCCGGGGAAGATGCGCGACCGATGGGTGCCGCGGTGGGGGGCGATCGAGGAACCATCCCGGAAGTCGAACCAGTACAGTTCTTCTTCGGCAACGCAAACGACCAGGTATTCCCGAACGCCGGCCTTCTGGTAGTCCTCTCGCTTCTGGTGCAGGTCGATGGACGCGCTGCTGTGCGCGACCTCGACGACGAGCTCGGGCGGGCCTGCCAGATACTGCTTGTCGTTGACCCGCGTTCGCCCCCCGTATTCCGGCAACAGGCGGAGAGACAGGTCGGGCTGAGGCTCCGACTCTTCGCCCAGGATGGTGGTCGCATTGTCCAGGACCTGGGCCCCCGGGGTGCTCGCCGCATACAGCCCGAGAACCAGGCTGAGTTTCCCATGGGCGAGCCCGTGGGGCACTCGGAGCGGCGATGGCACGTGGACGACCCCTCCAATCAACTCTGCCTTGACGTGAGGCCCAGCCGCTTCATAGCGCCGGTGGAACTCCGCTTGCGTCAAGCGATCCCCGGCATCGAGGGGAGGCACGGGGGCGCCCTTTCCTTGTTCCGAGGCCAATGAGACGGTCGGCATGGCACGGCCTCCTTTCGGCGCCAATCTACCCGAAACCGCAAAGGGGCGGAAGCCGGCCTTGGCCGCGCCCGCTCACCCCTTCCCGCCCAATTGCTCCTCCCGCGCCCGCGCCGCCTGCGCGATCAGTTCCGCGCACGCGTCCTCCCCCAGCAGGCTCGAATTGAGGACGAGATCGTAGTGATGCACGGCGCCCGCGTCGCGCTGGAAGTGCGTCGCGAAGAACTGAGCGCGGCGCTCGTCGCGCGCCCGGACCTTCTCGGCGGCCTCCTCGACGGTCAGCCGCATCCACTCCGCCATGTAGGCGATGCGCTCCGGCAGAGGCGACACCACGCGAGCGTGCAGGGTCGTCTGCCGGGGCAGGATGAAGCCGGCGCCGCGGCCGATCAGTACGATCTTGCCCTGCGCCCCCAGAAGAAGGACCACGCGGGCCAGATGCACGAGCGCCGGATACTGGCTGAGGGCGTGTTCGCGCTCCAGCTCTTGCAGGCGGGCCTCGGCCCACGCAACGGCGGGGGGCGAGAGCCCGTCGCCGAGGCCCTGGCGTGCCACGGCGTCCTGGGACACGTACTCCAGCAGCTCCTGGTCGTAGACCTGCCAGCCGAGCTTGCGCGCCGCGCGCCGGGCGATGGTCCCGCCCCGCGCCCCGGCCTCGCGGCTCAGGGCGACCGTCAGGCCAACGGGCCCCGGCTGCGGGCCGGGCGTGCCGCGGTCTCCCTGGAAGCCGTGCGCGGGCGCCGACCAGGGGGCGTCGGGTGGGTGTTGCATCAACGGTCCCTCCGGGGCGCCTTCTTCTCAAACGACTTCCGTGTATTGCGAGCGCGAGAACACGAACGTCCCCAGCGCCAGCAGCGCCACCGTGGCGCCGCTGAGTACGAGGAGGGCAGTCGTCCCGCCGACCGGCAGGAACACGTCGGGGTTGTCGGGCTGCACGCCGTAGGCCCCCGCCGACTCGAACATCATGCAGCGCGCGTAGAAGCCGACGCTCACCCGCTTCAGGTAGCCGGGCATGTTGCCCAGCACGATCTCCAGACAGAACGAGTAGACGATGGCCATCACCGCCGGGCGGCGGAAAAACGCCCCCATCAGATAGAACAACGCCGTGAAGGTAAGCGTCGCCGCCAGGATCGCCGGCCAGAACAGCCGAAAGGCCTCCGCCCCCGGTGGGCCCGCTGCCAGACAGATCAGCGCGAACCCGCCCACGTTCAGCCCGACGCTCCAGGGCAACAGCGCCGCGAACTTCGCCAGGTAGATCGCCCAGCGCGGCAGGGGGCGCGTCAGCAGCCAGACCAGGCTGTTGTTCTCGCGCTCGCCCCCCAGCGCCTCGGTCGCGAAACTCAGGCTCCAGAGCGGCAACAGGAACGTCAAGAAAAGCGAGAACACCACCCCGTAGGAGAAGACCAGAAAGCCGGAGTTCTCGAGGATCGCCTGACACGACCCCGCGATCGCCGTCCCCAGCGCCCCGCCCGTCGGCGAGCGGTGCAAGGCGCCCGGGACTTGCACGACGGCGACCCACTGGGAATACGTGGGCCCGACGCGCCGCGGCTGTCGCCAGCGACTCATGCTCCAGTTGCCGAGCTGGGACTGTACCGCCACCCACACCACCGCGAACACCAGCAGCAGCAGCGCGATCCACACCATCTGCCGCGCCCGCGCCTGCCGCTGCCAGCTCAGCCAGACCAGGTAGCCCCAGGCGCGCATCGGCGACGGGCTGCCCTTTTCTGATGACAAGGTGACCAGGTGACAGGGTGACACGGTGACG
>JBBSEZ010000403.1:0-9021 GCA_038239195.1 Gemmatales bacterium
CCCCCTGCTGAGGCGTGAGCCACGAGCGCTTCAGGTAGGCGTTCTGCCCGACGACCAGCGCCAGGGCCAGCCCCACCGCCAGCAGCGCCGTCCACGCCCCCATCACCGGCACCTTCAGCCAGTTCCACCCGGCGGCACTGTGCGCGGGCGCGGCCGAGAGAGCAGGTGGGAGGATCGTGAGGTCGAATTCGCCGACGGCGACCGCGAGGTCGCCCTCGGCGCGGGCCTCGATCTTTATGCGTCGCCTGCCGGGCGTCGCGCCCTTGGCCTCGAAGGTCATCTTGTCCAGATGCTCGTCCGCACGCAGCGAGACCGGCGCGAACGTCAGGCCGGCGAGGTCGCCCGCGGCCCGCAGCGTTACCGGGCCCTTGAAGTGTTCGCGGGCGACAAGCACCGGCAGGACGTTCTTGCCGGTGGAGCTCACCTCCGCCGCCGGGGAGAGGGCCACGTGCAGGACGGGCGGGAGGACGGTCAAGCGGAACTTGCCCACCGCGCCGGCGCTCCCCTTCGCCGCCGCGCGCACGGTCAACTCGCGCTCGCCGGGGGCTGCGCCGGCCGATTGCAGCACCAGCCAGGCCTGGTCCTCCCCGTCGGGAACGGTCGCGTCGGGGACGGCGAGCCCGGCGAGGTCGCCCTCGACGGAGAGCGTGACGGGCCCCTTGAAGCGCTCCCGGCCGACGCGCACGGGCAACTCGTTCTTGCCCTCGCGCTCGATTGCCAGCGCGGGGGGCAAGGCCAGGACCACCCGGGGCGCCAAGACGGTCAGGGCGAAGCGCGCCTCGGAGGCTGGCCCGCCTTTCTCGGCGGAGGCGCGCAAGGTCAGCTCGCGCTTGCCTTCGCGGGCGCCTTTGGCCTCGATGCGGAGCGAGGTGAAGTCCTCGCCAGCGGGGAGGGCGACGGCCTCGACGCTCAGCCCGGTCAGGTCGCCTTCAACGGCGAGCTTGACCGACCCCGCGAAGGCCTCGCGGGCGATGCGGACCGGCAGGGCGTTCCCGTCGCCGTCGAGGACCTCCAGTTCCTTGGCGACGGCGAGGCGCAGCGCCGGCCTGCCGGCCATCCCGCCCGCCTTCAACTCGAACTCGTGAACCAGCCGTTTCCCTCGCTCGATCGTACCCGAAAACTCCTTGCGCTCGCCGCCGGCGAGGATGCTCACCTTGTAGGGGGAAGGCCGCACGGCGTCGTGCTGCATGAAGTAATCCACGTAGACCTTGTAGCGGCCGAGGGGCGCCTTGCCCTTGGGCCAGAATACGTTCTCGACGGGCTCGCGCGACCTGCGGCCGTGCGCGTTCATGTCCACGTCGAGGTGCCCGCCCGAGCGGGCGAACCTTCTCCGCCAGCAGGAAATCTCGGTGCCGTCAGGCTCGATGCAGTGGAGGTCGAGGTCGTTGAAATTGTTCCACAGGAGCGAGACCTGCACGTCGCCCGTCTGGGCCTTCTCGCGCTGGAGGCGCCGGGCGAACTCGGGCGTGGGCGGCGGGGCCGGCGCGCTTTCGGAAACCTTCCCCTTCGGCAGTTCCGGCGGGACTGGGGCCGCGACGACGCGCGCGACCGACGGCAGCGGCGGAGGCGCCGGCGGTGGCTTGATCTTGCCCGCGCGGCCGTCGAAGGCCGGCGCGGGGGCCGGCGCGGCGGAGGAATGGGAGACCAACGAGGGGGCGGCCTGCTTCCCCGGCGGGCTGAGGGCGCGGGCCCCCGCGAGCAGCAGTTCGCCGGGCGCCCAGCCGGCCAGACAGCCGAGGGCGCCGAGCAGCCCAAACGCCAGCATCTTCCGCCAGGCAGGTAGGGGTGCCATCAGGAGCTCCTTTCGACCGCGTCACCGGGTCGTCATTGCTCTTCGAGGGGCGGTTCGGCCACCGCGGAGGCCGACAGGGCCGCCCTCGCTGCTGCCCCCGGGCCACTCGCCGCCCAGGTGGCCAAAAGGACGATCAACGCCAATCGGCATCCTCCCCTGGTGCGGTGCGCGCTACCGGGGCCCCCGCCCGCCGGCCCCGGTCGGCCTTGGCCTCGCCCCGCGGTTGGGACGATTGGAACGCCGAATGCACGGCCAGCGTGAACAGCGACGCGAAGAAGAACAAGGCGATGGTGCCGAGCCCTTTCCAGGCGATCGCGCTGTTCATGCCCGTCCAGATCAGAACGAGCGACAGCATCGATCCGAGGGCGATGCACGACATACAAACGGCGTAGCAGGCTCGCTTCAGATTCATCCTGGCTCCCCTCGCCTGATGCTTACTTGTTATTTCACCCTCGACCTGGGCCTGTCCCACACTTTGGCGTCCCCCTTCCAGGGGCCGTGCTTGTGCGCATCAACCCCACCGCCGGCGGCCGGGGCCTTGCCATCGGGGCTGAAAGCCAAGGACGTTCCAGGGGAGGTTGTCGAGGCCCGCTGAAGAGAGTAGAGGTGAGGACACCGAAACCTTACAGGAAACCGAAAGCGGGCAATCACTCGAGGAGCCCTTGCAGTTCCTGCCGCAGCCGGGCGAGCACGCGGGAGCGAGCGACGTAGACGGCGCTGACGCTCAGGCCGAGGCGCCGACCCACCTCCGCGGCGGGGAGCTCCTCGACGACGGTGAGCCAGCATGCCTGCCAGGTGGCCGGCTCGAAGTCGCAGCGCATGAGCTGGAGCGCCCGGCGGCTGACGGCGTGCAGGTAGTCGCGCTCGACGAAGTCTTCGGTGGTGTCCGGGCTGGCCGGCTCCGCCCCGGCGTCGAGGGGGGCGGTGGGCTGGCGCGGCCGGCGCTGGAGCCAGCAGTGGCGGAGGACCGTCTTGAGCCAGGCGCGGAAGCTGTGCTTGCCGTCGTGGACGAAGCGCGGCATTTCGCGCAGCAGCACGAGCATCGCGTCCTGTACCAGGTCCTCGGCCTCGTCGGGGGAGAGGCCGAGGCGGCGGGCCCAGGCGAACAGCATGGGGGCGTACAGGGCCACGAAGCGGTCCCAGGCGCTCGGATCGCTGGCCCGGCGCAGGCGCTCCAGCAGGCTCAGGGGAGTGGGCTCCACGAGGACGGCTCCGGGGACCGGGGCGCCGATCCCGGGTCATCTTATCCGTCGGGCGGCGTCAACGCCCCCCGAAGCGCAGGCTGCCCGCCGAAGAGGGCACGCGATTACTTGACCGTGCCCGGCCACCGGACGTCCTTCTCGAACCGGCAAATGGCGTCCTCGGCCTGCCTCGCCGTCAGGGCGTAGCGCACCTGAAGGACGCGGGCCAATCCGTCGCGCTTGCCGTCAACCCCGGCCAGGTCTTGCGCGTGCAACTGGGGCCAGTGGGTCAAGAGGAGGGCCTGCATCCGCGCCCAGTCTCCCTGAATTTCCGACCAGTTCATGCGTTGACTCCTTTCCTTCCGCGATCCTCGAACCAAGGGGCGCCGAACCGGAGGCGAGCGGTGGGGCTGTCCCTCCGTGCGGCCGTAATGAGATGGGGAAGAGGGAGATTTTATCGGTCCCAACTTCTTCCTGTCAAGCCCCCGAGAGGCACTTTCCGAAGACAGAAAAAGCGGGAAGACGTCTGCCCACGACGAGCGCGGGCCACCCCCGGCACCTGGTTTGCATCCCTTCCTCCAACCCTGCTTGGGATGCGGGGCAAGCGCGAACGCCGTCCGTATCCTGCCAACCATCTTGACGCGGGGCGGGCCCGTCCCTGCTCCCACGAAGGCGAACGATTTTTTTCGCCGGCCCATTCCCCTACACTATCCGCCACGATGCGGAGGAAAACCGACCCGCAGAGAACGGGAGGCCACTCCTCCCTTGGGCCTCTTTGTCCTCGACCGAACCGGCGACGCTCTCACCGGGTTGGTCTGCCGCGATCCTCTGGCAAAAAGGAAGGAAACGCCATGACCGACCAACTACCTGTCAGCCGGCCCTCCCTGATTGCCACGGGGGTCGTCGGGCTCGACGACGTGCTGGGCGGCGGCTTCACCCCGAACCGAGTCTACCTCATCGAGGGGAACCCCGGCTCGGGCAAGACGACGCTGTCGCTGCGCTACCTCCTCGAGGGCGAAAAGCTCGGCGACAAGGGGATCTACGTCACGCTCTCCGAGACGAAGGCCGAGCTGGTCGACGTGGCGAAGTCGCACGGCTGGTCGCTCGCCGGCATCGACGTCCTGGAGTTGGTCGCGCCCGAGACGGAGCTCGAGTCCGACAATCAGTATGCCATGTTCCAGCCTTCCGAGGTCGAACTGGGCGCGACCACCCAGATCATTCTCGCGCACGTCGAGCGGATCAAGCCCTGTCGCGTCGTCATCGATTCTCTCTCGGAGATGCGCCTCCTCGCCCAGAGCCCGCTGCGCTACCGCAGACAGATCCTCGCCCTCAAGCAGTTCTTCATCGGGCGGGAGTGTACCGTTTTCCTCCTGGACGATCTGACCTCCGAGAGCGAAGACTTGCAGCTGCAGAGCATCGCCCACGGCGTCGTGAGCCTCGAACAGCTCTCGCCCGAATACGGCGCCGAGAGGAGGCGGCTGCGCATCGCGAAGCTCCGCGGGCAAAAGTATCGCGGCGGCTATCACGACTTCGTCATCGAGTCGGGGGGGCTGGCCGTCTTCCCGAGGCTCGTCGCCGGGGGGGCCGACCGGGGCCAGAAGCGCGGCCTGCTCAAATCGGACGTCGAGGAGCTCGACGCCCTGCTGGGCGGGGGCCTGCAGTTCGGCACCAGCGTGGTCCTCCTTGGGCCGGCGGGGAGCGGCAAATCGACGCTCGCCCTCCAGTACGCGCTGTCCGCGGCGGGCCGTGGCGAGCGGACGGCGATCTTTGCCTTCGACGAGCGCATCGAGACCATTCTGGAGAGGACGACGGGCCTGGGGATGGACCTCACGAAGCACCTGGAGTCGGGCCTCGTCGTCATCCAACCGATCAACACGGCCGAGCTCTCGCCCGGAGAGTTTGCCCATCGTGTGCGCCTGGCCGCCGATGGGAGCAACGATCGAGCGGGGGCGAAAGTAGTAGTCATCGACAGCTTGAACGGCTACCTCCAGGCGATGCCCGAGGAACGGTTCCTGACCTCTCAGCTCCACGAGCTCCTCACCTACCTCGGGCACAAGGGCGCGGTGACGTTCCTCGTCGTCGCCCAGCACGGCCTGATCGGCCACATGGAGAGCCCCATCGACATGACCTACCTTGCCGATACCGTGATCCTGTTCCGCTACTTCGAGGCGATGGGGGAGGTGAAGCAGGCGCTCTCGGTCGTCAAGAAGCGCAGCGGCAAGCACGAGCGGACCATCCGCGAGCTGCGCCTCGGCGAGACGGGCATCCAGATCGGCGAGCCCCTGCGCGACTTCCAGGGCGTGCTGACGGGCACCCCGACCTACCGCGGGCCGGACACGCCCCTCACGGGGCCGAAACATGCGTGACGAGCGGCCCGAAGAACTCGAGGAGCGCGTCCTCGTGCTGGCACCGACGGGCAAGGACGCGGCGGCGAGCCGAGACCTTCTCGCCGCCGCGGGCGCCCGCTGTTTCCTGTGCGCCACCCTGGAAGAAGTCTGCCGCGAAGCGCGGCGCGGGGCCGGGGCGGCCCTCGTGACTGCGGAGGTCATCCTCGGGGACAAGGAGAGGCACCTCGCCAGGCTCCTCGAGGCCCAGCCGCCGTGGTCGGACTTCCCCCTGGTCGTCCTCACCGCGCCCGGGGCCGAATCGCCCCGGATGGTGAAGGCGCTGGAGGCGGCCGGGAACATGACGCTCATGCAGCGCCCCGTCCAGGTCTCCGAGCTCGTCAGCACCATCCGGGCGGCCCTGCGCGACCGGCGGCGGCAGTACGCGGTGCGGGGCCATCTCGCCGAACACCGGCGGCAGGCCGAGGCCCTCAAAGCGGCGGAAGAGCGCTTGCGGTTGATGGTGGAGAGCGTCGAGGATTACGCCATCTTTTCGATGGAGGCCGACGGCAGGGTGGCCTCCTGGAACGCGGGGGCCGCGCGCGTCTTCGGCTGGGCAGAGACCGAGATCGTCGGTCAGACCGCGGCCGTGCTCTTCACTCCGGAGGACCGGGCCGCCGGGGCGGCGGAGGGAGAGTTGGCCAGGGCACGCGAGACCGGGCGCGACGAGGACGAGCGCTGGCACCTGCGCAAGGACGGCAGCCGCTTCTTCGCCAGCGGGGTGGTGACGCTCATTCGCGACGAGGGCGGCGCGCTGCGCGGCTTCACCAAGGTGTGCCGCGACGTCACCGAACGCAAGTGGGCGGAGGAAGCGTTGCGCGACGCGGACCGGCGCAAGGACGAGTTCCTGGCGACGCTGGCGCACGAGCTCCGCAATCCGCTGGCGCCGATCCGCAACAGCCTCCAGGTCATGCGGCTCGCGGGGGGCGATCGCGCGGCGTTCGAGCAGTCGCGGGCGATGATGGAGCGGCAGGTCGGGCACATGGTTCGGCTCGTCGATGACCTGCTCGACGTCTCGCGCGTGAGTCGGGGCAAGGTCGATCTCCGCAAAGAGAGGTTGGACCTCGCCGCCGTCCTGAAGGCCGCCCTCGAAACCAGCCGCCCGGCCCTCGACGCGCCGGGGCACGAGCTCACGGTCGCGCTGCCCGCACGTCCCGTCCACGTCGAGGCGGACGCGACCCGGCTGGCCCAGGTGATCGCGAACCTGCTGAACAACGCCGCCAAGTACACCGAGCCGAGGGGTCGCATCTGGCTCACGGCCGAACGGCAGGGGGGCGAGGCCATCGTCCGCATCCGCGATACCGGGGTGGGCATCCCGTCCGAGATGCTGCCGCGGGTGTTCGACCTGTTCACCCAGGTGGAGCCCTCGCTGGACCGCTCGCGCGGCGGGCTGGGCATCGGGCTGACCCTGGTGAAGAGCCTGGTCGAACTGCACGGTGGGACCGTGGAAGCGGCAAGCCCGGGGCGGGGGCGCGGGAGCGAGTTCACGGTCCGGCTCCCGGCACTGCCCGACGAGGGGCCACGAGGCGCGCGCGCCGCCCCCAACGATAACGATGCGGAAGGGCCGAGCGGGCGTGCGCGGGCGAAGCCGCGCCGGGTGCTCGTGGTCGATGACAGCCGGGACGCGGCGGACAGCCTCGCGATGGTCCTGCGACTGCTCGGGCACGATGCCCGGGCCATCTACGACGGGCAGGCCGCGTTGCGGGCGGTCGAGGCTGCCTGCCCCGACGTGGTGTTCCTGGACCTCGGGATGCCGGGGATGAGCGGCTACGACGTGGCGGGCCGGCTGCGGGCGTGGCCGGGCTTGCCCCCCGTGCGACTGGTCGCCCTGACCGGGTGGGGGGCGGAGGAGGACCACCGGCGAACGAAGGAGGCCGGCTTCGACCATCACTTCGTCAAGCCGGTGGCGCCGGCCGACCTGCAAACTTATCTGGACGGGCTCGACGCGGAGGGCTGAACGCCCGCAGGCGCTCCTCGCCATCGCTCGCTTGAGGGAGGTCAGGCGACCATGTCTTGCAGTTCCGCGATCTCGCCCCGGAGCAGCTCGACCTCCGCGCCCGACAGGCCCTGCAACCGGGCGGCAGCGGCAGGAGCGAGGGGCCGCAGGAGCTGGACGAGGTAGCTCTTGAAGTCGAAGCCGCGCGGGACGCGGCCGACGTCGATGGGCTGGCAGAGGCGGGCGACCTGGCGGAAGTCTTCGTAAGTCAAGGGGAGCGTGAGCATGATGTTGTGTACCTCGGCACGCCCGGGCTCCGCCGGGCGCGCTGTAGGCCCCAAGCCTTCCTTGGTGGGATGAGAGAGAACAACTCCTTGGGTGATCGAAGAGGCAATTTCGGTGCCAGAGTGGCAGTCAGGCGCTCGTTGTGCGCGGGACATCGATGTCTCCAGAGGGCGTAGACGTAAAGCCCGAACTCGGGCCCCATGTTCCTTCGTTCAGGATGCGCGGGCGCCCGGGGCATTTCACGTAACTGTAGCATGCGGGCAACCGGGGTGAGGGCTGTGAGACGGCGCGTATAGCGGGGGGCCATCGGAGGGTCAAGGCGCCTTCGTGGGGGCAGGAGCTTGGTCGTGAAGTTGCAGCGGGCCCCAGGCCCAGCATCTCTTGACGGGCGGTCGCCGAAGGCGTTGCGGATCTCGCGAAAGGAGGGTAGTCTGGCCGGGGGAGGAGCGGAAGAAAGGAGCACGCCCCATGTCCTCGCTGAATCTTGACGACGCACACGCCCATCTGCGAGAGATCGTGGCCGGGCTGCCACTGGGCGAAGAGATCGTGCTGACCGACAACGGACAGCTCCTGGCCAAGCTGGTCAAGACGGCCCGCACCCGTTGGCCCTGCAAGGCCGGGTCGGCGAAAGACACCGTTCACTGGATGGCCCCAGACTTCAACGCCCCGCTTGACGAATTCAAGGAGAAGCAGTGATGCAAACCATGTCGCTGGAACAGGCCGAAGGCCACCTGGCCGAAATCATCGAGAAGTTGACGCCGGGCGAAGAGGTCGTGTTAACTCGCGACGACAAGCCGGTAGCGACGATCCGCGCCACCGCTCCGCCGCCAGCACCTACGCCGCGGCAATTTGGGACGCTGAAGGGAACAATCCTATACATCGCCCCGGACTTCGATGACATTCCCGAAGGGTTCGAGGACTATTTGCCGTGAGGCTGTTACTCGACACGCACACTCTGTTTTGGTCCGTCGAAGACCCTGCGAAGGTGAGCGCCGCCGCGATGGCAGCGATGCAACCCCTGGGCAATGACGTTTTGTTGAGTGCGGCGACAGTCTGGGAATTGGCGATTAAAGTCGGCCTTGGCAAAATCACCCTCTCGTTGCCGTATCGGCAATGGATGGAGAAGGTCGTCACCGACCTGAAACTCAACATCCTGCCGGTCACCATCGAGTATGCGGAGCGGCAGTCCACGCTCCCGCCGCACCACAAAGACCCGTTCGACCGGCTCATGATCGCCCAGGCGTTGGTGGAAGGCATCCCGATCGTGAGCGCGGACGTGGCGTTCGACGCCTATGGCATCACACGGATCTGGTAACCGACCGACGGGGGGGGGCGCGCGTTTTGGCCCGCCCGGGGATAGCGGGGCCCCCCGGGCACGCAACCCACGTGGCGCCCCAACCCCCCCGCCCGGCCCCCCGCCCAGTTTTTAAAGTTTGGCCACCG
>JBBSEZ010000404.1:0-8980 GCA_038239195.1 Gemmatales bacterium
AGAATCGTCATCAGCGTTGCGCTTCTGCGAAGCGTCGCTAAACGGGGGCCGGCGATTTGTTGGTGAGCGCCCCTGGCCAACCGGGCTCGCTCCTGCTACCATTCCTTTTTGGGTTTCGCCGGTTCTCCAGGCCCGTCGCGAGTGACAGTGAGCCATGTACGCAGTCTTTGAAGACGGTTCGCGCCAGTACCGCGTGAGCGAAGGCGAAGTGGTCAAGGTGGACTTCCGCGCTGGCGACGGCGACGGCGCCGCCCCGGGCACGGCAGTCGAGTTCCCGCGCGTGCTGCTCTACCGCAAGGACGAGACCACCCACCTCGGCCAGCCGGTCGTGGAGGGGGCCCGCATCCTGGGCGAGGTCGTCGATCACCCTTCGATCAAGACCTACATCCAGCACTTCCGCCGCCGCAAGAACTATCGCCGACTGCGCGGGCATCGCCAGTTCTACACGGCGGTGCGCGTCAAGCACATCCTGCTCGCCGGCCAGGAGCCGCCGACAGCGGCGCCCCCGTCCCCGGCCCCGACCCAGCAGGCGCCGGCCCCGGAAGCGCCGCCCGCGCCGCCCCCGCCCCCGGCCCCGACCCAGCAGGCGCCGGCCCCGGAAGCGCCGCCAGCACCGGCCCCAGCGCCCGCGCCGGCCCCTGAGGCAACAGGGGCGCCGCCAGCCCCGCCGGCGCCGCCGGCCCCGTGAGCGAGGCGGAAGGTGCGCGGGGCGCGAAACGGGCTTGCTCGACGAGCCGCCCGTTCGCGCCCCGCGCTCGTTTCGTTTCGCGTTGATCCCATCGGCCTCGCTGCTGTATAAGAGTGAGCGGTCCGCGGTCCGCCCCTTGGGGCGAGCCGTTGGGCCACGCGGACCGACAGGAAGCCGGCCCGCCACTCTGCATTGCGCTCCGTGGGCAAGGAGGCCTGACCCATGCGCATCCGGCTTGTCTGTTTCCTCGTCCTGCTCGTCGGCTTTGCCCTGACCCTCTCGTTGACGCGCGGGCAGGACCGCTCTCCCCCACCCTCCCCCTCCCCCTCCCCTGCGCCAGGCGCCGTTTCCACGCCGCCCGCGGCAAGGGCCCCGGCGCCCCTGGCGAAGCCGCTGGTGCCGGCGCGCGACTTGACGCGCCTGTCGGAGCTGCAAAAGCAGATGCTCGTCAGCGCCCAGCAAGGCGCCGAGTGGCTGCACCGGATGAACGGCGTGAAGGGGCGGTTTCTGTACGGCTACCTGCCCGCGCTCAAGGTGGAAATGGAGGGCGATCACTATCTGCGCCAGGCCGGCGCTGCCTGCGCCCTGGCGCGGGCCGCACGCTTCCTCGGCGAAGAGCGCTATGCCGTCCGGGCCGCCCAGGCCATTCTGGCGCTGCTCGACGACACTGCCACCGGCCCGACCGACAGCAAGGTGCGCTGTACCGTGTTGCCGCCTGGCGCCGTCAACCGCGTGGGCGCGGCCGGGATGCTGGTCCTGGCCATCAACGAGCTGCCGGCCCCGCAGGCCGACCTGCTCGATAAGTCGGAGCAGTTGTGCAACTACCTCCGCAGTCAGGCGCGGCCCGACGGGGCGCTGGCGCTGTACGAATCGGCCGACGTGCCGACCGACGACGAGGTGAGCGAGCACGCGGGGGTCGCGCTCTACGCGCTGATGGTCAGCCAGAAGCATCGGCCGGCGACGTGGAAGACCGACCTGGTGCGCAAGGCCCTGCCGTACTACCGGACGTGGTGGCGCGCCCACAAGAACATGGCGTTCGTCCCGTGGCAGACGGCCGCGTACGCCGAGGCCTATCTGAAGACGAACGAGAAGCCGTTTGCCGAGTTCGTCACGGAGATGAACGATTGGCTTTGTGGCTTGCAGTACGCCGAGATCGACCGCGACCTGCGCCGGGTGCTGTGGCACGGCGGGTTCATGAGCTTCCAGGACGGCCGGGCCACCGAGACTGCCCCCGACGTGGGCAGCGCCGCCTGCGCCGAGGCCCTGGCCCAGGCTTGCCGCGTGGCCCGCGCCACCGGCGACGTGACGCGACACCAGCGCTACAGCGTCTCGCTGGAGCGCTGCCTACAGTTCCTCGCCACGCTCCAGTTCACCGACGCCAACACCAACCACTTCGCCAACTGGTATCGCCCGCGCTTGCACGGCGCCTTCTACGCCTCGCACAAGGACGGCAACCTTCGCATCGACAACACCCAGCACGCCGTCTCGGCGATGCTGGTTTACCTCGAGCACGTGGTGCCCTGAAGCGGGTGGTAAATGGGCGAGTTGGCGAGGCCACAGTCGGAGGTCGGGGGCCCTTCTTCCGACGCCTCTTCGATGGTTGCCAAAACTCTCCGGTCGGTGTATCGTAAACTTTTTGAGGAGACCGCCGTCGCCCGCGGCGACCCTATCCCCCCCGATCCGGTTTGCGGCCGGTTCCTTTTCCAGACGGTCGGCATTTCATGAATGAAGAACGTCCTCCTCTGCCCCGACCGCGCTGCCGCAGTTTGATGGGGGTGCGTGTGGTGGGGACCGGCAGCTACGTGCCGGATGCCGTCGTCAGCAACGACCACCTCCACCAGCGTTTCGGGTTCGACTCGGACTGGATCGTCAAGCGCACCGGCATCCTGGAGCGCCGCCACGCGCTGCCTCACCAGGCCACGAGCGACCTCTGCCACGAGGCGGCCCTCCGCTGCCTCGACAACAGCCAGATCAACCCGCAAGACGTCGATCTCATCGTCCTGGCCACCTTCACCCCCGACATGTCGTTTCCCTCGACGGCCTGCCTCCTTCAGGATCGGCTCAAGCTGAGTTGCGCCGCCATCGAGATCGAGGCGGCCTGCGCCGGCTTCATGTACGCGCTCATCACCGGGGCGGCCTACGTGGTGTCGGGCGCCAGCGACGTGGCGATGATCGTCGGCGGGGACTGCAACTCGCGCATCCTAAACCCGACCGACATCAAGACCTACCCGCTCTTTGGCGATGGGGCCGGGGCGTTGATCTTGACGCGCGGGCGGCCCGACCAGGGGTTGCTGAGCTTCAGCCTCGGCGCCGACGGCGGGGGCGGCGACCTGCTGAGCCGGCCAGCCGGTGGGAGCCGGATGAAGTTGACGCCGGACGTGTTGAGCAAGGGGCTGCACTACATGTACATGGACGGCCGTGCCGTCTTCCGCTGGGCGGTGGGCATTTTGTGCGACACCATCCAGGACGTACTCAACGCCAGCGGGCTGAAGCCGAGCGACGTCGATCTCTACCTGCCTCATCAGGCCAACATCCGCATCATCAACGCTGCCATCGACGTGCTGCACATCCCGCGCAGCAAGGTGTTCAACAACCTCGATCGGTATGGGAACACCTCGGCGGGCTCGGTGCCGCTGGCGCTCGACGAGGCGCTGGCCGAGGGCCGGCTCCAGCCGGGGCAGCTCGCGGTGCTGTCGGGCTTCGGGGCGGGGCTGTCGTGGGGCACGGCGGTGATGCGCTGGTGAGAGGGCCGTCCTGGCTCATTCCGTGTCGTCGTCCATACCGTCATCCTCTTCCTCGAACTCGAAGCGCTCGCCCAGACGTGTTCGGAACGCCGCGAGCAAGTCTTCCCCCAACTCGTTGTCGCTGAGGTTGAGGTACGCCAGCCGCTCCAGTTCGGGCGCCTCCAGCAAAGCGCGGGCGCCCTCCTCGCCGATGCGGTTGCCGGACAGGTCGAGCGCGCGGAGCCGGGCCAGCAAGGGGGAACGCGCCAGGGCGCGGGCGCCTCTGTTGCCGATGCTGTTGTGGGCGAGGCCCAGCGCCTCTAACTTGGGAAGGACGTGGGCGGCGGCCAGGATTGCTGTCCCCCTGGCCCCAACGTCGTTGGACGTCAGGTTGAGGCTGATGAGCCCGGCAAAGCCGGGGGAAGTCGCCAACTCCCGCACGCCGCGGTCGCGGATGAGGTTGGCGCCAAGGTCGAGCGATTCGAGCCGGGCCAGGTGGGAGGACGCCAGGATGGTCACGTCTCGATCGTCCAGGTCGGTGCCCCAGAGGGAGAGGGCGGTCAGGTTGGGGAGGTACGGGGTGTTGGCCAGAGCATGGGCGGCCGGGGCGCCCAGGTGGTTGCTGGACAAGTCGAGCAAGCTCAGCTTCTCCAGGGGCGAGGAACCGACGAGCGCCTCGACTCCGTCCGACCCGAGGGCGGTCTGCCCCAGGAGCAGCCGCTCGAGGCCGCGCAACAAGGGAGAGGACGCGAGGGCTCGCGCGCCAATGTCGAGGATCGGGTTTCCCTCCAGGTTGAGGATGCGGAGGGCGGGCAGGGTCGAGCAGGCAGCCAGTTTCGCCACCCCCTCGTGGCCGAGGCTCCCCTGGGCCAGGTCCAGTTCCGAGAGCCTCGCGAGGTGGCGAGAGAGCAGCAGCGCGCTGAGGCCCTCGTCGCCGATGGCTTCCCCAGGCCCCAGGTAACTCAGCGAGCTCAGGGCGGGCGAGGAGGCGAGCTCGGCCAACGCAGCGGCCGACAGAAGAAACTCCGAGGTGGGCAGCGCCTGGTTCAGGTCTAGCCACAGGATGCGCTCCCCGGGCGCGAGCTCCTCCAACTCCGTCAGCAGTTCGCGCAACCCCAGCCAGCCGCTCACGAGAAGGCTCAGCCCGCCCACCCAGCGCCAGCTCGACTGAAACCTCGTTTTCAGGTCTCGCAAAGCCTGAAGAGGGGGCGAGAGGTAAAGGAGCCCCGCGGAGAACCAGTGTTCGACGCGCTGCTCGCGCAGGAGTGCGAGTTGGGGGCCGAACCAGCCGCCGCCGATCCGCCGGGAGAGGTTCACTTCCTCGATTTCCAGCGGGAGGCAACGCAGGTCCCAGCTCGGCAGGCAGTTCGCCCTCCACCCCACGCGGATCAACTCCCCGAGGAGGGCGTCGTTGGGGCCTCCCATCTCCTCGAGCCAGTCGGCGAGGACCAGAAAGGCGACTTCGTCGTTGGGCCGCTCGCGGATCGAAGTGAGGAACTCCCCAAGCACGCTCTCCGCGGCGGCCCCCTCGGGAGGGCCTTCTGGTGGCGCGCCGGGGCGCTCGACCGCGAGGGGCGCAGGCTGCCGAAACAGTGCCCGCAGGCGCTCGAACACGTAAGCCCCCTCCGTCACCCTTGCTTCTTCCGCCGCGGTGACTTCGGCACCTCCGGCAGCGGCGCGTCCGGCGCCAGCGCTTTCAACGCCTCCGACGCCTCATCCACGACGTCCTCGTTCGGCCGGAGCATCGTCTTGCGCAGGGCGGCGAGCACGTCCTCGCGCGCGATGCCGATCTTCCCCAGCGCCACGGCGGCGGCCGCGGGCACCTCGCCCTCGCCCTCTTTCAGCGCCTCGATCAGGGCGGGGATCGCCTCCTCGGCCGCGGCGCCGATGGCGCCCAGCCCCAGGGCCGCGGCGCAGGCGACGTCCACCTCGCGATGCCCGAGGAGCTCGACGAGCGCCTCGACCGCGGCGGCGCCGTTCGGGCCGAGTGCGCCGAGGGCCTGCACGGCGACGAGTTGCTGGTGGGTCCGCAGGGATTGCAGCGTTTCGAGGATGACTTCCACGGTCTTCGGGTGCTGCCCTCCCGTTTGCCCCAGGGCGCGCACGGCGGTCAGGCGGAGCGGTTCGTTGCGCAGCTGGGCACAGGCGCCCATCAGGGCCGGCGCCGCGCGTGCCGCCGCGGCGCCGAGCAGGCCGAGCACCTCCGCGGCCTCGGTCTGCACGGAGGGGTCGGCGTCTGCCAGGGCGCCCGTGACGGCGGGGACCGCCGCCGCGCCCTCCGATTTCAGTTCTTTGAGGTCCCACAAGGCGGCAAGGCGGGCGCCGCTCGACGGCGCGGCGAGGGCGGCGACGGCGCGGGCGATGCGCTCGGAGCCGGGGAGGCTACCGGCGCCGTCCTCGGTGGGGCGGAACTGGGTGTCGGAGGTCTTCTGGAGGTAATCCAGGCCTCGGGTGAAGACGTCGCGCACGTTGGGGCGGAGGTGCTCGGCCCAGGCCGGCTTCTCCTCGCCCCTCGCGTAGGCGAACACGGCGAGGGCGTAGCCGTACAGGCGCTCGGTGAGATAGCCGTGGGCGCCGATCGACCAGTAGGACACGCCGCCGCCGAAGCTGGACTTTTCGCGGATGACAGACCCGGACGAGAAGACGCCGAGGCCGAGGAAGACCGTCAAGAGGTCGGTGAGGTACTCCTGGTTGGGATCGTCTTCGCTCAGCAGCCCGTCGCCGAGGAGGGGGACGTGGGCCACCTCGTGCGCGATGGTGGCGATCAGGGCGATGGGGTCGGCGAGCAAGGAGCGCGCCACCAGGATGATCTCCCGCCCGCCCCGGGCGGAATAATAGCCGAGGGCGTGGGTCGAAAAACCGACGCTCACGTCGGCCGAGTGGTCGGTGTGATTGGCGCCCCCGTCGAACAGCTCGAGGTCGATGCGGTCGGCGTCTACGTCCATGTAATCGCACACGAGCTCGAGGAGCGGCCGCACCTGCTCCTCGGCGCCGGTGAACGGCTCGGGGAAGAACTCGGGCGTGGGCAGCACCACCTCGACCTCGCGCAGGTAGTCGAGGCCGAACGTCTGCGTGAGCCAGCTCATGTAGCGCTCGACCCACAGTTTCTCGGGCGGATCGAGGGGCGGGCGCGGCGGTCGCGAGCGAAACCATCCGAACATAATGCGAGCCTCGGGGGCCTGGTGCCGATGAGGAGGCATTATCGCCCCCGGCGAGCGTCGGGGCAAGCGGCGCGGATTTTGGTTGCCTCGACGCCGTGCGTGCGGCATCATCATCGACGCGCCCCTCTCTTCCCTTCGGAGCCAAAAACCATGTCCTCTCCCGACCGTCGCGCGTTCCTCGGCGCCGCTGGCGCTCTCACCGCCGGCGCCCTCTCCCCCGCCCTGGCCGCGGCCGCCCCTGCCGAGATCGGCGTCGGCTTCGTCGGCGTCGGCAATCGCGGCACGGCGCTGTTGCGCAACCTGCTCCCGCTGCCGGGCGTCGTCGTCCGCGCCGTGTGCGACCTCAAGCCCGCCCACGCCGACCGGGCCAAGGCGCTCGTCGTCGCGGCGGGGCAGAAGGCCCCCACGCTCACCAAGGACTGGAAGAAGCTGCTCGAAGTCCGGGGCATCGACGCCGTCGTCAGTGCCCTGCCGTGCGACCTGCACGCGGCCAACTATCTCGACGTCCTCGGCGCCAACAAGCACCTCTACGGCGAGAAGCCGATGTGCCTGACGCTCGGCGACTGCGACCGCGTCGTCAAGGCGGCGGGAGCGAAGCCGCGCCTGGTGGTGCAGATCGGCTTTCAGCGCCGGGCCGACCCGCGCTTCATCGAGACCATCCGGCAGGTGCATGCGGGAGAACTGGGCGGGCTGGTGGAGGGGCGCATCCTGTGGTCGAACGCGTGGGGCCCGCTCTACGACTGGTTCGGGATCAAGCGGCGCTCGGGCGACTGGATGGTCGAGCAGGCGGTCCACAACTGGGACGTGATGAACTGGGCCAACCGCTGCCTGCCGGTGCGCGCCATGGGCCTGGGGCGCGACAACCTCTACCGGGCCAGCCAGCCGGAGCGCGACGTCCACGACTACTACTCCGCCGTCGTCGAGTACAGTAACGGCGTCATCGTCAACATCCTGCACAGCTGGGTGGCGCCCGGCAAGCAGGGTCAGTTCACGCAGACCTTCAACGACGAGTACACGAAGTTGCTGGGCACCCGCGCCGGCATCGACTTCAACACCGGGACGTTCAGTTACCGCAAGGAACTAAACAAGGCCGACCGCATCGGCCACACGGCGAAGGGCGACGTCAACAGCACCCGGCTGGGGCTGGCGGCGTTCCTCGACTCGGTGCGCAACGGCAAGCCGCCGGTCGCGACGGTGCAGCACGGGCGCGACGCGGTGCTGGCGTGCCTGTTGGTGCGCGAGGCGGTGACCAAGAAGAAGATCGTGACGGCGAAGGAATTGCCGACGTAAGGGATCGCGAAACGGCAAGCAAGAGGGCGCTCCCTTCTTGCTTGCCGTTTCGCGCGGGCTCGTTCAGTTGCGCACGGCGGTGCGCGGGGGCGGGCTGAGCCTGTTCAGCGCTTTCGTGGCGGCGGCGCGCACGTCGGCGTCGTGGTCGGTCTTCGCGGCGTAGCTCAGGGCCCCGACGGTCGGCTCGCTGCCCTGGCCCACGTGGCCGAGGGCGACCGCGGCGGCCTCGCGGACGTCGCGGTCCTCGTCGGTCTTGAGCGCCCTGGCGAGGCCCGGCACGGCGCCCTGGGCCTTGGGGCCGAACTTGCCCAGAGCGACGGCGGCCGACGAGCGCACGTTGGCGTTGGGGTCCTCCAGGGCGCTCGTCAGAGGGCTGAGGGCAACTTCTCCGGCGTCGGCTCCCAGAAGGCTCAGGCGCGTGGCGGCAAACGAGCGCTCGTCGGGGTCTTTTCTGGCCAGCCCCTCGAGGAGCTCGGCGACGGAGTGCTGGCGGGGGCTCGGGGCCGGCTCCTCCACGGCAGGCGGGGGGGCCGGGCGTTTCCGCCCGCAGCCGCAGGGCGCCAGCAGGCCGAGGAGGACGAGGGCCCGCATCAGGGACGATCGCTGTCGCATGTCGTTCTCCGAGCCGGAAGTTGCCGTGGTCGCGTTCGGCGGCCTGCCCGCGTTAGCATTGTAGGGGGCGCCCGTGGGGGGAGGCCAAAAATCAGCGCACTCCCGCGCGCCGCGCTGCGGCCGGGTCGATGCGCCTCAGGGCGAGCGCCGCGTTGGTGCGCACTTCGAGGTCGAGGTCCTTGAGGGCCCCGACCAGGGCGGGGACGGCGGCCTTGGCCTTGGGGCCGTGCATGCCGAGGGCCCGTGCCGCGCCGCGGCGGAGGGCCAGGTCTTTGGACTTCAGCGCCCCCGCCAGTGGCTTGACGGCGGGCTCGCCGATGCGAAAGAGCGTCATCCCGGCCCATAGACGCGCCTGCGGGTCGGGGGCCCGGAGTGAGCCGACAAGGGCAGGGACGACCGGCTCGCCCATCCGGGCAAGGGTTACGCTGGCAAAGGTGCGAACCTGCGAATCGCGATCCGCGAGGGCGGCGACAACCTGCGGGATGGCAACCGTGCCCCCGGGCTTG
>JBBSEZ010000405.1:0-8960 GCA_038239195.1 Gemmatales bacterium
GATCGCTAATTAGCGATCGACGCCCCCGGAGGCGGGAAAGTCGAGCACGCAACTGCCCCGCCTCTGGCGAGGTAGTTACCGATACGCTAAAGTGCTGAACATCCCGGTGCCCGTGCCCGCCCGCGCTCGCCGACAGCCCGAGGGAACCATGCCATGCTCAACCTGTGCCGCTTTCCGCTCTGGCTGTTCGCTCGCGTGGTCCTGGCGCTGCGCTACCGCGTTCGTCTGCATGGCCTGGAGAAAGTGCGCGACCTCAAAGGCCCCACCCTCATCCTGCCCAACCACCCCGCCTTCATCGATCCCGTCATTGCCCTCACCTTTCTCTGGCCCACCCTGCGGCCGCGCCCGCTCCTCTTCGAGGGCAACTTCAACAACCCCCTTTTCTACCCTCTGATGAAGTTGCTCGACGCCCTGCGCGTGCCCGACCTCGACCAGGCCAGCGCCGAGGCCCGCGTTCGCACCGAGGAGGCGATCCAGGGCATCATCGAGGCCCTGAAGGCGGGGCAGAACGTCATCCTCTGGCCCTCCGGCCGCCTGTCGCGCACCGGGCCCGAACATCTCGGCGCCGCCCGCACCGTCGCCGACGTGCTCCGCGCCGTCCCCGAAGTCAACGTGGTGCTCGTCCGCACGCGCGGCCTCTGGGGCAGTTCGTTCAGCTACGCCCGCACCGGCGAGCGGCCCGCCTTCGTCAAGCGGCTCCTCCGCGGCGCCGGGCTCCTCCTCGCCAACCTCTTCTTGTTCGCCCCGCGCCGCAACGTCGATCTCACCCTCGAACACGTGGACCGCGCCAGCCTCCCCCTGCCGCGCCGCGAGCTGCTCAACCCCCGGCTCGAGGCCTGGTACAACGCCGGCGACCCAGAAAAGCCTTCCTTCGTCCCTGGCCACTTCCTCTTCGGGCCGCGAACGTTCGAGTTTCCGCCGCTTCCCAGCGGCGACGACTTCGACCTCGCCAAGGTCAAGCCCGAGACGCGCAGCGCCGTCAACGAGATGGTCGCCGAGAAGCTCGGCCGACCCCTCGCCGAGAACGAGCTCGGGCCCGAGTTGTCGCTCGACAACCTCGGCATGGACAGCCTCGACCGCATGGAGCTGAGCCTGAACGTCGAGCGGCGTTTCGGCTTCACCGGCGATCAGGTGCCGGCCAACCTCGGCCAGCTCTACGCCCTCGCCCAGGGCCTGCTCGAGCGCGAGCCGCCCAAGCCGCCGCCCGCGGCCTGGTTCAGCCCGCCGTCCGACGAGCGCCTCCTCGAGGTCCTCGCCGACACCGTCGCCGAGGCGTTCGTCAAGCGGGCCCTGGCCAACCGCAAGGACGTTGCCTGCGCCGACGACCGCTCCGGCGCCCTCACCTACGAGCGCCTGCTCGTCGGCGCCCTCCTCATGGCCCGGCGCTTCGCCAAATTGCCGGGCGAGAACGTCGGGCTGTTGCTGCCCTCGTCGGTCGGCTGCGACGTGGCCCTGATGGGGCTCTACCTGGCGGGCAAGGTGCCGGTGGTGCTCAACTGGACGACCGGGCCCGCCAACCTGGCCCACGCCGCCAAGACAATGGGCCTGGCGCACGTCGTCTCCTCGAAGGCCTTCATCGATCGCCTCGGCGTGCAGGTCGCCGGGACCGACTACCTCTTCCTCGAAGAGCTCGGCAAGGGCATCGGCAGGTTCGAGAGGTTGCGCGCGCTGCTCGGGGCCCGCTGGTTCCCTGGCAGCACGATCCGCTCGGTGCCCCGGCCCGATCCCGACAAGCCTGCCGTGGTGCTGTTCACCAGCGGCTCGGAGAAGGCGCCCAAGGCGGTGCCCCTGACGCACCGCAACCTCCTCACCAATCAGAGGTCGGGCATCGAGGTCTTGCAGGTGACGCGCAAGGACTCGATCCTCGGCTTCCTGCCCGCCTTCCACAGCTTCGGCATGTCGATCACCGGCCTCTTTCCGCTGCTGACCGGGATGCGCGTGGTGCGCCACCCCGACCCGACCGACGCCGCCGCCCTCGCGCGCAAGGTCGGCGCCTACAAGCCGACCATTTTCGTGGGCACGCCGACGTTCGCCAGCTACGTGCTGGAGCGCGCCGAGCCGGGCGAACTGGCGTCGTTGCGCATGGTCATCGTCGGCGCCGAGAAGTGTCCGCAGGTCGTGTTCGACCGATTCGCCGAGGCCGCGCCGGGGGCGGTGGTGCTGGAGGGCTATGGCATCACGGAGTGCTCGCCGGTGGTGTCGGTCAACGCGCCGGGCGCCAACAAGCCGGGCACGGTCGGCAAGCCGATGCCGTGCGTCGAGGTCTGCGTGATCGACCTGGAGAGCGAGAAGGCACTGCCCCAGGGCCAGTTGGGCATGCTGCTGGTGGCCGGGCCGACCGTGTTCCCCGGCTACCTCGGCTACGACGGCCCTTCGCCGTTCCGCGAGCGCGACGGCAAGCGATGGTACGCGACGGGCGACCTCGTCCAGATCGACCCGGAGGGCTACGTACGCTTCTCGGGACGGTTGAAGCGCTTCATCAAGGCGGGCGGCGAGATGATCTCGCTGCCGGCGCTGGAGGAGCCATTCGCGAAGCACTTCCCGCCCACCAAGGACGGGCCGCGCGTCGCGGTGGAGGGGGTGGAGCTCGAGGGTGGCGGGCGGCGGGTGGTACTGTTCAGCACGGCGCCGATGACGCTGCAAGAAGCGAACGGCCTGCTCGCCAAGGAGGGCTTCCAGGGCGTGATGCGCCTCGACGAGGTGCGCCCCATCGACCGGCTGCCGGTGCTGGGGACGGGCAAGACCGACTACAAGGTGCTGCGGGCGCAGGTGCTGGCGGGCAAGCGCGAGACGGAGGGGGCCTTGCGATGACGCACGGCGAGGCGATCCTGACGGACGTCTGCGAACACCCCGACGACGACCTGCCGCGCCTGGCCTACGCCGACTGGCTGGAGGAGCAGGGCCAGGCCGAGCGGGCCGAGCTCATTCGCGTGCAGCTCGAACGGGCTGGCCTGGCCGAACACGATCCCCGCGCCGAACGCCTGCAAGAGCGAGAAGGCGACCTGCTGGAGGAGCACGGCGACGCCTGGCTGGGGCCCCTGCGCCGGGTGGTCAAGGGCCACGAGTACCGTCGCGGCTTCGTCGAGCGGGTGGAACTGCCGGCGGTGAGCTTCCTCCAGCGCGCCGACGCCTTGTTCCGCGCGGCCCCGGTCCGCTATGTCTGCCTGGAGAACTTCGACCGGCACCTCCGAGAGCTCGCCGCCTGCCCCGGCCTCGCCCGGCTGCGCCGGCTCGAGTTGCCGGACGACGCCCTGACGGCGGCGCAGCTCCGCCGGTTGCTCTCCTCCCCTCACCTGAGCAACCTGACCGAACTGGGCCTCATGGGGTGCGAGTTGCGAGGCGCCGCCATCGCGGCCCTGGCGGAACTGCCCCTGCTCGGCCGGCTCACCCACCTCAACCTGAACAACACCGGCCTCGGGCGGGCCGGCGTCGCCGCGCTGGCTGGCTCGCCCTACCTGGCTAGCCTGACCGACCTCAGGGTGAGCGGCAACCGCATCGACGACGACGCGCTCGCGACGCTGGCCGCCTCGCCCCACCTGGGCCGCCTCCGGCACCTCGACCTGAGCTACAACCGGCTGGGGCGCGGCGCCGGCCGTGCCCTGGCCGGGGCGCGCTCGATGCTGAACCTCACCCACCTCAATTTGCACTTCAACGAGATCGGCCCAACCGGGGCGCGAGCCCTGGCGCGCTGGCGCGGTCTGGCCAACTTGACGTACCTCGAGTTCGCCTTCAACGAAATTCGCGATGCGGGCGTGCGCGCCCTGGCCGCCTCGCTCCACCTGCGCCGGCTGACGAGCCTCGACCTGAGCCACACCAAGATGACCGACGCGGGCGCCGCGGCCCTGGCCCGTTCGCCCATTCTGGCCTCCGTCAACTCGCTCTCGCTCGAGTACAACAACCTCACCGAGACACGCGTGCGCGCCCTGGCGGCTTCGCCCCACCTGGCCAACCTGACGCACCTTCAACTGGGCAACAACGAGCTCGGCCCCGCAGCCGCCGAGGCGCTGGCGCAGTCCACGGCGCTGCCGAGGCTGGCCCGGCTCGACCTCCAGGACAACCCCATCGGCGACGCCGGCGCCAAGGCGCTGGCCGCTTCCAGCTCGCTCCCGAGCCTCCGCGCGGTGAGCATCAGCCGCGGCGACGCGGGGACGGCCGGGCGCAGGGCGCTGAAGAAGCGCCTGGGCAAGGGGCTGCGGACGGTTTAGCGACGCTTCGGAGAACGTTGGGCCGCACGCTTCTGCGAAGCGTCGCTAACCTCACAGCAGCCCCACCAACTCCCCCGGCGCTTCCCCGGCGCGCACCGTCAGCCGCCCCTCCGCCTTCGCCAGCCGATACGCCTTGCGCGTGAAGGCGAACGCGGTTCGCAGCGCCTTCTCCTCCAACTTCTTGCCGTCGGCCCCCATCCCGCCGGCGATCAGCAGCTTGCGCGGCGCCGCCAGCGCTGCCAGGTGCTGCACGTCGCCGGCGCGCAGGATGCCCGGCGCCAGCAGCCCCATGCGCGTCCCCGGCGGGTAGGCCGTCGTCGTCACGAAGCTGGCCGGCGCCCCGACGGCGGCGAGCGAGACGGCCTGGTCGAGCAGCCCCGCCCCGGCCAGCACCACCACTCCCGCCTGGCCCAGGCCGACCACCGCGAGCCGGTCGCGCAGCAGCCCTGGCTGCACTGCCATGAACGCCAGCACACAGCGCACGTCGATCAGCCACTGGCCCAGCAGCGGCCGGCCGATCCACACCGCGTGCTCGGCGCTGTTATGGTCGGGGGCAACTCCGACGCGGTCGCTCGCCGGCTTCGCCTGGCCCGTGGCCCGAAGGTCTGGCGCGTAGACGGCCCAGCCCTTGGCCACCAGCTCGGCCGCCAGGGGGTGCTTGAGCGCCTCGACCTTGCCTTCGAGGTGCAGCAGGACGCAGGCGGGGACTTTCCCCCCCAGGGCCCCCTTGAAGCGCACGGCCACCGACAGCGGCAGGCCCGGCTCGGGGGTGAGCGTCAGCGAGTTGGTGGTCACGCCGGCGCTCGTCTCGCCCTTGCCGAACTTGCCGGCAGGGCGGCCCGGCGCCGGCACCGGCCCGAGCGCCTTGCCCAGCTCGGCGCCTATCGTCGCGGCCCGCGCCTCCCACGCCTCCTTGTGATCGAGCTTCGCATCGCGGAAGGGGGCCAGGAGCGCCTGCGCCTCGCGGGCGGCGAACGTCGGCGGGAACAGGAAGCCGGGCGGGCGCTTCCCGCCCGGGAAGCAGGCCAGGTCTTCCGGCTTCTCGATCGCGTGCTTTGGCTCGGGGATCGGCTTGCCTGTCCCCTCGTTCTTGAGCCAGCGCGTCATCCAGCCGTACATCGCCTCGCGCATCGGCTGGTTGTAGGCGTGCGGCGACTCGAACGTGTCGTGGCGCAACTTCTCGCCGGCGTCGTAGAGCTTGTAGATCGCTTTTGTCCGCACCAGGGCCTTGCGGGCCTCGCCGATGCTGAACTGGAACGCGTCGCGCGTGGCGTTGATGACGAGCAGGGCGCGCGGGGCCACCAGCCCCAGCACGTCGCCCTCCTCGGTGAAGCGCAGGGCGCCCGGCAGCACCTCGCACACGCAGCAGGCGGCGCGCAGATACGCCTGGTAGCTCCCCACCGAGCAGACCGGCACGACCGCCTTGAAGCGCTCGTCGAGGGCGCCGGCGTACATGCTCTGGTTGCCCCCGCCCGACGCCCCCGTGATGCCCAGCCGCTCGGCATCGACCTCGGGCCGAGCGCACAGGTAATCGACGGCCCGGCGGTTGTCGTAGACCTGCATGCCCAGGAGCGTGTGCCCCGCCGGCCAGAGCGTGCTGCCCAGCAAGGCCCCGTGGTAGCCAACCCCGGCCGGGTGGCGCTCGCCGGCGCTGAAGGCATCGACCGCCAGCACGAAGAAGCCGAGTTGTACCAGCCCCAGGCAGCGCGCCTGGATCACCGGGTCGCGCCGCGCCCCGGCGAAATGGCCGTGAACGCACAGCACCGCAGGGCGCTTGCCGCGCGCCGGCTCGGGCACGTAGGCGGTGGACGACACCCACACGCCGGGGCGCGACTGGAAGACGACTTTTTCGATCCGGTATCCGGCCCGCTTGAGTGTGCCGACGACGCGGGGCCCCAGGGCGCAGGCCTTCTCGGGAAACGGGCCCATCGCGGCGAACGCGTCGGCGCGCAGTTTGGCCTTGCGCTTCTCCCAGATCAGGCGCGTGGCGGGGGCGACGTCGCCGGCGCGCAGCGCGCGAGCCTGGGCTTCGAGGAAGGCGTCGAACGTGGTGGCGTCGGGCATGGTTGCTCTCCGGGGTATTGTCGCTACGGGGCGGCCTGTCTTTCGTGGACGCGCTTCTCCAGCGCATCCTTGACCTCCGGCGGGAGGAACTTGTCGAGGTTCCCGCCGAAGGCGGCGATCTGGCGCAGCAGGGTGCTGCTCACGTGCGAATACGGCTCGCTCGCCATCAGGAACGCCGTCTCGATCTCGGGGTCGAGGTTCAGGTTCATCAGCGACATGGCGAACTCGCTCTCCATGTCGGTCGTCGTGCGCAGTCCGCGCAGCATCACCCGGGCGCCCAGCTCGCGCACGAAGGTCACCGCCAGGCCCGTGAACTCGCGGACGCGCACGTTGGGGAACGGCGCGATCACCCGACGCACCAGTTCGACGCGTTCTTCCAGCGAGAAGAAGGTCGCCTTGTCGGGGTTGATGCCGACGCCCACGATCAGCTCGTCGAAGATGCGGCTGCCGCGCCCGATGATGTCCAGATGGCCGCGGTGGACCGGGTCGAACGTCCCCGTGTAGACCGCCAGCCGATGACTCAGCCCTTTGCTCATTTCATCTCTCCGAGGAGCTTCACCAGGCGATCGACCTCTTCGGTCGTGTTATACGCATGCGGGCTGACGCGCAGCCGACCGCCCCGGTGGTTGATGACCACCCCCTCGCGGCGCAGGCGGCGCACCACTTCTCCGGGGGCCACCCCGGAGGGAAGCTCCAGCGAGACGATCCCGCTCTTCTCCTTCCCCCTTCGACTGCTATACGTGGACAGCCCCGCCTCGGCGGCGGCCGTGCAGAGGTGGTCGGTCAGCTCGAGGACGCGCTCGGCGAGGGCGGGGATGCCGGCCTCGAGCAGCAGTTCGAGGCTGGCGCCCAGCGCGGCGATGCCGGCCAGGTTGAGCGACCCGCTCTCCCAGCGGCCGGCGTGCGGCTTCAGGCGGAAGTCGATCGCCGAGAAGTCCCAGGCGCCGACGACGCTGTGCCAGCCGATCCCCACGGGGCGCAGTTGCTCGACCAGCTCGCGGCGCACGAAGAGCAGGCCGGCGCCCTCGGGGCCCAGCAGCCACTTGTGGCCGTCGGCCGCCAGGAAGTCGATCGGCGCCGACTGCACGTCGAGCGGAAAGACGCCGAGGCCCTGGATGGCGTCCACGAAGAACAGCACGCCGCGACTCCGGCACAGCGCGCCGATCTCCTCCAGGTCGTTGCGGAAGCCGGTGGCGAACTCGACGAAGCTGAGGCTGAGCAGGCGCGTGCGGGCGTCGAGGGCAGCAGCGAGGTCGGCGACTTCGAGGCGAGGCCCGCGGCTGGGGACGCGGCGCACCTCGACGCCGCGCTCGGCGAGGTTGAGCCAGGGATAGACGTTGGCGGGGTACTCGTCCTCGGCGAGGACGACGTTGTCGCCGGGCGCCCAGCGGAGCCCCTCCGCGACGATGCCGATGCCCTCGCTGGTGTTCTTGACGAAGGCGACGTCGAGCGGATCGGCGTTGAGCAGTCGGCCGGCAAGGCCACGCACTCTCTCCAGCTCGCGCAATCGGGCCGGGGCGTTGACGACGCCGTTCTCGGCGAGATCGTCGGCATAGGCGACGAGGGCTTGCCGGGCGCGGGCCGTGAGCGGGGCGACCGCGGCGTGGTCGAAGTACGCCCAGCGCTGCGCGACGGGGAGCTCGGCGCGAAAGAGGGACCAGTTCATGGTGGTGGGAATTGTAAGGCACCGGCGAGGCGAGGGCGAAGCAATTCCGGGAGGGAGTTTGCGAAACTCGCGAAACGACAAGCAAGAGGGCCTCTCCAGTTTGCCCTTGCCGGCCCGGGGCGAGCGCTCGACAATCATGGTGCCATCGCCGTCCCGCGCCCCGAGGGCCTATCCGTGCTCACCGACTCCGCCCCAACGGCGTTCGACCTGCGCTTCCGCATGCTCGGGACGGACGTCCGCATTCACCCGATGTTCTGGGTTTGTAGCGCCTTCCTTGGGTGGAGCTACGTCCGAGCCCCGCTGCTGCCCGGCAACGGCATGACCGACCTTGCCCTGTGGATCGGCTGCTGCTTCGCCTCGATCCTGCTGCACGAGTTCGGCCACGTCTTCGCCATCAAGGCGTTCGGCCACGACGCCCACATCGTGCTGCACAGCTTCGGCGGCTACGCGATGCCCACCGGGGAGGCGCGCTGGCGCTGGCAGCGCATCGCCGTCTCGGCGGCGGGCCCGGCCATTCAGTTCGCGCTGTGGGGCGCCCTTGTCGCCGCCGTCTGGGCAGGCGCCTTGCCTCGGCCTTTCGCCTTCTCGACAGCGGGCTGGCTGCCCCCTGTTACTCCGGAGTTCCGCGAGGAAGGCCCGACCCCCGGCCGGGCGCTCATGGCGATGCTCCTCTCCGTCAACCTCTACTGGCCGCTGTTCAACCTGCTGCCCATCTGGCCCCTCGACGGCGGGCAGATCGCGCGCGAGGTGTTCCTGGCCTTCTCCCGTCGCAGCGGCGTCATCGCGTCGCTGTGGCTCTCGCTCGTGCTCGCCGCCGGCATCGCCGTCAACGCCTTCGTAGACGTCAAAGGCGTTCCCTACCCGCTCACCTACCTCCCGCGCGGCACGTTCGTCGCCGTCTTCTTCGCCCTCTTCGCCTTCGAAAACTTCCAGGCGATTCAGGTCGAGAACAGCATGCGCCGCGAGCCCTGGCGCGAAGACTGGCCGTAGCGACGGTGACGGGGCGACAAGGTGAGGGGGTGACA